>JBIJDJ010000116.1:0-9148 GCA_044344175.1 Sulfuritalea sp.
CGTCGAGCGCTCGTGAACGAAGGGAATCGAGCGCACGCTGCCGCCCCAGGCAGTCACTTCCCCGTAGCCGACAATTTTTTCAAGCGGCCAGTCGCCGCCCTTGACCAGCACGTCGGGCCGGCAATCCAGGATGCGCGCCAGCGGCGTGTCTTCGTCGAACCAGGTGACCAGGCTTACGCATTCGAGCGCGGCCAGCAGCGCCATGCGGTCCGCCAGTGGATTCACCGGGCGATCCGCGCCCTTGCCCAGGCGCTTGACCGATGCATCAGAGTTGGTGGCGACGATCAGGGCGGCGCCCATGGCGCGGGCTTGCGCCAGGTAGGTGACATGGCCGCGGTGCAGGATGTCGAAGCAGCCGTTGGTGAATACCAGCGGTCGCGGCAGACCGGCGATGCGTCCGGCCAGGTCGGCAGGAGCGGTGATCTTGGCCTCGAAGGCCGGAGGCGGGCAGGCCAAACGGTGCCGCTCCTATTTGCCTGCCGCCGGCTTGGCGTTCTGCGCTGGCGCGGGAGCCGACTTGCTCGCAGTTCCGGCCTTTTCCGGGCTGACGATCTCGAACACGCGCACCACTTTCAGCACGCCGCCGGTGGTGCGGGCGATCTCGACCGCCGCATCGGCTTCAGTCTGGGTGACCATGCCGAGCAGGAAAACCACGCCGGCCTCGGTCACCACCTTGACCACGTTGGCAGAAAACTTGCCGGCATCGACAAAGCGCGCCTTGACCTTCGACGTGATGTAGGAATCGTTGCTGCGTACGCCATAGCTCGATGACCCGGCGATGGCCAGTTCATTGGCTATCGACTTGACGTCGGGTACGCCGGCAGCGATTTTTTCCACGTCGACCTTGATCTCCGCGGTCGGCACCTCGCCGGTCAGCAGCACCATCCGGTTGTAGCTGGTGACATTGACATGCACCTTGTCGCCGTACTTTTCGCTGATGCGGCTTGAGGCGCGCAGTTCCATGCCCTCGTCGGCGATATAGACTTCCGAGGGGCGGCGGTCCGTGACCATCAACGCACCGGCGCCGACGCCGACCACGGCGGCACCGACACAACCGGCGAGAAGGGGCACGCAGAGGGCGAGCGCGATGAGCTTGCGTAATTGTCTGTTGCTGTCGGTTCGGATGTTCATGCTGTTTCTCCCAGTATCAATGCGTCGATGCCATCGCACAGGCAGTGGATGGCGAGCAGGTGGACTTCCTGGATGCGCGCGGTACGTTCGGCCGGCACGCAAAGGTTAATGTCATCGGGACCGAGCAGCGCGGCGATCCTGCCACCGCTTTTGCCGGTGAGCGCCACCACGGCGACGCCGCGCGCATGGGCAGCGTGGATCGCCTCGATGACGTTGGGCGAATTGCCCGAGGTCGAAATCGCCAGCAGCACATCGCCGCTGCGCCCCAGCGCCTGTACCTGCTTGGCGAAGACATCTTCGTAGCTGTAGTCGTTGGCGATCGAGGTCAGGGTCGAGGTGTCGGTGGTCAGTGCAATCGCTGCCAGCGGCGGGCGCTCCTTCTCGAAGCGGTTCACCAGTTCAGCGGCGAAGTGCTGCGAATCGGCAGCCGAACCGCCATTGCCGCAGGCCATTACCTTGCCTCCGGCCTGGAGGCAGGCGGCCATGCGGCGCGTGGCGGCTTCGAGCGGCGCGGCCATGGCGGCGAGCGCAGCGAGCTTGACCTGGGCGCTGTCCTGAAATTGTTGCTGGATACGTTGGGCGAGTGACATGGATCGTGTTTTAGTGCGTCGATGAATTTATCAGGTCAGGATAGCTTTCCTGGGCGCCTGTCCGAGGCCGGAATAGGGCGCCTAGAGTACAACAAATACTTCGATCAGCACCCGCTGCCAGGGATTCTTGTGCGGGCGCAGTTTGGCGATGCGGGCGTCGATTGCTTCGCCCTTGTCCATGGCGGCGGCCACCGTGCGGTTTTCGGCGCGCGGCAGGTAGCCCAGCTTCTGCCCGCGCCACTCGACACGCACCGCATTGGCATCATGCGGGTTGTCGGCTTCGCGCACCAGGGTCAGCCGGTCGCCTTCGCGCATCTCCTGCCACAGGGCTTCGCCCGCATGGTACTGAAATCCCGCCAGCGGCGAGCTTTGCACCAGGATGCGGACGTCGGCGGCCAGCGCCGTCAGGCTGACGGCGAGGCCGAGGATCAGTTGCAGCAGGACGCCGGCGGCGCGTCTGCCATATAGTGCCTGTGCTGTGGGGCGGACTTCAGTCCGCCAAGGCCGGCTGAAGCCGGCCCTACAGTGTTTGCAGGATCGGCGAAACAGGCCGTTAATCAGCGGAAAACGCATCGCGCAGCCATTCGATATTTTTGAGTTCCAGACCGTCAAGCAGGATGCAGTCGAAGCGGCAGGGGGTTTCACCGTGGCGCAGCAACCAGTGACGGGCGGCGAGGATCAGGCGCGCCTGCTTGGTGGCGGTGATGCTGGCCGCTGCGCCGCCGAAATCGCTGCGGCTGCGCAGGCGTACTTCGACAAACACCGTGGTCTTGCCATCGCGGCAGATCAGGTCGATCTCACCGCCGCGGACGCGGAAATTGCGTTCGATGAGCTTGAGGCCCTGGCGCTGCAAATGGTCGGCAGCCAGTTGTTCGGCGGCTGCGCCTTTGGCTTGCCTCGTGTTCATGCAAGAATGGCGGTCATGGAAAATGCATTGTATGTCGTCGCCACGCCGATCGGAAATCTAGGCGACATCAGCCTGCGCGCGCTGGAAACCCTGCGCGTCGTTGATCTGGTCGCCTGCGAGGACACCCGTCATGCGCGGCATCTGCTCGATCATCACGGCATCAAGGTGCCGACGCTGGCGCTGCACCAGCACAACGAGAACGCGGCCGCCGACAAGCTGGTGCGCCTGCTCGGCGAAGGCAAGGCTGTCGCGCTGGTGTCGGATGCCGGTACGCCGGGCGTTTCCGATCCCGGAGCACGCACAGTCGCCGCAGTGCGCGCCGCGGGCTTCCGCGTGATTCCGCTGCCGGGGCCGAACGCGGCAATCGCGGCGCTGTCGGCAGCGGGGCTGACCGATCCGCATTTCCTCTTTGTCGGCTTCCTGCCCGCAAAAGTCGGCGCCCGCAGGACGGCGATTCAGGCGCTGGCAGGCGTCGACGCGGCGTTGGTGTTCTACGAGGCGCCGCATCGGGTGACGGAAACGGTTGCCGACCTCGTGGAAATTCTCGAGCCGCAGCGCGATATCGTCATTGCCCGCGAACTGACCAAGCTGTTCGAGCAGATCGAGCGCATGCCGTTGGCCGATGCCCCCGCGTGGCTGGCGGCGGACGCCAACCGCCAGCGCGGCGAATTCGTCCTGGTGGTTTCCGCGCCGCCGCCGCGCGCAGGCATGGATGCCGGGACCGAGCGCGTATTGAGCGCCCTGCTGGCCGAACTGCCGGTCAAGCAAGCCGCCAAGCTGGCGGCGGAAATTACCGGCCAGCCGAAGAACGCGTTGTACGCGCGGGCGCTGGAGCTGAAGGCCCGGGATTTATAATTCGCCCATGCAAACCCTGACACTGACACGCCCCGACGACTGGCACTTGCACCTGCGCGATGGCGCGGCGCTCGCCGCCGTCCTGCCCGATACCGCGCGCCGCTTTGCCCGCGCCATCGTCATGCCCAACCTGAAGCCGCCGGTGACCACGGTGGCGCTGGCCGCGGATTACCGCGACAGGATTCTTGCTGCGCTGCCCGCCGGGATGAGCTTCACGCCCTTGATGACGCTTTACCTCACAGACAACATGCCGCCGGCCGAAATCGATGCTGTGAAAGCCAGCGGCTTCGTCCATGCCGTCAAGCTCTATCCGGCCGGCGCCACCACCAATTCCGCTGCAGGTGTCAGCGACCTGAAGAAATGCACTGCAACCCTGGCGCGCATGGAACAACTTGGCGTGCCACTGCTCGTTCATGGCGAAGTCACCGATCCGGCGGTGGACATCTTCGATCGCGAGGCGGTGTTCATCGACACCGTGCTGCAGCCGCTGCTGCGCGAGTTTCCAAGGTTGAAACTGGTGCTGGAACACATCACCACCGGGGACGGCATCGCCTTCGTGCTGGAACACGGTGCGAATGTAGCGGGTACGCTGACCGCGCATCACCTGCTGCTCAACCGCAACGCGATCTTTGCCGGCGGCATCCGTCCCCACAACTATTGCCTGCCGGTGCTGAAGCGCGAGAGCCACCGCCAGGCACTGGTCGCCGCGGCGGTTTCAGGAAATCCGAAATTCTTCCTCGGCACCGATTCGGCGCCGCACGGGCAAAGCACCAAGGAGGCGGCCTGCGGCTGCGCCGGCTGCTACACCGCGCATGCCGGCATCGAGTTGTATGCCGAAGTCTTCGAGGTGGCCGGAGCACTGGACAAACTGGAGGCTTTCGCCAGTTTCCATGGCCCGGATTGGTACGGGCTGCCGCGCAATACGCAGCAGATCACGCTGCGACGCGAGGCGATGACGGTGCCGGCGAGTCTCGACTATACGGACAGCGACCGGCTGGTACCCTTGCGTGCCAGCGAATCGGTCGCATGGCGCCTGGTCTGATTCGCTGCGTCGGGTCGTGACGCAGATTTCCGCAGAACTCCATTCGCTATCGGCGTTTCTTCAGCCATGGTTGGCGAGTGGCACGCCGGACCTGCTCCGGCTAAATGCCATGGCGCGCGAACGCGGGCTGGTCACGGGCGGTGGCGTCGCCTTGCGCTTTGTCGAACCCGCTGGCGGTCCGGACGGTTACGAGGAGCGGGCTTTCCTCTCCGGCGAGATCGCGACGCGTCCCGGCAACCGGCATGATTTGTTCAATGCGCTGATCTGGCTGGTCTGGCCGCTGGCCAAGGCGGCGCTCAACCGGCGCCACCATGCGGCAATTGCCGACGCGCGCCGCCGGGGCAGCGCAGAACGCGGCGCGCTGCGCGACGCGCTGACCCAGTTCGACGAGTGCGGCGTGGTGGTCGCCGGAACTTCGTCGGATCTGTGGCAGGTCTTGTGTGCCCATCGCTGGCGCGAGGTCTTCGTCGAGCGGCGCGAGGAGCTGTTGCGCAGCACGCGCTTCCAGGTCTTCGGCCATGCCAGCCACGATGCGCTGGCCGCGCCCTTTGCCGGCCTGTGCGGCAAGGCGTTGTTCATCGAGGTCGATGCGGCGTGGCTGGAATTGCCGGTGGCGGCAGCACTGGCGCCGCTTGATTCGCGCCTGGCGGCGCTGTTCGATGGTGGGGATTTTTCGCCACGCGACTGGCAACCACTGCCCCTGCTCGGGATTCCAGGCGCCACGACGGACAACGAGCAGCCTGCTTACTACGACGACACGCGCCAGTTCCGCCCGCCGCGTACAATGCGGGCGGGAAGTTCGCCAGGCAACCGCTGATCACGAAAGTGGTTGGAGGAAAGTCCGGGCCCCATAGAGCGGAATGCCGGCTAACGGCCGGGCGCTATAAGTCGGGCGGCGCAAGCCGCCGGACCCAAGGCGACAGACAGTGCAACAGAAAGATACCGCCGATGGCTTCGCCTGACTTTGACGCCGCAAGGCGGCAAGGTCTCTCTTAAATGAGCTGGGTGGAGATCAGGTAAGGGTGAAATGGTGGCGTGGCTTGTTGTGTCGCGAAAGCGATGCCGCAAGGTGCGTCAAGGCCGTGCAAGCGGCCTTGAGGTAAGAGCTCACCGCGGACGTGGTAACACGGACGGCATGGCAAACCTCATTCGGGGCAAGGCCAAATAGGGGAGTAATGGCGTGGCTCGCGTCGCTCCCGGGTAGGCTGCTAGAGGCCGTCGGTAACGGCGGTCCCAGAGGAATGGTTGCCCACGACAGAACCCGGCTTATCGGCGGACTTCCCACCCACCGCGTAGCGGCGGGTGGGAAGCATATGTGATGGACAATCCCCCCGGCCCCCTTTCCGGGAAAGGGGGTGACGAAGGCAGGCCGGCTGCGGCGGCGTGGAGCAGTGCTCCACGAAACCCCGCCTCCGCCCCAAGGAAGGGGCGACGAAATCAGGCCGCCTGTGGCGGCGAGGAGGACGGCAGCGGCGATGGGAAAAGTCGGCGCCGACGATACGGCGTGTCAGCGCACCAGCAGCACCGGCACTTTGGCCAGATGCACCACCTTCATCGCCACCGATCCCAAGAGCGTACCGGCCAATCCGCTGTGGCCGCGGGTGCCGATCAGGATCTGGCTGCAGCCATGGCTGTCGGCAAATTCCTTGATCGCCGTGGCCGGGTCGCCCACCAGTACGTGCACCTCGGGGGCAAGGCCGGCTGCGGTCAGTTGGTCGCGCGCCGCGGCGAGTGCTGCCATGCCGGTTTCGAGATGAAACTCGCGCAGCGTCTCGGCGTTGATGAAGCGGCCGATGTCATTGGGCAGCGTCATCTGCACGTTGATCAGCAGAATCTGCGGTGGCTCGCGATATTCTGCGGCGTGCCTGATGATCCAGCCTATGGAATGAAGCGCGACATCGGAGCCGTCGATCGGCACCAGCCATTTTTGCGTCATGATGAACCTTTCGTGGAATCACCGGCCGTCAGTTCGACAGCGGCGCGCGGTGCGGCCCGCAGCGCCAGCCACTTGCCGATGGCAATTACCAGCAGCGCTCCGGCGGCGGACATCAACTGCTTGGGATAGGGCAGGGCCGCAAACAGGTCCGGCGGCAGGGCCGGATCGCTCACCATCATGCCACCGCCGATCCATCCCAGCAGGGCGCCGCCGGCGGTGATCACGATCGGATAGCGGTCCATCAGCTTCAGCACCAGCTGGCTGCCCCAGACCACGATCGGGATCGAGACCAGGATGCCGAAGGTGACCAGCAGCATGCTGCCGTTCGCGGCGCCGGCCACGGCGATGACATTGTCCAGGCTCATCACGGCATCGGCGATGATGATGGTCTTGATTGCGCCGGCCAGGTTGGTCGATGCCGCGACGTCGCCGTGGGCGTCCTCCTCGGGCACCAGCAGCTTGACGCCGATCCAGAACAGTAGCAGCGCGCCGACGATTTTTAGCCAGGGCACGGCCAGCAGTTGCAGGGCAAAGAAAATGAGGACGATGCGCAGTCCGATGGCGCCCATCACGCCCCAGAAAATGCCTTTCTTGCGTTGTTCGGGCGGCAGCTTGCGGCAGGCCAGCGCAATGACCACGGCATTGTCGCCGCCGAGCAGGATGTCGATCAGGATGATTTGCAGTACCGCAATCCAGAATGCGGCGGTGGAGATGTCGAGCATGGAGGCAGGTGGAGTGGTTGGTGGCAGGTGCGGCGGGTAGTTTAGCGCTTGCTGCGGGTCTTGGTTGCGGCTGGTACCGCCGCCGGAAGTGTGCGCTCAAGGTCGAGCGCCAGCTTGATGCCGAAACGTCCGGCGGCGCCGCGCAGGTGGTCCTGGGCGCAAAGCCGCGCCGCTTCGGCCTTGCCGCTGGCAATCGCCTCGAACAGGGCGCGATGCTCGCGCTGGGCCTCGTGCGGATGCGCAAGTTCCCTGCGGGTGCCGTGCCATGACAGCTTGCGCGAATCGGAGAAATGGCGGC
Organism: Sulfuritalea sp.; assembly: GCA_044344175.1. Classification (GTDB taxonomy): domain Bacteria; phylum Pseudomonadota; class Gammaproteobacteria; order Burkholderiales; family Rhodocyclaceae; genus Sulfuritalea. The sequence goes on from JBIJDJ010000116.1 coordinate 7,482, forward strand.
CGAGGAATTCGACCAGCCGACCGATGTAGGCGTTGTGTGTCGCTTTGGCCATGGCGATGTGGAAATTGTCATCGGCTTCGGTGCCGTCGCGACCTGCGGCCAGCGCCTGGTCCATGGCTTGCAACTGTTCGGCCATGGCCTTGAGATCCTTCTTGTCGCGGCGTTGCGCGGCGAGTTCGGCGACCGCGCCTTCGACCATGGCGCGCAGCTCGAAGATGTCGCGCAATTCGTCGAGTTCCGGGCCGGCACCCTGCCAAAAGCGCAGGTTGATGGTCTTCGGCGCCTCGACGACGAAGGCGCCTGAGCCCTGACGGGTTTCGACCAGGCCGTCGGCCTTGAGCCGGGCAACGGCTTCGCGCACCACGGCGCGACTGACGCCGAAAACTTCTCCCAGCGCCTTTTCCGTTGGCAGGCGATCGCCGGCCTTGAGCTCGCCCCGTGCAATGCGGCGCTGCAGATCGCCCGAGACCTCTTCGGACAGGCGCAAGGGCCGCGCGATGCGGCTCATTTCGGTGTTCAGGTCGGCAGTTGGAGGCGTATGCGCTGGCATGGGTATTTTTAAATTGTTGTCCTATTGTCAGACAAATTCTCTTTCTGGTAAAGTGGATCCGTCAGTCGCAGTACCGAAGTTTCGAAATCCATACCGCAGGTCGCAGCGGCAGACGCTCAAGCGACCGCAAATTCTTCAATTACTCCAGGAGGAGACTATGTCCGACACCAAGCAACCCGAGCAGAAACCGTCCCGCCGCAAGTTCCTCGCTGCCGCCGCTACCGGCACAGTGGGTGCCGTTGCCGCGGGTTTCCCGATGATCGCCAAGGCGCAGGCCGGCCCGATCAGCATGCGCTGGCAATCGACCTGGCCGGCAAAGGACATCTTCCACGAGTACGCGCAGGACTTCGCCAAGAAGGTCAATGACATGACCGGTGGCGACCTCAAGATCGAGGTGTTGCCGGCCGGCTCCGTGGTACCCGCTTTCGGTCTGCTCGAGGCCGTGTCCAAGGGCACGCTGGACGGCGGCCACGGCGTGCTGGGTTATCACTACGGCAAGCAGAACGCGCTGGCGCTGTGGAATTCCGGTCCGGCCTTCGGCATGGACGCCAACATGCTGCTGTCGTGGCACAAGTACGGCGGCGGCGCCGAACTGCTGGCCAAACTCTACGCCTCCATCGGCATTACCACGGTGCAGTCCTTCCTCTACGGCCCGATGGCGACGCAGCCTTTGGGCTGGTTCAAGAAGCCGATTACCAAGCCGGAAGATTTCAAGGGCCTCAAGTTCCGCACCAACGGCCTCGCCATCGATTTGTTCACGGCCATGGGCGCGGCGGTGAATGCGCTGCCCGGCGGCGAAATCGTGCCGGCCATGGACCGCGGCCTGCTTGATGGAGCCGAGTTCAACAACGCCACCTCCGATCGCCTGCTCGGTTTCCCCGATGTGTCCAAGGTCTGCATGCTGCAGAGCTACCACCAGAGTGCAGAGACCTTCGAGATCATGTTCAACAAGCCGAAGTACGACGCGCTGCCGGTGAAGATGAAGTCGATCATCAACAATGCCGTGGAAGCCGCCTCTGCCGACATGTCGTGGAAGGCCATCGATCGCTATTCCAAGGACTACATCGAGCTCCAGACCAAGGACAAGGTCAAGTTCTACAAGACCCCTGATGCGCTG
>JBIJDJ010000117.1:0-9144 GCA_044344175.1 Sulfuritalea sp.
CTACGGGGAAACCCTGTTGCAGCTGTTGGCGTGAGTCGGGCAGAATTTTCCCCGCAATCCGCAACAGAACGGCCTGCAGACAGGCGATAATGACTGCCTGAAAAATATTGGAAAACCCTGCAATGAAGCGCGTCGATGATTTTCGCCTGCGGCTGGGCAAACAGGAACTGGTACCGATCATGGTCGGCGGCATGGGCGTGGACATTTCGACCGCGGAACTCGCGCTGGAGGCCGCGCGCCTAGGCGGCATCGGCCACATCTCCGACGCAATGGTACCCACGGTTTCCGACCGCCGCTTCAACACCAAGTACGTCAAGAACAAGCTGCGGCAATACAAGTTCAACGTCGCCAATACCGAAAAGGCCGTAGTCAAGTTCGACCTCGGCCTGCTGGCGGAAGCCACCGCCCTGCATGTCGGTCGTACCATGGAGGCCAAGCGCGGCGACGGGATGATCTTCGCCAACTGCATGGAAAAGCTGACCATGAACGACCCCAGGGAAACCCTGCGCGTCCGTCTCAAGGCCGCTCTGGACAACGGCATCGACGGCGTCACCCTGGCGGCAGGACTGCATCTGGGTTCGTTCGGGCTGATCGAGGAGCATCCGCGTTTCCGCGACGTCAAGCTGGGCATCATCGTTTCCTCCCTGCGCGCCCTGCAACTGTTCCTGAAGAAGAGCGCACGCACCAATCGCCTGCCCGATTATGTGGTGATCGAGGGGCCGCTGGCCGGCGGCCACCTGGGTTTCGGCATGGACTGGGCAAAGTACGATCTGGTCAGCATCGTGACCGAGATCCGCGAATGGATGAAGGCCGAGAAGCTCGACATCCCCCTGATTCCCGCCGGCGGCATTTTCACCGGATCGGACGCGGTCGCCTTCATGGAGGCGGGCGCGGCGGCGGTGCAGGTGGCGACGCGCTTCACGGTGTCGAAGGAATGCGGCCTGCCGGAAGATGTGCAGCAGGAATACTTCAAGGCGAGCGAGGCCGACATCGAGGTGAATACCATTTCCCCCACCGGCTACCCGATGCGCATGCTGAAGAACAGCCCGGCCATCGGCGACGGCATCCGGCCGAATTGCGAGGCCTACGGCTATCTGCTCGATGCCAAGGGCAGTTGCCAGTATATCGAGGCCTACAACCGCGAAGTCGCGCTGCACCCGGACGCCAAGAAAATCAGGGTGTGGGACAAGACCTGCCTGTGCACGCAGATGCGCAATTTCGAACTCTGGACCTGTGGCCATTACACCTACCGCCTGAAAGATACGTCGCGGCAGGATGCGTCAGGCAAGTACGAATTGCTCACGGCCGAGCACATCTTCCGCGACTATCAGTTCAGCGTAGACAACAAGATCGCGTTGCCGACCGCAGCACCCGCCTGAGCGGCCTGCTCCAGTGGGGCCTTGCCGCAACTGGAGCCATTCATGAACGACCGAATTCGCCACCTGCTGGAACAGATGTCCCTGCTCGAAGAGGATTTGCGCCTGGCGCTCCACGAACAGGAAGCCAGTGCGCTGTACCGGATCAAGGGCAAGCGCGTCGAGTTCGAGGAATCCATCCGGCAGGCCCATCGCCGGCTCAAGTCGGGGTTTTTCCACTGGCTGGTCACCTACCGCCCGCAGAACCTGATCACCGGGCCGATCATCTACGGGATGATCGTGCCGATGGCGATCCTCGATTTTTTCATCAGCTTCTATCAGGCGGCATGTTTTCCGATCTACCGGATTGCGAAGGTGACCCGGGCGGATTACTTCGTTTACGACCGGCGGCACCTGGAATACCTGAACTTCATCGAAAAATTCCACTGCACGTATTGCGCTTACGGCAACGGACTGGTTGCCTACGCAACCGAGATTCTGGCGCGCACCGAAGAGTACTTCTGCCCGATCAAGCACGCGCGCAAGATACTCGGCACCCATGCGCACTATGCGCGCTTCCTGGAATACGGGGATGCCGCGGACTACGAAGCCCGGCTCGAGAAGTTTCGCCTCGGGCTCGGCAAGAAGAAATAAGTTCCGGGGAAGCCGGTCGCCGGCTGTCCCTGGCACTCGGGCTCAGAGCTTGTGAAGAAATCGTAGCGAGCGGGCCGCAGCGGGGTGCGGCCGGAGCGCAGCTACCGGAATGTACGTTTTTGTACATGAGGATAGCCGGGTTTGCCAAATGAGCCGCTCAAGCCCCGATCCGGCACGCGCAGTAGATTTATTCACAAGCTCTCAGGCGGGGAATACCCCGGTCGACAGATAGCGGTCACCGCGATCGCAGACGATGCTGACGATCACGGCGTTCTCCACCTGGCTGGCGATGCGCAAGGCCACGACCAGCGAGCCGCCGGAGGAAATTCCGGCGAAGATGCCCTCCTCGCGCGCCAGCCGCCGCGCCATTTCTTCGGCTTGTCTCTGGCCCACGTTTTCGACCTGATCCACCCGTGATCCGTCGTAGATCTTCGGCAGGTAGGCTTCCGGCCACTTGCGGATGCCGGGAATCTGCGAACCTTCTTCGGGCTGGCAGCCGACGATGCGGATCGCCGGGTTCTTTTCCTTGAAGTAGCGCGAGCAGCCCATGATGGTGCCCGTGGTGCCCATGCTGGACACGAAGTGCGTGATGTGGCCCTCCGTGTCGCGCCAGATTTCCGGCCCGGTGGTTTCGTAGTGCGCCAGCGGGTTGTCCGGATTGGCGAACTGGTCCAGGACGACACCCTTGCCATCGGCCATCATCCTGTCGGCCAGGTCCCGCGCGGCTTCCATGCCGCCGGCCTTGGGCGTCAACACCAGTTCGGCGCCGAAGGCGCGCATGGACTGGCGACGTTCCATGCTCTGGTTCTCCGGCATGATCAGGATCATGCGGTAGCCGCGCATCGCCGCCGCCATGGCCAGGGCAATCCCGGTATTGCCCGAAGTGGCTTCAATCAGCGTGTCGCCGGGTTTGATGCGGCCGCGTTCCTCGGCGTGGGTGATCATCGCCAGGGCCGGCCTGTCCTTGACCGAACCCGCAGGATTGTTGCCTTCCAGCTTGGCCAGGATCACGTTGTTGCGCCGCTCGTGCTCCGCGCCGGGAATGCGTTTGAGCTGCACCAGCGGCGTATTGCCGACGAAATCCTCGAGCGACTTGAACTTCACCGCGCCAGCCATTTCACATACTCGGCAACACCTTCTTCCACCGTCGCGAAGTCCATCTGGTAACCGGCTGCGCGCAACTGGCCGAGGTCGGCCTCGGTGAAGCTCTGGTACTTGCCCTTCAACGCGTCTGGAAATGGAATGTATTCGATGATGCCGTCGGCCACCAGTTCGGCCACCGGCTGTGCCGGCTTTCCCTCCAGCGCACGGCAGGCATTAACTGTCGCGGCGGCGAGTTCGTTGAAGCTCTGCGCGCGCCCGGTGCCGAGGTTGAAAATGCCCGAGGTCCGGCTTTCGAGGAAGTCCATGTTCACTTTGACCACGTCGCCGACATACACGAAATCGCGGCGCTGCTCGCCGTTGCCGTAGCCGGCATGGCCTGCGAACAGCCTGACCTTGCCGTCGGCGCGGTACTGGTTGAAATGATGGAAGGCGACCGAAGCCATGCGCCCCTTGTGCTGCTCGCGCGGGCCATAGACATTGAAGTAGCGGAAGCCCGCGACTTGGGAGTCGGCGCCCGCCGCATTTGGCCCGATTCGGCGACGCACCACCTGGTCGAAGAGGAATTTCGAATAGCCATAGACATTGAGCGGCGATTCGAACTCGCGTTCTTCGCGGAACACCCCGCCACCGCCGTACACCGAGGCACTCGAGGCGTATAGAAATGGGGTCTCCTGCTCCGCGCAGAAATCCAGCAGGGCCAGCGAGAAGCGGTAATTGTTGGCCATCATGTAGCGGCCGTCGGTTTCCATGGTGTCCGAGCAGGCGCCCTGGTGCAGGATGGCCTCGATGCCGCCGTCGAGCTGACCATTCTCGACTATTTCGAGGAACTCGCGCTTGTCCAGATAGTCGGCGATTTCGCAATCGGCAAGGTTGAGAAACTTGTCGGCGCGCGTCAGGTTGTCCACCGCGATGATGTCGGATATGCCGCGCTCGTTGAGCGCCTTGACCAGGTTTGCGCCGATAAACCCGCAGGCGCCCGTGACAACGTAGTACATAAATTCCTCAGCCTTCCATATCAAGCGGGCAAAGCCCGCCATTCTTTGTCACCCCCTTCCCCGGGAAGGGGGCCGGGGGGATGGTCGTCACCTTAGGCGACTGCAGCCTGCAGTTCCTGCAGGCTGCACGTCGCAGTACCCAGCTTGCCGACCACGATACCGGCGGCGAGATTGGCCTGGCGCATGGCCTGCTGCATGGGCAAGCCGCTGCCCAGCATTACCGCCAGCGTGGCGATGACCGTATCCCCGGCACCGCTGACATCATAAACCTCGCGCGCCAGTGCCGGCTCATGCGTCATGCCGGCAGACGAAAACAGCGTCATACCCTCCTCGCTGCGGGTCACCAGCAAGGCATCCAGTTGCAGTTCCTTGCGCAGCCGCTCGGCCTTCTGCGCAAGGTCCGCCTCGTCCTTCCAGCGGCCGGCGACGGCGCGAAACTCGGATCGATTGGGCGTCAGCAGCGTCGCGCCGGCGTAACGGGCGTAGTCCTCGCCCTTGGGATCGACCAGCACCGGCTTGCCGGCGGCGCGGGCAAGGGAAATCATTTCCGTGATGTGGGCCAGACCGCCCTTGCCGTAATCGGAGAGGATCACGACATCGCAGGCGGCCAGGCGCGATTCGAAATCGGCCAGCTTGGTCTGTAGCACCTCATGATCCGGGGCATTTTCGAAGTCGATGCGCAGCAGTTGCTGCTGGCGACCGATCACGCGCAGCTTGACGGTGGTGCTGAGCTTGGCATCCTCGTGCAGGCTGCACTCGATGCCGGAGTTGCCCAGCAACTTTGCCAGGCTTTGTCCTGCCTCGTCGGCGCCGACCACCGACAACAGCGTCACGCGCGCGCCCAGCGCAGCGCAGTTGCGCGCCACGTTGGCCGCGCCGCCCGGACGTTCTTCCATGCGCTCGACCTTGACCACGGGCACCGGTGCCTCCGGCGAAATGCGCGAGACGTCGCCGAACCAGTAGCGGTCCAGCATCACGTCGCCGACAATCAGGATGCGGGTGGCGGAGGTATCAGGAATCGGGCTCATAGACGGCCGATCGTGAAATATTCGAGTCCGGCCTTGCGTGGTGTCGCCGGATCGTAGAGATTGCGGCCGTCGAAAATCACCGGCGTCTTCAGCCTGGCCTTGATCGCGCCGAAGTCGGGGCTGCGGAATTCCTTCCATTCGGTGACTATGGCCAGGGCATCGGCACCATCGAGTGCTTCCATCGGGGTCGACGCATAGCTGATGCGCGGGTTGTCGCCGAGGACACGCTGCGCTTCGTGCGTGGCCACCGGATCGTAGGCCCGGATCGATGCGCCGCGCGCCAGCAGGTCGGCAATCAGCACCAGACTCGATGCCTCGCGCATGTCGTCGGTATTCGGTTTGAAGGCCAGGCCCCACAGGGCGAAGGTCTTGCCGCCGAGATCCTTGCCGAAGCGCTGCGTGATCTTTTGCGCCAGCACGTTTTTCTGGGCGTCGTTGGCGGCCTCGACGGCCTGCAGCACTTGCAAGCCCTGGCCCGCCTCCCGCGCGGTGCGAATCAGGGCCCGCACGTCCTTGGGGAAGCAGGAGCCGCCGTAACCGACGCCGGGATAAAGGAAATGGAAGCCGATGCGCGGATCGGAACCGATGCCCTTGCGCACCAGTTCGATGTCGGCGCCGAGCTTTTCCGCCAGGTTGGCCAGTTCGTTCATGAAGCTGATGCGGGTCGCCAGCATGGCGTTGGCGGCATATTTGGTCAGTTCCGCGCTCTTGACGTCCATCAGGATCAGGCGTTCGCGGTTGCGCTGGAAGGGTGCGTAAAGTTCGCGCATCAATTCGACCGCGCGCGCATCGTCGGCGCCGACCACGATGCGATCGGGCTTCATGAAGTCGTCGACCGCCGCGCCCTCCTTGAGAAATTCGGGATTGGAGACGACGCTGAAGTCGATGTTGGCGCCGCGTGCCTGCAGTTCCGCGGCGATCGCCGCGCGCATCATGTCGGCGGTGCCAACCGGGACCGTGGATTTGTTCACCACAACCTTGTAGCCGTTCATATGGCGTCCAATGTTGCGTGCCGCGGCCACCACGTACTGCAGGTCGGCGGAACCGTCCTCGCCGGGTGGCGTGCCGACGGCGACAAATTGAATGACGCCGTGGGCGACAGCGGCTTCGACATCGGTGGTAAAGCGCAGGCGCCCGGCCGCCTCGTTCTTCCTCACCATCGCCTCCAGACCCGGCTCGTAGATCGGAATGCCGCCGGCGTTGAGGGTTCGAATTTTTGCCGCATCGAGGTCGAGGCAGAGCACATCGTTGCCGACGTCCGCGAGGCAGGTGCCCGATACCAGACCGACGTAACCGGTACCGATGACTGTAATTTTCATGGTTTCCTACGGGGTAATATCGAATTCTTCGGTGCGTTTGGGCGGATAGGTTTCCCAACCGCCGCAACCGGGGCAGCGCCAGTAGAACTGCCGGGCCTTGAAACCGCAGGCATCGCAGCGATAGCGCGCGACGCGGCGGGTGTGGTTGTGAATCAGGTTCTTGATCAGTTCCAGATCGGGGCGGGTTTCAGGTGTAGCCAGCAGAATCTGCGCCTCGAGCAACTTGTCGAGTCCCAGCAACGTCGGATTGCGCCGCAACTCGTCACGCACCAACGCATAAGCTGCCTCGGCACCGTCGTTGTCGAGTTCAGAACGGAATACCGCGTCGAGCAGGTCAAGCGAGGGATGACGTTCCAGCCAGCCGCGCAACAACTGGATGCCCTGGTCCTTGCGGCCCAACTGAATATGCGCCGCCAACAGCTTTTCTGCGGCCAGCGCGAGATATACCGGATTCTGCTGCTCGACGCGCTTCCAGCACTCAATCGCCGTCTCGCCGGCGCCGACTTTTGCCGCCAGGTCGCCTTGCAGCAGGGTTGCGCGAACGCATTTGCGGTTGGCCTGCAGCGCATCATCAAGCAGGCGTCGCGCCTCGTCGTGATGATCATTCAGCATTGCATTGGCCGCCATTTCGCAACGAAACTCGGCGATGGCCTTTTGCCAGAGATGATCGGAATGGTTGGGCATGGCTTCGGCAATGTCTACGGCTTTCGCCCATTCCTTTTCCTGCTGGTAGATTTCGAGCAGGTTTTTCAGCGCTTCCTCATCGCGATCGGTGCCGCGCAGCTTGACGAAAATTTCCTCAGCGCGATCGAGCAGGCCGGCCTTGAGATAGTCCTGACCGAGTTCGGACAGGGCATGCAGCCGCTGGGCCGGTGAGAGGCCGTCGCGCTCGATCAGGTTTTGATGCACGCGAATCGCGCGATCGGTTTCGCCGCGCCGCCGAAACAGGCTGCCCAGCGCAAAATGCAGTTCGATGGTTTCCGGATCGACGCGCGCCGCTTCGATGAAGGCTTCGATGGCCTGGTCCGGCTGTTCGTTGAGCAGGAAATTCAGGCCCTTGAAATAGGAGCGCGGCAAGGCGCGCGACTCTTTCAGCAGTTCCTTGATATCAATGCGCGCAGCAATCCAGCCGAGGCCGAAAAAGACCGGCAGGACCAGCAACCACCAGAGTTCGATTTCCATGGCCTTACCGTGAAAGTCGCGTCAGCGACCCATAATCGCCTTCCCCTTCAAGGGGAGGGCTGGGGTGGGGATGGGGGAAAGATGGCATGACTTTCATTATTTTGGACGTCTGTCGAAGTCATGCCAGTCAGCGCGGCTCGCGATCGGCCGTGCGTTGCGGGCGGAGGAAGACGCCCAGGGCCGCAGTCAGTCCGACCCCGACGCCGATGGCGAACACCGCGAGGATGACCACCGAAATCGGCGCCGTCCAGGCTTGATCGAGGAAGAATCGCAGTTCCATCGGCCCGCTGTTCTTGATCGCCAGGCCGAACAACCCGACGAAGACCGCGATACGCAACAGCCAGACGAGAAGCTTGAGCAGAGTGGTCACGGATAAATAGGGACGAAAAAATGCAGCGCAGCGGACTCAATGCAGCTTGACGCCGGCCTTGTCGGCGTCAAGCGGTGGGGCAGAAACTAAAAAGCGGCACCCGTCCGGGATACCGCCCTGATGCAGGCTGAAACAACCCAACTCATGGCCGGTAATCGACCCGTTCCCGCAATTCCTTGCCGGCCTTGAAATGTGGCACGTACTTTTCGGGTACCTGCACCTTTTCTCCGGACTTGGGATTGCGACCGATCCGTGGCGGCCGGTAGTTCAGCGCGAAACTGCCGAAGCCGCGGATCTCGATGCGATCACCGCGCACCAGCGCCGCGGTGAGGGCATCGAGGATCATCTTGACGGCGAAGTCGGCATCCTTCGCCACGAGCTGGGGAAAGCGCTCTGCCAGCCGGGCGATGAGTTCCGATTTGGTCATGGGATCAGGCTTATTGCGACTGGTTCTGGTTGAGCTTGGCCTTCAACAGCGCGCCCAGATTGGTCGTGCCGCTGCTGGCCGAACTGTCGGCTGCCGCCAGTTTCTGCATCGCCTGGCTCTGCTCCACCTGATCCTTGGCCTTGACCGACAGATTGATCGAGCGTGTCTTGCGATCAACGTTGATGATCATGGTCTCGATGGTTTCGCCGACCTTCAGATGCTGCGTCAGGTCTTCGATGCGCTCGCGCGAGAACTCGGAAACGCGCAGATAGCCTTCCACTTCGGCACCCAGATCGACCACCGCGCCACGCTGATCGACGCTGGTGACCGTACCGGACACCAGGCTGTTCTTGTCGTGAGTCGCGACGAAACTGGTGAAGGGATCGCCATCGAGCTGCTTGACGCCAAGCGAAATGCGCTCCTTCTCGACATCGATGGACAGCACCACGGCCTCGACTTCGTCACCCTTCTTGAAGTTCTGCTTGGCCTCTTCGCCGGTGGCAGACCAGGACAGGTCGGACAGATGCACCAGGCCGTCGATACCGCCGGGCAGGCCGATGAAGATGCCGAAATCGGTGATCGACTTGATGGCGCCGCGAACCTTGTCGCCCTTCTTGTGGTTCATCGCGAAATCGTCCCACGGGTTCGCCATGCACTGCTTCATGCCCAGCGAAATGCGGCGACGGTCTTCGTCGATTTCGAGGATCATC
>JBIJDJ010000118.1:0-9102 GCA_044344175.1 Sulfuritalea sp.
CGTTCTATTTCCGCGTTGTGAAGCAAAACACGGTTCTTGTTGACGACGATCAGACCCGCTTCGCTGAGGTCGCGCAGGTTGCGCGAAAGGGTTTCCGGCTGCATGTCGAAGCGGGAGGCGAGCACTTTCTTGCTGGTTTCCAGCGTCACCGTGGTTTCACCCGCGCTCTTCCGATGCGGCCCGGCCAGTTCGAGCAGATAGCCCAGCAGGCGTTGTTCGGGCGACCAGGAGTTTTGCGCGATGAGGTCCGCTTCGGTTTCCAACTGGCGGCGGGCCAGCACTTCGATCACGCGGCGCGCGATGCCGGGTTCGTTGACCATGACGCGGAACAGCGTGTCACGGCGGATTGCCAGCACATGCGCTGTCTTCACGGCGAACGCGGACATCAGGTAGGGCCCGGGAACGAAGAGTTCGGCGTGGCCGAAGGCTTGCCCGGGATTCACCAGTTCCAGCACGCGCTCGTTGCCCCGTCTGCAGGAAAGCGAGAGCTTTACCTGGCCCGAGACCAGCACATGCAGATGGGCGACGATGTCGCCCGCACGGAAGATTGCCTGTCCTCTCTGGTAGATGACGTTACAGGTGTCATGAGCCAGTTCGTCCAGGTTGGCTGGTGCGAGGTGGGCGAACAGCGGAAGTTCGCTCAGCGACTTCCTGAAGTTGCGGGTGATCTGTGATGACAGGTGCTCTTTCATGGGTCCTCGGGATCATACAGCGCAACTGGCGCCGGTATCCGGCCAATGGATATCGGCACCCGTCGGCTTGCGGCTATGTCAATACACGTCGTGCTGGGTATTATTGATATTGAACTTGCCGGTCGGCGTGATCAGTTTCGGATCCTTGATCACGGCTTTCAGCTTGCGCGTCTTGTCGTCGACGATGACCAGCGCGGAAATTTTGTCTTTCGCGCTCCACACCGAGAACCAGACTTCATCGCCGGCCATGTTGTATTCCGGCTGGACCACCCGCTTGGCGCCGTCATCCTTGATTCCCGCCCATTCGCCGATCGGCAACACTTCGTATCCCTTGTCGAGATTCCTGATGTCGAACACCGCAATCGACTGGCTGTTGGCAGCCTCCGGATTGAGCGGTGTATCGACCCACAGATTGGTCGACTTCGGATGGGTCTTGATGAACAGCGAACCGCCGCCCTGCGCCTTGAGGGTTTGCACCACGCGCCAGGCCTGATCCTTGTGCTTCTTCGGATCGGTGCCGATCAGGCTGATCGTCTCGTCGCCGAGGTGGCTGGTGGCCCAGACCGGACCGAACTTCGGATGAATGAAGTTGGCGCCGCGACCGGGGTGTGGCACCTTGCCGACGTCGACCAGCGCAGCCAGTTTGTCTTCCTTGGTGTCGACCACGGCGATCTTGTTCGAGGCGTTGGCCGCGACCATGAAGTAACGCCCGGTCGAATCCATGCCGCCGTCGTGGAGGAACTGCGCCGCATTGATGCTGGTGATCTTGAGGTTCGTCAGATCCTTGTAATTGACCACCAGGATCTTGCCGGTTTCCTTGGCATTGACGATGAACTCGGGGTTGTAGTGCGACGATACGATCGCGGCGACGCGGGGCTCCGGATGGTAGTCCTGGGTGCCGACCACCATGCCGCGGGTCGATTCGATGCGCAGCGGTTTTAGCGAGTCGCCTTCCATGATGACGAACTGCGGCGGCCAGTAGGTACCGGCAATCGCGTACTTGTCCTCATAGCCCTTGAACTTGGAAGTTTCCACCGAGCGCGCCTCGAGACCGACCTTGATCTCGGCTACGTTGGAAGGTTCTTCCATCCACAGGTCGATCAGGTTGATGCGTGCATCGCGGCCGATGACGTAGAGGTAGCGACCGGATTGCGACATGCGCGAGATATGCACGGCGTAGCCGGTCTTGAGGATCTTGACGATCTTCTTGGTCTTGCCGTCGATCAACGCGATCTCGCCGGCGTCACGCAAGGTGACGGAGAACAGGTTGCCCAGGTCGAGCTTGTTCATCTTCTTGGTCGGGCGCTTGGACGGCGGCACGGTGATCTTCAGCGAGGCCATCATTTCCTTCATGCCCCACTCCGGCGGCGTCGGCGGCTCCTGCTGGATGTAACGCGCCATCAGGTCGACTTCGTCGTCGGTCAGTTCGCCCGAGGTGCCCCAGTTCGGCATGCCGCCGGGCGAGCCGTACTTGATGAAAACCTTGAGGTATTCGGTGCCGCTGGTTATCGTCTTGTCCGTGGTCAGCGGCTTGCCGGTGGCGCCCTTGCGCAGCACGCCGTGGCAGCCAGCGCAGCGCTGAAAGTAGATGTTGGCACCCTTCTGGAACTCCGCTTCGGTCATCGGCGGCGCCTTGGGGTTGGTGTTCTGGTGGACTATCGCCGCACCGACGGGCGATGCGTCACCCGCCTGGTAACTCTTCTCGGACGGGCTTCTTTGTTCCTGGGTCTTTACCTGGGCCATGACCGCGGTCACCCCCAGCGGCAACGCCAAAGCGATGGCGATGCAGGCCCGACGGGACGGCAGCAGCTTGATTCGTTTCATGGTTCCCCCTTTTATATTGTTGATATTTAAACTAAAAATAGATTTTGAGGCCGACGCACGATGCGCCTTGCGGTGACATCAAGTCGTTGACTCCCGTCAATTGCGGCAAATCGCTGGCGCCCGGCGGACGGTCGGAGCACAATTGCCGGTGGCTCAAAGAATTCGGGGAAGGGACTTGAAATTGTTCATATATAAGCATATACTGATATACATGGTGGTACGGACACTTCTCCTCCGCAAGGGCTCTCTCCTCCTCTCCGCCCTTGCCTTCCTCGCCGGCTTAACGCCGGCGAGTTTTTCTTTGGCGGCTGATGTTCCCGCCAGCGTCGTCGTCCAGACACGCGACGTCGATCTCGGTTTTCCCGTCGAAGCCACGGTCGAAGCCGTGCGCCAGGCCACGGTGGCGGCGCAGATCGCCGGCCGCGTGCTGGAGGTCCGTGCCGATGCTGGTCAGCGCGTGAAGCAGGGCGAACTGCTGATGCGCATCGATGCGCGAGAGGCCGCCGGCTCCGATGCCAGCGCCCGCGCCACATTGGCACAGGCCGCTGCCGCCTATGAACGCGCAAAAAATCTGTACGCGCAGAAGTTCATCAGCCAGGCCGCGCTCGACCAGGCGGCGGCCGCGTTCAAGGCCGCCCAGGGAGCGGCATCCGCCTCCGGTGCCGGCGCCTCGCATGGCACGGTGACGGCGCCGATCGCCGGGGTCGTGGCCGAACGCCACGTCGAGGCCGGCGAAATGGCCACGCCCGGCAAGCCGCTGATTACGATCTTCGATCCCAAGGGCCTGCGAGTCATTGCCAGCCTGCCCCAATACAAGCTGACCGAGCTGAAGAAGTCGGTGCGCGCTCGCATCGAGCTTCCCGAGAGCGGACGCTGGATCGACGTGCAGCGCATCGAAATCCTGCCGACGGTGGACACGCGCAGCCACACCGCAACCGCAAGGCTCTATCTTCCCGAAAACATCGAGGGCGTGGTGCCCGGCACCTACGTGCGCGCCCATTTTGTCATCGGCAAGACGCAGAAGATCACCCTTCCCCCGGCAGCGGTCCTGCGCCGCGGTGAAGTCACCGCCGTCTATGTTCTCGACGAAAAAGGCGGCGCGCGCCTGCGCCAGGTCCGCCTCGGCGAAGCCGTCGCGGGCGGCGAACTCGAAGTCCTGGCCGGCATCAACTCCGGCGAGCGGGTCAGCCTCACGCCTTTGAAAACCGGCATTGAGCTCAAGGCGGCGCCTGCTGCCGCAGCGCGCTGACGCCGGAGCCTGACATGGGCATTTCCGGCCGCATCGCCGAGTACTTCCTCAGGAATTCCCTGACGCCCCTGATCGCCCTGATTGCGCTGCTACTGGGCATCGGCGCCACGCTGGTCACCCCGCGCGAGGAAGAACCGCAGATCAACGTCACCATGGCCAATGTCTTCGTGCCCTTCCCCGGCGCGTCGGCCCGGGACGTGGAGGCGCTGGTGACGAGGCCGGCCGAGCAGGTGCTGTCGCGCATCGCCGGCATCGAGCACATCTATTCGGTCTCCCGCCCCGGCATGGCCGTAATCACGGTGCAGTTCCAGGTGGGCGAGGACCCGATCCAGGCCCTGGTGCGGCTCTACGACACGATCAATTCGCACCGCGACTGGCTTTCGCCGAATCTGGGTGTCATGGAGCCGATCATCAAGCCAAAGGGCATCGACGACGTGCCGATCGTGACCTTGACCTTCCACAGCACCGATCCCTTGAAGTCGGCCTTCGAAATGCAGCAGGTGGCGCGCGCCACCGAGATCGACCTCAAGCGCATCCCCGGCACGCGCGACGTGGCGACCATCGGCGGCCCCGGCCACGTGATCCGCGTCGTCATGGACGCCGATCGCATGAATGCGCACGGCATCACGGCGCAGGACCTCAAGGCGGCGCTGCAGGTGTCGAACGCCTCGCAGCCGGCCGGCGCCCTGGTCGCCGGCAACCGCGAAATCCTGGTGCAGACCGGGACCTACATCGAATCCGCCGCCGACGTGAAGCGCCTGGTGGTCGGCGTCTTCGAGAAGAAGCCGGTGTATCTGGCCGATGTCACTCAAGTGGTCGACGGTGCCGACCAGCCGATACGCTACGTCTGGCATGGTGACCGCAAGGGTGAGTTCCCGGCAGTGACGTTGTCGGTATCGAAGAAGCCCGGCGTTAACGCCGCCGACGTGGCCGAAGCCGTGATCGCCCGCGCCGAAGCGCTCAAGGGTACGGTGATTCCGGAAGGGGTCGAATTCACCGTGACGCGCAACTACGGCGCAACGGCGACCGACAAGGCGCAGAAGCTGATCGGCAAACTGGTCTTCGCCACGGCCTTCGTCGTGCTGTTGGTGCTCGCCGCGCTGGGCCGGCGCGAGGCCGTGATCGTCGGCGCTGCGGTGACATTGACACTGGCCGCGACGCTTTTTGCATCCTGGGCCTGGGGCTTCACGCTGAACAGGGTCTCGCTGTTCGCCCTGATCTTCTCCATCGGCATCCTGGTCGACGACGCCATCGTGGTGGTGGAGAACATCCACCGCTGGACCCTGTTGCATCCGGACAAACCCCTGTGGGAAATCATCCCGCCGGCCGTCGACGAAGTCGGCGGGCCGACGATACTGGCCACCTTCACGGTGATCGCGGCCCTGCTGCCGATGGCCTTTGTAACCGGCCTGATGGGCCCTTACATGAGCCCGATCCCGATCAATGCCTCGATGGGCATGTTCATCTCGCTGGCGATTGCCTTCGTCATCACGCCCTGGCTCGCGCTGAAGCTGATGAAGCACGAAAAAGGGGCCAGGCTCGATTTTTCACAACCACAAAAATCGAACCAAGCCCCTTTTTCTGCTTTTTCTGCTGACAGATTTTTCCGCCGCCTCATGACGCCACTGCTTGATCCGCGTACCGGCAAGGCAGCGCGACGCAAGCTGTGGCTCGGCATCCTGGTCGCGATCCTGGCGTCGGTCAGCCTCGGCTTTTTCAAGCTAGTGGTGCTGAAGATGCTGCCCTTCGACAACAAAAGCGAGTTCCAGATCGTGCTCGACATGCCTGTCGGCACGCCGCTCGAGGAAACAGCCAAGGTGTTGCGCGAGATTTCCGCCGAGATTGCCCAGGTTGAGGAAGTTGCCGACTATCAGGCCTATGCCGGCACCGCCAGCCCGATCAACTTCAACGGTTTAGTGCGGCAGTACTACCTGCGCAGCGCGCCGGAAATGGGCGACATCCAGGTCAACCTGGTCGGCAGCAAACAGCGCCATCGTCAGAGTCACGAGATCGCCGTCTCGGTGCGCGACCGCGTCGTGGCCGTGGCACTGAAGCATGGCGGCAATGCCAAGGTGGTCGAAGTGCCGCCGGGACCGCCCGTGATGTCGCCGATCGTGGCCGAAATCTACGGTCCCGACTACGCGGGTCAGATCGCCGTGGCGAAGCAGGTGCGTGCCGCCTTCGAGAGCACGGCCGACATCATCGGCGTCGATGACAGCGTCGACGAAGATGCCGAAAAGCTGGTACTGCGCGTGGCCCAGGCCAAGGCGGCGCTGCTCGGCGTGGCGCAGAAGGACATCGTCGACGTGGTGCGCATGGGACTTTCCGGCGAGGACGTGACGCCGGTGCATGACGGCGATGCGAAGTACGAGATCCCGGTGCGCATCGTGCTGCCGGCCGAGCGCCAGAACAGCATCGACCAGTTGCTCAAGCTCAAGGTGCGCGGTCGGGATGGGGTGCTGGTGCCGGTTTCCGAAGTGGTCGAGATCAAGCGCACGCTGCGCGAGAAGCTGATTTACCACAAGGACCTGCTGCCCGTGGTCTTCGTCACCGGCGACATGGGCGGCAAGCTCGATTCGCCGTTGTACGGAATGTTCGAGATCCGCAACAAGCTGGCAGGCGTTTCACTGCCGCAGGGCGGCACGCTCGGCGAATACTTCATCAAGCAGCCGAAGGACCCCTACGCGCAATATTCGCTGAAATGGGACGGTGAATGGCAGGTCACCTTTGAGACTTTCCGCGACATGGGCGCGGCCTACGCGGTCGGCCTGATCCTGATCTACCTGCTGGTGGTGGCGCAGTTCAAGAGTTACCTGGTGCCGCTGATCATCATGGCGCCGATCCCCCTCACCATCATCGGCGTCATGCCCGGCCATGCGCTGTTCGGCGCGCAATACACCGCGACCTCGATGATCGGCATGATCGCGCTGGCCGGCATCATCGTGAGGAACTCGATCCTGCTGGTCGACTTCATCAACGAGCAGGTGGCTGGGGGAATGGACTTCGCCGAGGCCGTGATCCAGGCCGCCGCTGTCCGCGCCAAGCCCATCGTGCTGACCGGGTTGGCGGCCATGCTCGGCGCCCTGTTCATCGTCGACGACCCGATCTTCGCCGGCCTGGCGCTGTCACTGATCTTCGGCATTCTGGTATCCACCATGCTGACGCTGGTGGTGATCCCGGTGCTGTATTACGCGGCGATGCAAAGCCGTATCGTCAAACCCAAATAAGGAGCTTCACATGACCGTCAATCAAATCGTTCGCATCGTCGCCGGATTCTTCATCATGACCTCGCTGGTCCTCGCCCACGTCATGGGCCAGGCAGACCTGAGCAAGTTGTCCTGGCTGTGGTTCACCGCCTTCGTCGGCGCCAACCTGTTCCAGAGCGGTTTCACCCGGTTTTGCCCCCTCGATTCCATCCTGAAGAAGCTGGGTGTGCCGGAATCGACCGGCAACAGCTGCGCCTGATCCCCGCGCCGTAGCGCCAGCGCCGACTTTCTGCGTTCAGGCGAACAGCCGGGCCAACTCCGCGCCCGGCGAGGGAGCGCGCATGAAGGCTTCGCCGACGAGGAAGGCATGTACGCCGCTGGCGCGCATCAGTGCCACGTCGGCCGGCGCGAGGATGCCCGACTCGGTGACCACGATGCGCCCGTCCGGAATGCGGCCAAGCTGTTCCAGCGTGGTGTCGAGGCAGACTTCGAAGGTGCGCAGGTTGCGGTTGTTGATGCCGATCAGCAGCGTATTCAATTGCAGCGCGATGTCCAGTTCGGCGGCATCGTGGCATTCGACCAGTACGCCCATGCCCAGGCCATGGGCGATGGCTTCCATCTCCCGCATCTGTACCAGTGAGAGCGCGGCGACGATGAGCAGGATGGCGTCGGCGCCCATGGCGCGCGCTTCGTAGACCTGATACGGATCGACCAGGAAGTCCTTGCGCAGCACCGGCAGTGCGCAGGCCGCGCGCGCCTCGCGCAGGTAGGCTTCCGCGCCCTGGAAGAACTGTTGGTCGGTCAATACCGATAGACAGGCCGCACCATGCTGCGCGTAGTCGGCGGCGATCTCGGCTGGACGAAAATCTTCCCGGATGACGCCCTTCGATGGGCTGGCCTTCTTGATTTCGGCGATGACCGCCGTGCCACCAGCGCCAGCGCGGTGCGTCCCTACGGGAACTTTTGCCCTTATTGCACCGACAAAATCACGCGTCGCCGTCTGTGCTTCGGCCGCAGCGCGCATCTCTGCCAGCGGCCTGGCAGCAGAAGCCGCCGCTACCTCCTCGCGCTTGACGGCGAGGATCTTGTCAAGGATGTCGGACATCAGCCGAACTTGCCGGTGAAGGCGATGAATTCATCGAGCTTCTTGCGCGCCGCGCCGCTGGCGATGGCTTCGCGCGCACGGGCGATGCCGGCGCCGATCGAGTCCTCCAGGTTGGCGGTATAGAGCGCCGCGCCCGCGTTCAGCGTGACGATCTCGCGCGCCGTGCCGGGCTTGTTCTCCAGCGCCTCGATCAGCATGGCTTTCGATTCAGCGGCATCGGCGACGCGCAGGCTGCGGTTGGAGACCATCGCCAGCCCAAAGTCTTCGGGATGGATTTCGTACTCGGTGACCTTGCCGTTCTTCAGTTCGCCGACCAGGGTCGCGGCGCCCAGCGATATCTCGTCCATGCCGTCCTTGCCCCAGACCACCATGACGTGATCGGCGCCCAGTTGCTGCATGACTCGCACCTGGATGCCGACCAGGTCGGCATGGAACACGCCCATCAGGGTGTTCGGCGCACCAGCCGGGTTGGTCAGCGGGCCGAGAATGTTGAATATCGTGCGCACCGCCATTTCGCGCCGCACCGGGGCGACATTCTTCATTGCCGGATGATGGTTGGGGGCGAACATGAAGCCGCAGCCGATGGTCTCGATGCATTCGGCGACCTGTTGCGGGCTCAAGGTGATCTTCGCGCCCAGCGCTTCCAGCACGTCGGCCGAGCCGGACTTGGATGACACGCTGCGGTTGCCGTGCTTGGCCACCGTCGCGCCGGCGGCGGCGGCGACGAACATCGAGGCGGTGGAGATGTTGAAAGTGTGCGAGCCGTCACCGCCGGTACCGACGATGTCGACGAAATTCGGGTTGTGCGGCGTTTCGACCTTGGTCGACAACTCGCGCATGACCATGGCGGCAGCGGAGATTTCGCCGATGGTTTCCTTCTTCACGCGCAGTCCGGTGAGGATGGCGGCAACCATCAGCGGCGAGATTTCACCCCGCATGATCTGCCGCATCAGGTGCAGCATTTCGTCGTGGAATATTTCGCGGTGTTCGATGGTGCGCTGGAGCGCTTCCTGGGGGGTAATCATG
>JBIJDJ010000127.1:0-8410 GCA_044344175.1 Sulfuritalea sp.
TGCAACAGCCAGTGCCCCGCCGGCGAAGACATCCAGGGCTGGCTGTTCCACGCCGAATCGGGCGGCTACGAAGCCGCCTGGCGCCACCTGACGCGCGACAACCCCTTCCCGGCGATCATGGGCCGCGTCTGTTACCACAGCTGCGAATCAGCCTGCAATCGCGGCAAGATCGACGAGGCCGTGGGCATCAACTCGGTCGAGCGTTTCCTCGGCGACGAAGCGGTCAAGCAGGGCTGGCAACTGGCGCCGCCCGCCGCCGAATCAGGCAAGAAGGTGTTGATCGTCGGTGCCGGACCCTCGGGCATGTCGGCGGCCTACCACCTGCGGCGCCTCGGTCACGGCGTCACGGTCATGGATGCCGGCCCCTACATGGGCGGCATGATGCGTTTCGGCATCCCCAAGTACCGCCTGCCGCGCGAAGTGCTCGACGCCGAGATGCAGCGCATCGTCGACCTGGGTGTCACCGTCAAGTTGAACAGCAAGGTCGACAACATCCTCGATGAGATGAAACAGGGCGGCTTCGACGCGGCCTTTCTCGCTGTCGGCGCCCACATCGGCAAGCGGGCGATGATTCCCTCGGGCGACGCAGCGAAAATCGTCGATGCGATCTCGGTATTGCGCAGCATGGAAGGCGAGGACAAGCCCCTGCTCGGCCGCCGCGTGGTGGTCTATGGCGGCGGCAATACCGCGATCGACGTCGCCCGCACGGTCAAACGCATGGGCGCCGAGCCGATCATCGTCTATCGCCGCACCCGCGACAAGGCGCCGGCGCACGACTTCGAGATCGAGGAGGCGCTGCAGGAAGGCGTGATGGTGAAGTGGCTGTCGACCATCAAGCAGGCTGGCGACAAGGAAATCACCATCGAAAAGATGGCCCTCGACGACAAGGGGTTCCCGCAGCCGACCGGCGAATTCGAGACCCTTGAAGCCGATTCCGTGGTGCTGGCCCTGGGTCAGGACGTGGACCTCGGTCTGCTCAACGGCGTGCCGGGACTGGAAGTTACGGACGGCGTGGTCAAGGTCGCACCGAACATGATGACCGGCCACACCGGCATTTTCGCCGGCGGCGACATGGTGCCGGCCGACCGCAATGTCACGGTGGCCGTCGGCCACGGCAAGAAGGCGGCGAAGAACATCGACGCCTGGCTGCGCGGCGAGACTTACGCCCCGGCGCCCAAGCACGAAGTTGCCCAGTTCGAGAAACTCAACCCCTGGTACTACGCCGACGCACCGAAGACGGTACGGCCGATGCTCGACATCATCCGCCGCCAATCGACCTTCGAGGAAGTGCAAGGCGGGCTGGACGAAACCACCGCGCTGTTCGAGGCGCGCCGCTGCCTTTCCTGCGGCAACTGCTTCGAATGCGACAACTGCTACGGCGTCTGTCCCGACAACGCCGTGATCAAGCTCGGCCCCGGCAAGCGCTTCGAGTTCAACTACGACTACTGCAAGGGCTGCGGCATGTGCGTCGCCGAGTGTCCCTGCGGCGCCATCAAGATGGAGGCGGAAGAAATCTGAGGAAAGTCGGCGTCGGCGCCGTGGCGCCAGCGCCGACTTTTGCCTGCCAGCGCTGAAGGGTGCTGATCTGGCCGTTTGGTACCTGACCTGCCGCTCCGGCGCCTACGCAACTACGACAGGTCATTGCGCATTGCGGACGTAGAGTATGTTTCTGGCGTACCACGTTAGCTCGGCGGAGACCTAACTTAATGCGCCCTTCCCAATAGCAGTCATACCACCCTGATCTGTCAGGCATATTGACGATGAATCGGGTGACTCGGTCGCCAGCACGGCCTCAGACATGGGGCAGCAGGTCCCCGAACAGAGATTTCAGAACATGCGCTCGCCGATTCGGCGATTGGCCACGATTCAATGGCCCCGGATACTCACGGAAAATGGCATTGAAATTCCTATCCTTAGTGGAGCACGCTCTGGCCGACAACGGCAGGACCGTGCTTGACAGTGTTCTGTGCGAGCGCTTCGATCTCGTCCTGATGGATTGCCAGATGCCGGAGCTGGACGGATTCGAGGCAAGTTTGCGAATCCGCGCCCTGCAGCGCGATGGCCGGCTGCCGGCCAGATTCCCGATCATCGCCCTGACCGCCAACGCCGTCGAGGGAGGCCGCGAGCGCTGCCTGACGGCCGGCATGAACGATTATCTGAGCAAGCGCTTCACGCGCGGGCAACTCGCAGACGCCCTGGGCCGCTGGCTGCCGCTGCTGCCAGCTTCGCCGGTGGACAAGTAGCCCACCTCCATGACGCTGGCGAGCGTGGTGTCGTTGCACGCGGGCGCCGGGCGAAAAGCAGGGAGTCGGCGCCGGTGGCAGGGGGTTCCGGGTGTCTCTGAATGCAATTCGACACTGACCCTGAAGCGGATCGCCTTCCATTTGCAGCGGTGTCGTAGAATCGCAGGGCTCGGCAGCCTCGGGTTGTCGCACAACAACAGAAACTCATTTCGACGGGAGAATCGATCATGGCCAGCATCAGCTGCAAGGACGTATCCGACAAGCTTCGCGTAATTACCCTGGTGGATCGCATGGATGTCCAGGGGACCGAAAAGATCGAAGCCAAACTGGGCGAACTGGCCGAGGGCAACCGGAATATCGTCGTCGACCTGCGGGAAGTGACGTTTCTCTCGTCGGTAGGCATCCGGGCGCTGGTCGCCAACGGCAAGAAACTCAAGGCGGCCGGAGGAAAAATGGTTGTCGTCGTCGGTGTAAACGCCGCAGTCATGAAGACGCTGAAGACCACCGTGACCGATGCCCTGTTGCCGGTCTTCGTCAAGCAGGAAGACGCGATCGCATCCTTGCCGTCCTGAGGGACGCATGCAGTCGCAGACCGGCGATCGAGAGGAAATCCTTTCGATCGCCGCCGAAGCGGGCGAATTCTCGCGTGCCACGAACTGGCTGGAATCGGTCTGCAATGCACATGGCGTGCCGGTCGACGCACGCTACAAGCTCGACATCTGCCTGGACGAGGCCTTGGCCAATGTGCTGGCGCACGGGGGTGAGGCCGCGCGCGTCGTGCCGATAGTGCTAAAGCTGACGCCAAGCGGCACCCCGCAGGCAGGTACGGTCTGGCTGACATTCCATGCCGGTGGCATAGCATTCGATCCTGCCAGTCACCGGACCCGCCCTGCCCCGGAAAGCCTGGAAGAAGCCGAGCCGGGTGGGCTGGGCATCCTGATGATGCGCAGCAACGCCGAGCGCATCATCTACCAGCGGATCGGGGACGCCAACCGGACCAGCTTTCTGGTGCGCTGGGGGGCTGCATCGGGCGACGACGGTGGGGAATCCGCGCCGCCATTGGCGTCTGGCAACTGATCGATCAAGGGCTGGGGAGACAACGTGCGGCAAAAGTTTGGACAGTACCTGAATCGCAATGACCGGCGGCGCAGCAAACCGCCGGCCGAGCCTGCCGGCGGCTGTGCGCCGGAACCCCTGGCGACCGGCGAGCGCAGACGGGGCCAGCGCCGCCAGCTCGGCCTGAGCGCGCTGGTGAGGCTGTTTCAGGGCGTCCCCGAACAGGCCTTGAACGCGGCGCTGGATCAATGCGACATCGTCGAATATTCGCAAGCCACCGTGCTGCTCGACCGCGGCGCCGTCAATCGCAACGTCTACGTTCTGCTCGCCGGAGAAATGACGCTCGACCTGGGGACCGAGGATTCACCGCACCCGGTTGCCCTGACGATCGGGCAGTCCGTCGGCGAAATGTCGATCGCAGACGGCAGCGCCGCCTCGGCCCGGGTTACGGCGGAGCCCCGCAGCCGGATATTGATCATCGATGAAGATGCGGTCTGGAAGCGGCTGATGGTCCTGCCCGGCGTTGCGCGCAACCTGCTGGCGATCCAGGCAGAACGGATTCGCCGCAGCAATGACATGTTCATCGAAAAGCTGCGCGACGAAATGGCGTTTGCCCAGATCAAGCGCGACCTGGTGATGGCCGCCGAAATCCAGATCAACATGCTGCCGCAAAGCTTCCCCCTGTATCCGGATCGCAGCGAGTTCGACCTTTACGCCACGATGCTGCCGGCACGGGAGGTCGGAGGCGATTTCTACGATGCATTTCTGGTCGACCGCGATCACCTGTTCTTCATCATCGGCGATGTCTCGGGCAAGGGTGTGGCCGCTGCTCTGTTCATGGCGCGGGCAATGACCCTGTTTCGCGTCGAGGCCCCGCAAAGCCGTGAGCCGCACCGGGTCCTCGCCCGGGTGAACGAGAAGCTTGCGCAAAACAACGATCGCTGCATGTTCGTCACCGTCGTCTGCGGCGTGCTCGACCTACGCAGCGGCGACATCACCTACTCGAATGCCGGTCACGGCTCACCCCTGCTAGGCAACGGTGCGGGGTTTCGCTTTGTCGACGTCCCGCAGGGAAATGCGATCGGCCTGATGGAGGAAAGCGAGTATGAATCGATGGAATGCCGCCTCCAACCGGGTGAGGTTTTTCTGCTCTATACCGATGGCGTAACCGAGGCAAGCGACCCGGCGGACATGGAGTATTCCGAACCGAAGCTGGAGCAGGAGCTTTGTCGCATCGGCGTCGGCGATCCGCGCCGGATCGTGACGCAACTCTGCGAGACGGTGGCCGAGTTCGCAAGCGGGGCAGCGCAGTCTGACGACATCACCGTTCTGGCCCTGCGCTTTCTCGCGACCGCAGGCCCGTCCGCCAAAGCCTGAGGGCGGGTAACGATCAAGCCGCCAAGGCAAGAGTCGGCGCCGGCGGTACGGCAGTCGAATGGAGTACCGCGCTTCCGTTCAATGACGTAAGCGCTTCCTGACCACTTCCTGACCACTTCCTCCCCCTTCAAACGATCGCTTGTTAATCATGTTGATAGGGGTTTTTTGGCAATTCCTATTTTCTTTACTGTAAAGATTTTCGACAATTCCTCTTTGCCAGCAAAAGCGCGTTTTGCGGTCGATAGGAATCCGACTGCTCCAATGTTGATCAGTCGCG
Source organism: Sulfuritalea sp. (assembly GCA_044344175.1). Taxonomy (GTDB): domain Bacteria; phylum Pseudomonadota; class Gammaproteobacteria; order Burkholderiales; family Rhodocyclaceae; genus Sulfuritalea. The sequence goes on from JBIJDJ010000127.1 coordinate 4,954, forward strand.
GTAGATGACTTCGCAATTGGCGCGGGGTGTTCAGCCCGTTTTTTGGGCACGTTATTGCGAAAATAGTAATGACCGGTTTCAAAAACCGCGACCTGCAGGTATGGTCGGCTGCGGAGATTCAACCTCCTCGGCCTCTATGGCCGCTTTGTCCCAGGTCCTGCCTTAGCTGAACAATATGGCGGCCGGCAGGTCATGGCCGACAAGCGCCGTCCCGCCAGCGCCGACTTTCAGTGGTACGGGGTCTACGAATTGGTTGCGCGACCTTGAATGTTCTCAAAATGCCGGAACTGGTGAGACGTCGACTCTTCCGCGAACCCGAATCGATTTTCGACGCCCCCGAAGCTCCAAGGCATCGCCTCCACCTCAAGTTACATGCAGTTCCTCGCGGATTACGCGGCGTAAGGTGGATTCGATCTGCTCGCCGGTCATGATCTGGTGGAGGGCTTGATTGATGAGCGTCTGGTAGCCGCGTTCCCCGGCCTTTGCCTTGAAGAATGCAATGACCGAACCATCGAGCATGATTGAAACGCGCTGCTTGCCGAGCCGTTCATTGACCGCCGCCGAGAATTCATCGCGGCTGACATCCTTCATGCCCACCCGCAGACGGGGCGACTTAGAGGTAGCGGGAGAGGATTTCGATTTCATGGGGGTCCGCCTTTCGCATGGAGATGATGTGTATTTCACTTTCGGTTTCCGTGTGGCAGATTGTCACAATGACCATGCCAAGAAAACCGGTTGAGTTGAATCGCTGCTCGCCGTCGTATTCGCGAGCATCTTCGACCGTGAAGGTCGGCCCGTTGAAAACCTGCTCGGCATCGGAGAAATCAAAGCCGTGCTTTTTCTGGTTGGCCGTGCGCCTGGCGGCTTTCCACGTAATTCTCATGCCATTTATTATATATACGTTTATATGTATTGCAAGGCATGTGCGTCGCCGAGTGTCCCTGCGGCGCCATCAAGATGGAGGCGGAAGAAACCTGACGAAGACCGGCGCCGGCGCCGTGGCGCCAGCGCCGACTTTTGCCGCAAACTAAAGTTATCAACGCGGCCAGGCAAGCGCGGCTAGGGTTTCCCCGGCATCGCCAGAGCGCCGGAGCGATAGGCCTCCGCGGCCGCCTGGTAATAGCTCACGGTCTCCTCCAGAATGCGCATGCCCCGCTCGTCGTGGGCGCGTTCCTTGCCTGTCTCGGCATCGACCAGGCGCCAGCGCCGCTGCGGCCGCAACTCCACGAGAATGCCGTCCTCCAGATAGCCCACCGTCTGGTAGTTGGCCATGAAGGCGCGCTGGTGCGCCGGCCCGTCATGCAGGATGTCGTGTCCGAAAAAGCGCGAGCGGTAGCCGACGTTCAACAAGGCCAGGAGCGTGGGGCCGACGTCGATCTGCGAGGCCAGGGTATCGATTCGTGCCGGCTTGATGTGCTTCGGTGACCACATCATCAGCGGGATATGAAAGTTTTCGATGGTCAGGTCGGTCTTGCCGCGGCCTCCCGACGTGTGGTCGGCGAGGATGACGAATACGGTGTCATCGAACCAGGGCCGCGTGCGTGCCTGGCGGAGGAATTCGCCAATCGCCCAGTCGGTGTACTTCACCGCCCCGTCGCGCCCGGTACCCGAGGCGATGTCGATGCGCCCTTCCGGATAGGTAAAAGGCCGGTGATTGCTGGTGGTCATGATGTGGGCGTAAAACCGCTTGCCCGCCGCGTGCCGCTGATCGAGTTGCTGCAGCGCCTGGGTGAACAAATCCTCATCCGCCACACCCCAGATGGTTTCGTGATGAATGTTCTCCTTGGCAATGGCCAGCCGGTCAATCACGGTGTAGCCATTGCCGCCGAAGAAGTCCTGCATGTTGTCGAAGTAGCCGTAGCCGCCGTACAGATACAGCGATTCGTAGCCACGCTGGTTGAACACCTCGCCCAGGGTGAAAAGATTGGCATTGTTGGGGCGCTTCACAATCGAATTTCCCGGCGTCGGCGGAAACGACAGGGTGACCGCTTCCAGCCCGCGTACGGTGCGCAGGCCGGTGGCATAGAGGCGGGTAAAGAACAGGCTTTCCTGCGCCAGGCGATCGAGATTAGGGGTCAGCGCCTTGTCGTTGCCGAACGCGGTCATGAAATCGGCCGACAGGCTTTCCACCGTCACCAGAACAACATTCATGCGCTTTTCCGGACCACGGGCAATCACCTCCCGTTCAATCGGCATGAGCGCATTGGGCGCAAAGTTTTGCGGCCCGATTTGCTCGAACTCGGAACGCAACACCTTGTAGACCTGTGCCAGCGGCCTGGAGCGGTAGAACTGCGCGTAGTCGATCTCGTTGTTGCGGAACGCGCTCCAGAATTCGTAATGACCGTTGCCCGCCAACTGCACCGCCTGCGCCTCGTCGGTAAATTCCTTGTAGCGTGGCTGAACCAGCAGGAATGACAGGGCCGGCAAGGCAAACGCCGCAACGACCAGCAGGGCACGTTGCCTCCGACTCAGCGGTGCCGCCCGCGCCGCATCGCGCAAGGGGCGCCACTGCGCGGCAAAGAGTGCCGCGGCAGCGACGGCGATTCCGGCGAATGCCGGACGCAGGTCGTAGGACTGGCGAATGTTGCCGATTACCTCGCGGGTATAGACCAGATAGTCGACAGCGATGAAGTTGAAGCGCGAGGCGAACTCGTTCCAGAAGAAGAACTCCGATGCCGCCACAAACGCAAACACGGCCGATACGACCAGCAACAATGTGCCGGCGACCCAGTGGAAGGAACGGTGGGCAGCGGCCGGCCAAAGTGCCGCCAGCAGGAGGAAAGGAAACAGCCACCACGCCGCCGCCGCGAGATCAAACAGCAGGCCGATGGCAAAGATCGGAACCAGGCGTGCCGGCGCGAAAAAACCCAAGTCGCCGTTGAACCACAGCAAACCCAGACGCACTGCCGCGTTGAGGACAATGAAAGTCAGCAGAAACCTGCCGACAACGGCAAGGCGTCCCTGCGGGAAATAGGTAGTGCGCATGACCAGGGGACCGACTCGTGGATGAATTGCCATTTTAAGCGAGCGGAGCAACGGATTCAGGAAGACTGTCGTCTCGAAAGAGTCAGCACGGTGATGCCTCCGCTAACGTTCAGGCGGCGTGCGCGATGCTGCGGGCGCGCAGTTGGCCACAGGCGCCGGCGATGTCCTGGCCGGCGGACTGGCGCAGTTTGGCGAGGATGCCGTGGCGGTGGAGGTGCAGCGACATTGTCGCCGCGCGTTCCCATGACGGGCGGCGGAATGCGGGGCCGCCGTCGTTCTCCGTTTCGTTGTAGGGAATGAAGTTCATCACCGCGTACTTGTCCTTCAGCAGGCGCACGATGCCGTCGAGTTCGGCGTCAGTGTCATTGATGCCCGCCAGCAGCGTCCATTGGTACTGGATCGGATAGCCGGTGGCGCGGGCGTAGTTCTCGCCCAGGTCAACGAGTTCCGCCGGATCGATATCTTGCGCCTT
>JBIJDJ010000016.1:0-28503 GCA_044344175.1 Sulfuritalea sp.
TGCAGCGTGTTCATCAATTCCGGCTGACGTGCGGACGCTTCGAGGAAACGGCTACCCATGATGCCGATGCCGATACACGCGCCGGCAGCGCCGAGACCGATGATGAGACCGGCAGCAAGAGCAACAAAACCAACCATTTGTTCCATGACAACTCCTTTAGTAACAGATTTGAGGTGGTAAAGACTGAAAACGGAAATTAATGCGTTTCGTGTGCCTGGCCGATGTATACCAGCGTCAGCATCATGAATATGTAAGCCTGCAGCGTGATGATCAGGATGTGGAAAATGGCCCAGCCGAGTCCGGCAAAAACACTGCCCACCCACAACACGCCGCTGCCGACGGTACCGGCCCAGGCAGCACCCATGAGGGCAATCAGCATGAAGAGCAGTTCGCCTGCATACATGTTGCCGAACAGTCGCATGCCGTGCGACGCGGTCTTGCTGACGAACTCGATCAGCTGCATCGCAAAGTTGAACGGGTACAGCAGCGGATGATTGCCGAAAGGGGCGGTAAACAATTCATGGATCCAGCCGCCGAGGCCCTTGATCTTGATGCTGTAGTAAATGCATAGCAAAAACACGCCAAACGACATGCCCAAGGCGGCGTTGATGTCGGCGGTAGCCACCACGCGCATATAGGCGTGGGCTGGATCATGCCCGCTGGCGCCGTAGATGCTGCCCCAAACGCGCGGCAGCAGATCGACCGGCAACAAGTCCATCGCATTCATGAAGAAAATCCAGACAAACACGGTCAGCGCCAAGGGGGCGATAAAAGTGCGGTCACCATGCACAATCGACTTGGATTGCGACTCGACCATTTCAATCAGAATTTCGACGGCGGCCTGGAAACGGCCCGGCACACCGGAAGTGGCCCTGGCGGCAGCGCGCGCCATTAACAGAACGGTCAGTAGTCCAAGCGTAACAGACCAGAACAGGGTATCAAGGTGGAATACCGTCCAATCAACCAAAGCCGTCTGCGTATGGCCCAGACTGGTCAGGTTAGTAAGATGGTGAACGATGTATTCCGATGCGTTTGGAGCGTGCTCGGCTGCCATGGGCTTCAGGCCTTAATCAATATCACAAACAGATTCGCTTTCAGCGCAACGAGCATGCCCGCCAGTAGTGCCAGCCAGTGCAACTCCCGATACGCCCCCGCCACGGTCACCAGCAACGCCAGCGTTGCCGCGACCTTGATGAACTCACCTGCAAAAAACCTCGCTACCGACGCCCTGCCGCTGCGTGCAGCCGCCCATAAACTCAGGGCAAAGAACAGGTTCGGAATTACTATCGCCGCGCCGCCCAATCCTGCTGACACCGCGCCATGCTGCCCGACCCAAAACCACGCGATCCCGGCAACGATAAGTGTCGCGACGCCTTGATGAAACACGGCTCTAAACATCTAGAAGACCTGGCCGCGTCCGAAAGCCCGCGAATATAGGGCATTGATCATGGGTTGTCAAACATTTTATGTTGCAACGCGCCATTTCCGATTCGATCCATCAAAAATCAAATGCAATTGTCTTTATCCGGCTGTCGTAGCGAGACTTTTTGGTCGCCATATTCCACGCGATTCAATCGAGCCGGGCCAGCAAGCCATCGAGTTGATCCAGGCTGCCAAAGCGTATTGTCAGACTGCCACCTCCCTTGCGATTGGAGCTGATCTTGACCGTGGCCCCAAGACGATCAGACAACTCTTCTTCCAGGCGCAGCAGATCACGATCCGCTTTCTTGTCCCCGCTCTTTTTTGCCGGTGGATTCAACTCCCTCGCTACCAGGCGCTCGGTTTCCCGAACCGAAAAACCCTTGTCCGCCACCATGGCGGCGATACGGCCCTGTTCACTCTTGGACAACGGCAACAGCGCCCGGGCATGACCCATCTCGATGTCGCCGGCCATCAGCATGTCCTGCGCCGGCTTTGCCAGTTGCAGCAGGCGCAGCAGGTTGGAAGCGGCCGAGCGCGAGCGGCCGACGGCGTCTGCCGCCTGCTGATGGGTCATCTGGAATTCGTCGATCAGGCGCTGAATGCCAGCCGCTTCCTCGAGCGGATTGAGGTCTTCACGCTGAATGTTCTCGATCAGCGACATCGCCAGCGCGGCATCGTCCGGAATGTCGCGGATCAGCACCGGCACTTCTGCCAGGCCGGCGATCTGCGCGGCGCGCCAACGACGCTCACCGGCGATGATTTCATAGCGACCGGTGCTTACCGGCCGCACGGAAATCGGCTGGATCAGTCCCTGAGCCTTGATCGACGCCGCCAGTTCTTCGAGCGAGCCCGGGTCCATTCGGGTGCGAGGCTGGTACTTGCCGGGTTGCAGCATACCCACAGCAAGCATTTCCTGGCGCTGGGATTCTGAAGAGTTGTTGGCAGCCAGCAGGGCATCCAGCCCGCGGCCGAGACCTTTTTGTTTTGGTGGATTCATGCGTTGTTTTCCTTCCACGAATTGACACGATCGATCATTTCAAGGGCAAACGCCATGTAGGCTTGAGCTCCTTTGGCCGCCTTGTCGAAAAGTACACCGGGCACGCCATAACTCGGCGCTTCCGCGAGGCGTATGTTGCGCGGCACCAGGGTCTTGAATACCTTGTCGCCGAAATGCTGCTCCAGTTGTGCCGAAACCTGGGTCGACAGGGTGTTGCGCGGGTCGTACATGACCCGCAGCAAGCCGATTATTTTCAGATCGCGATTCAGATTGGCGTGCACCTTCTTGATGGTGTTCACCAGGTCCGACAGGCCTTCCAGTGCGTAGTACTCGCACTGCATCGGAATGATCACGCCGTCGGCGGCGCACAATCCATTCAAGGTCAGCATCGACAGCGAGGGCGGGCAATCGATCAGGACAAAGTCATAGTCGCCCCGGTGGCTCGCCAGCGCAGCCTTGAGCCGCATCTCGCGCATCTCGAGATCGACCAGCTCGACTTCGGCGCCGGCCAGGTCGCGGTTGGCAGGCAACACGTCGAACTTTCCGCTGGGCGAGATCACCCGCGCCTCCTCCAGAGTCGCCAGTTGCAGCAGCACCTGATAAACCGAAGACTTGAGGCTGCGCTTGTCCACCCCGCAACCCATTGTGGCATTGCCCTGGGGGTCGAGGTCCACCAGCAGGGTGCGCTGGCCGTTGGCGGCCAGCGCAGCGGCGAGATTGACCGCGGTCGTGGTCTTGCCCACCCCGCCCTTCTGATTGGCTATGGCAAAAATATGCATCGTCAGACTCTTTCAATAACAAGCAGATGGCGCTGCGCATCCAGTCCGGGCACGTTCAGCGGGGTGCAATTGACCACCGCCCAGCCGGATGGCAAGCGGCTGATTTCGTCCTCGGGCAGCTGGCCCTTCATGGCGTAAAGGCACCCGCCCTGCACCAGCAGATGGCCGGCAAGGCGGACGAAATCAGCCAGATCGGCAAAGGCACGGGAAATCACGGCATCGAACTGGCCGCCTGGCAGATCTTCAACCCGGCGCTTGACCACGGCGACATTGGCCAGTCCCAGTTCGATTTTGGCCTGACGCTGGAAGGCAGACTTTTTTTCCACCGTCTCGATCAAACTCATGTCCAGGTCCGACCGCACGATGGCCAGCGGGATTCCCGGCAGGCCGGCACCGCTACCGATATCCGCCCAGCGCCGTCCCACCAGCACCGACTCCTGCAATACCGGCAGTACTGACAGCGAATCAAGCAGATGCTGAGGAACCATTTCACCTTCATCGCGGATCGCCGTCAGGTTATAAGTGCCGTTCCATTTCTTCAGCAGCGCAACATAGCCGAGCAGCTTTGCCTGTATTGCGTCGGAAAGATCGAGCCCAAGGGCAACGAGGCCCTCATGCAACTGATCCGTGAGACTCATGCCGCCTTGCGCCGTTTCAGATGGACCAGCAGCAGGGAAATCGCCGCCGGAGTAATCCCCTGCAGGCGCGAGGCCTGGCCCAGGGTCTGCGGCCGGTTTTGCGCCAGTTTCTGACGCACTTCGAAGGACAGTCCAGGCACATCTGCATAATCGATGTCGGCCGGCAATTGCAGCGATTCATGCGCCAGGCTTTTATCGATCTCCTCCTTTTGCCTCTCGATATAGCCTTGGTACTTTGCCTGGATCTCCACCTGTTCGATGACCTCCGGAGCGGCAAGCGCTTGGCCCGCCCCCGGCAGTGACAGGAGGCCGGCGTAGCTGACTTCAGGCCGGCGCAGCAAGTCGAACAGCCGGTACTCGCGTTCCATCGGCTGCCCCAGCACACGCAATGCGTCAGCTTCCGGCAATTGACGCGGATTGACCCAGGTAGCCTTGAGGCGCTCTGTTTCGTGCGCCACCGCATCGCGCTTGCGATTGAAGGCGTCCCAGCGCAGGTCGTCCACGAGACCCAATTCACGGCCGACCTCGGTCAGGCGCGAATCGGCATTGTCCTCGCGCAGGGACAGGCGATACTCGGCACGGCTGGTAAACATCCGGTAGGGCTCGGATACGCCACGCGTAATCAAATCGTCCACCAAAACGCCGAGGTAGGCCTGATCACGGCGCGGCGACCAGGCCGGCAACTGCTTCGCGTAGCGCGCACCATTGATTCCCGCCAGCAGTCCCTGTGCTGCCGCCTCTTCATAGCCTGTCGTGCCGTTGATCTGGCCGGCGAAAAACAGCCCCGCGATCGACTTGGTTTCCAGGCTGTCCTTGAGATTGCGCGGATCGAAATAGTCATATTCGATGGCGTAGCCGGGACGGGTGATATGTGCGTTCTCAAGGCCGCGGATGGATCGCACCAGAGCCAGTTGAATATCGAAGGGCAGGCTGGTGGAGATGCCCTGCGGATACATTTCGTGGGTATCGAGGCCTTCCGGCTCAAGAAATATCTGATGGCTGTCCTTGCCGGAAAAACGATGGATTTTGTCCTCGATCGACGGGCAGTAACGCGGCCCAACGCCTTCGATGACGCCGGTAAACATCGGTGACCGGTCAAGGCCCGAACGAATGATGTCGTGGGTCCGGGTATTGGTAAGCGTAATCCAGCAGGAAACCTGGCGCGGATGCTGACTGCGCGTGCCCATGAACGAGAACACGGGCACCGGATCATCCCCGGCTTGCTCCTGCAGCAGCGAATAATTGATGCTGCGGCCATCCAACCGGGGGGGCGTTCCGGTCTTGAGGCGGCCGACCGGCAGGCGAATTTCCTTCAGGCGTTCGGCCAGGGATATCGCCGCCGGATCACCAAAACGACCGGCCCGGTAATTTTCCAGTCCGACATGTACCAGGCCATTGAGGAAAGTACCCGCCGTCAGCACCACTGCGGGAGCCTCGAAACGGATGCCGAGCTGGGTTACCACCCCGCTGACCCGCTCGCCGTTGAGGATCAGGTCGTCCGCCGCCTGCTGAAACAGCGTGAGGTTCGGCTGGTTTTCGAGGCGGGCGCGGATCGCCTGTTTGTAGAGTCGCCGATCAGCCTGTGCGCGGGTGGCGCGGACCGCCGGCCCCTTCGAGGCATTCAGGATGCGGAACTGGATGCCGGCCTCGTCAGCAGCTGCTGCCATCGCGCCGCCGAGCGCATCAACCTCCTTGACCAGGTGACCCTTGCCGATACCACCGATTGACGGGTTGCAGGACATGGCGCCCAAGGTCTCGATGTTGTGCGTCAGCAGCAGCGTCCGCGCACCTGACCGTGCGGCTGCCAGCGCCGCCTCGGTGCCGGCGTGGCCGCCACCAATCACGATCACATCGAACGAAGCCGAACTCTGCACGCCGGGCGCCCAAAACAAGAAACGGTTTCAAAGAAGGCCAACCTCAGCTCGCCGAGGCTGTGCCGGTACTAAAAAGAGGCGCAATCATACGCCTCTCACTCCAAAAACACAGCCTCAAAAACCCGGGAACCGGCTTGATCGGCGCCAAGCACTGCACGCACAGCAAAGACCGACCGTCAAACCCTTGCTGTTTCACGTGAAACAAGGGGAATTGCTTCACGTGAAACATTGGTCTTGTGTTCGCCGCATCCGGCTTGCCGCCCCGCCAGCAGCGAATCATCAAACCGTCTGGCGCCGGTCCGGCCACCGCAGTATTTACGTCACCCGGTCAAATTGTCGGGCGCAACCGCGGTCAGGCCAGGGTGTCATAGCCAAGCCGGGCGATCAGCACCGAAGCCACCAGAATAAAAATCCACCGCACAAAACCGCTGCCATGGCGCAAAGCGAGGCGCGCACCAAGCAGGGCCCCGGCAATATTGAATACCGCCATCGCCAACCCGGTAACCCAAAGCACATGCCCGCTCGGAGCAAAGTAGGCCAGCGCCGCCGCATTGGTCGAAAAATTCACTACCTTGGCGGCGCTCGACGCATGCAGGAAATCCAGCCGGAACCAGTGCACGAAAGCGAAAATCATGAAACTGCCCGCACCGGGCCCGAAAAAGCCATCGTAGAAACCCAGCACAGCACCCACCCAAAGCGCCCATTGCCGCTCCAATCCAGGCGCCAATCTGGGCCCGGATACCGCACCGAAATCAGGCTTTATCACCGTATATACCAGGACCAGCGCCAACAAACCTAGCACCAGCGGTCGCACCACGCCTTTCGGCAGCCACGCCACCGCCATGGCGCCGGCAAAGGAAAAAACAAAGGCGGCAGCGGCTGCCGGCAAGGCAATGCTCCACGGCAGGGCAATTCGACGCGCGTAACGAACGGCCGCATTGCCCGTACCGAAAATACTGGACAGCTTGTTGGTGCCGAATACCGTTGCCGGAGATTCAGCCGGCAAGGCGACGAGCAGCGCCGGCACCTGGATCAGGCCGCCGCCGCCAGCCACGGCATCGATGAAGCCGGCAAACAGTGCTGCCGTCAACAGCAGGATCAGATCGAATTCCACCACATCAGTCTTTTATTTGCCAATACAGAAGCGCGAGAATATTTCCCCGAGCAAGTCGTCGGCCGTGAACTCGCCGGTAATGCGTGACAGCGCCTCCTGGGCCAAGCGCAGCTCTTCCGCGCAGAGCTCGATCTGATCCAGTCGCCGTTTCGCCAGCGCCGACTTTTCTGCGGCAACTCCAAGTGCTTCGAGGTGGCGCTCGCGAGCCAGCACCACATCTTCGCCATGCCCGCTCCAGCCGGCCACCCGCAGCAGTTCATCGTGCAGCAGGGCCATCCCCTCGCCGCTCTTTGCCGACAGACGCAAATGCACGTGGCCAGCCTCCGTGAAGCGCGCCGCAGCCGCGCCGGCCAGATCGCACTTGTTCTCCACCACAATACGCTCGATACCTGCGGGAAGACGCACGGCGATCGCATGGTCCGCGGGCGTTTCCCCGCAGCGCGCATCGAGCAGTTGCAACACGACGTCAGCACGCTCTATTTCGCGCCAGGCACGCTCGACGCCAATTTTTTCCACCACATCCTCGGTTTCACGCAATCCTGCCGTATCGATGATGTGCAGCGGAATGCCCTCGATCTGAATCGTTTCGCGCACGGCGTCACGGGTCGTGCCGGCCACCTCGGTGACAATCGCGCGCTCCTCGCCGGCCAGACGATTCAGCAAGGAAGATTTGCCTACATTGGGCAAGCCCGCCAGCACCACATGCAGACCGGAACGCAGCAGGCTCCCGGCGCGCGCGCGCGCCAGCAGCGAGGACAAGTCGGCGCAAATACCGGCAAGGCGCTGGGCCGCATCCGTATCCCTGAGGACATCGATTTCCTCCTCGGGGAAATCCAGCGTTGCTTCGACCAGCATGCGCAACTCGGTAAGGCGCGCCACCAGCCGATTGATTTCGCGCGAGAACTCGCCGGACAGCGAACGCAATGCCGAGCGCGCTGCGGCAGCCGTTCCCGCCTCGATCAGATCGGCGACCGCTTCCGCCTGTACCAGATCCAGCTTGTCATTGAGAAAAGCTCGCTGCGAGAATTCGCCCGGCTCCGCCACGCGGGCACCCAGTTCCAGGCAGCGTGCCAGCAGCATCTGTAGCACCACCGGACCGCCGTGCCCCTGCAGTTCCAGCACATCTTCACCAGTGAAGGAGTGAGGTGCCGGGAAATACAGCAGGATTCCCAGGTCGATGGCCACTCCGTCGGACCCGAAAAAGCTGCTGAGCGTGGCGTGGCGTGGCAGCGGCTGCTTGCCGGTCAGTGCCTCGGCAAAAGACTGCAAGCCCGCACCGGATACCCGTACCACCCCGATGCCGCCGCGGCCGGGGGCCGTGGCGATGGCAGCGATGATTCCGGTGCGCGGCTGTACCATCCGGCCCTCCTGGAGTCAGCGCGATACGCGCCGACAAATTCTCCGGCCCCGCGGGACCGGAATCTCGGCTACTTCTTTTCCCCGGCCTCGACAAGGCGCGTGATCTGCCATTGCTGCGCGATCGACAGGATGTTATTCACCGTCCAGTAGAGAACCAGGCCGGCCGGGAAACCCAAGAACATAAAGGTAAACATAATCGGCATCCAGAGCATGACCTTGGCCTGGATCGGGTCCGGCGGCGTCGGGTTCAGTTTGGTCTGGATGAACATCGTCGCACCCATAAGCAGCGGCAACGGACCAACTGTAATATTGATAAGTGGCAGCGTTCCAAATAATGAATCAGGCGCAGACAAATCGGTAATCCAAAGTATCCAGGGTGCGCCACGCATCTCCACCGTTCCCAGCAACACCCAGTAGAGTGCAATGAAGACCGGAATCTGCACCAACACCGGCAGGCAGCCGCCGAGGGGATTCACCTTCTCCCTCTTGTACAAGGCCATCATTTCCTGGTTCAGGCGCTGCTTGTCGTCGCCATAGGTTTCCTTGAGCTTCACCAGTTTTGGTGTTAGCACTCGCATCTTCGCCATCGACTTGTAACTAGCAGCCGAAAGGGGGAAGAACACCATTTTCAGCAACATCGTCAGGCCGATGATGGCCCAGCCCCAGTTGCCGACCAGCTTGTAAATCGCACCCAGGATCCAGAACAGCGGCGCCGCTATCACTGTCAGCCAGCCGTAGTCAACCACCAGGTCAAGCCCCGGGGCGACCTTCTCAAGCTTGTCCTGCTCCTGCGGGCCGGCATACAGCGTTATCGCGCTCTTGCCATCCGCTGTGACCGGGAGAATAACGCCTCCCGAGTACAGGTCTTCGCCAACCTTGCGCATATAAAACTCGCGGGGCGCGCCGGCAGGCGGCAACCAGGCCGCGACAAAGTAATGCTGTACCATCGCCAGCCAGCCGTTATCGGCTTTCTCCGCAAACTTGGCCTTGTTCTTCAGGATATCGGCGAACTCGACCTTCTGGTACTTGTCCTTCTCGGTAAATACGGCGGGGCCGGTAAATGTCGTTACCCCCATCATCATCGAGCTGCCTTGACCCTCTGCCGGCTTGCCGTCGCGGGTGAACTGGTAGTAGGCATGGGCTCCCGGAGTCGCTCCCTCCTGAAATACCTCGATCTGGTAGCTGCCACGATGGAAGACATAGGTTTTCGATACCTTGCCGCCGCTTGCACTATTCGCCTCAAGACGGAATTCGAGCTTCTGCTCACCGTCCTTGAGCACATGCTCGCCGGCCGCAAGCTTCCACTCTGTTTTGTGGTTCGGCAGACCTTCACCGATCACCCCGGATTGGGCCAGATAGATATGCCTGGCGCCGTTATCGAACAGCACGAAATGCTTGGCCTTGTCTTCGGTCTCGGGATGGCGAACCAATTCAAGGCGCGTAATGTCGCCGCCCTGTGACGAAATATCGACCACATACAGGTCGGTCCGGATCTTTGCGGTCGAGGATCCCGGTGCAACCGCAACACCAGCCGGCGGAACTGCTGCCGGGGTCGCCCCGTTGGCCAATGGCGGCAAAGTAGGCGTTGGCACCACGCCAGGCGGGGCCCCGGCCGCGGGCACAGCTGTCGTTGTCGCCGGCACCAGCTTCGGCTGACCCTGTTTTTGCCAAGCGTCCCAAAGCATGATCAGCGAAAAACTGAACACCAAAAGCAGGATCAATCGTCGATTATCCATTACTGTCTCGGCAGTGATTCAGGTCAGAAATGCAGAAATTCAAGGAACCGGGTCAAATCCGCCCGGATGCCATGGATGACAATGTCCTAGCCGCCGCACGGCCAGCCATAAACCTCTTAACAAACCGTGGCGGCGCAGAGCTTCCATGGAGTACTCGGAGCAACTCGGGTAAAACCGGCAACGGTTGCCTAACATGGGGCTGATCGCCAGCTGGTAGGCGCGGATCAGCCACAACAGCGGCAGGACAAGCAAGGATCTCGTTGCGATCACGTCAGAAAGTGCCTCAAGAGCGTTTCAATCTCCGCACGCCAAATTTTTCGCTGCACACTATCTCTGGCATTGACACCCAGAACCGGCCGCGTCAAGCGCAAGACCAGATCGCATGGCGGGATTGCAAACGCTACCAGACGGAACGCCTCCCGTCCCTGTCGCTTGATTGCGTTACGCAACGATGCAGCTCGTGCCAGGCGCTTCGGCACGATCAATCCTATCCGCGCTCTACTTGCTGTATCCGTCTGGCGAAAATGAAGATCAAAACACGCACCGCGTACAACCCGTCGAGCCGCCATGACGGCTGAAAATTCTCCCGGCCGATGCAGGCGCTGCTCTGAGCGAAACGAAGTACTGTGTTCAGACGGCGAGACGATGACGGCCCTTGGCACGACGTGCACGAATAACAGCACGACCACCGCGGGTACGCATGCGCACGAGGAAGCCGTGGGTGCGCTTACGGCGCACAACCGAAGGCTGGTAGGTGCGTTTCATGGCAATATCCCTTAAATTAACAAAAGCGGCGGATTACAGCGTTTTACCGCGGTTTTGTCAAGGGCAACAATTGCCATGGCTGTGGATAACTATTGGCGAAACGGCTAGAATGCTGCCTCCACCCGACACAAGTGGGCGGCACAACAAGAGTATTGCACCAACAGCATATCCCGCCGACTTTGGTCTCGAATCTATCCTATTGCAATGAGTGAATTCTGGTCTGCCTGTCTGAACCGCTTTGAGCAGGAGCTTCCTGCACAGCAGTTCAACACGTGGATAAAAGGTTTGCGCCTGGAAAGCGATGAAGCCGGCCCGACCCATTTTCGCCTGGTTGCTCCCAACCGCTTCGTCATGCAATGGGTGCGGGAACGCTATCTGGGGCAAATTGAGGCCCTCGGGCAGGATTTTTTTTCCACTCCGATCAGCATCAATCTTGCCGTAGCCGACGCTGCTGCAGATCTGCCTGCTGTCACACATGGCACCGACGAAACACCACCAGTGAAACCGGTCGCGGCCGTTAAACCAGGCAGATCGGGTGATCCCGAATACGAAAAAACCAGACTCAACGCTGAATTTACCTTCGATACCCTAGTTACCGGGCGCGCCAACGACCTGGCTCGAGCGGCTGCGCTGCAGGTAGCGATGAATCCTGGAATCTCCTACAACCCCCTGTTTATTTATGGCGGGGTCGGCTTGGGCAAGACACATCTGATTCACGCGATTGGCAACTCGATCTATACCGCCAATCCGACTTTGGAAGTACGGTATGTTCACGCTGAGGACTATTTCTCTGACGTCGTGCGAGCCTTCCAGCAAAATTCGCGTGAAGCTTTTAAGCGCTACTACCGTTCGCTTGATCTTCTCCTGATTGATGACATCCAGTTTTTCAATCGAAAGGATCGAACCCAGGAAGAATTCTTTTACGCCTTCAACGCGCTCATTGAGGCAAAAAAGCAAATTATCATCACCTGCGATACCTACCCGAAAGATGTCCAAGGCCTTGAAGAGCGCCTCGTATCACGTTTCGACTGGGGCCTTACCGTCGCCATCGAACCCCCCGAACTCGAAATGCGCATTGCCATCCTCAAGAAGAAAGCCGAGGCGGAGCAGATCGTCATTTCAGACGAGGTCTCGTTTCTTATTGCAAAAAATCTCCGCTCCAACGTCAGGGAACTTGAAGGTGCTCTCAATCGCGTGGTCGCTTACGCCCGATTCCACGGGCGTGAGATCAACCTCGAAGTCGCCAGGGAAGCACTGCGCGACATCATCGGCGCGACCAACCGGCAGATATCCCTGGAACTTGTACAAAAAACAGTATCCGACTTTTATAAAATAAAAGTCGCGGACATGTACTCGCAAAAACGCACCCGTGCCATAGCCCGGCCACGCCAGGTTGCCATGTGGCTTACCAGGGAACTCACATCACATAGCCTTCCCGAGATCGGCGAAGCCTTTGGCGGTCGTGACCACACCACGGTAATGCACGCATGCCGCACCATCATAGACTTGCGCGGAAAGGACACCCGGCTGAATAACGACCTGCATGTCCTTATGCAAACAATCAAAGGTTAGGCTGTGATTCGTTCCATACAACAAGATAGTGAATAATTGTGGATAACCTCCTTTTCCCCGGTCATCACCAAACATATCCACAATCATTCACATCCAAACCAAGCTGCTTTTACCCTACTTATCCACGTTATAATTAATTGTATTTACAATAAAAATACCGCTTATCCACAGAAAAAAGTCTCCCTTAATAATCTTAAGAGATTTATATATGATCCTATTTAAAGGTCCACGCGATCAACTGCTTTCGCCTTTGCAGTCGGTATGCGGTATTGTGGAAAAACGCCACACACTGCCTATTCTTTCCAACGTTCTCATGGAAAAAGATGGCGAAAAACTTACCTTGCTGGCGACCGATATCGAGATTCAGATAACAACCCAGACTCCGACGATCGGAACAGAAAAGGCCGCGATGACTGTCGGCGCGAGGAAACTGCAGGATATTCTGCGTTCCCTGCCGGAGACTGCGGAAGTCAGTCTGGCGCTTGACGATAAACGTTTGCAGCTCAAGGCCGGGAAAAGCCGCTTCAACCTGCAGACTTTGCCGGCTGAAGATTTTCCGCGCATGAGCACCGCTGACGGGCAACCCTCCCGGCTCCTGATCACACAAAAACAAATGAAACGCCTGCTTGCGCTGGTTCAATACGCCATGGCGCAGCAGGATATCCGCTACTACCTGAACGGTTTACTTCTAGTGGCGAAGGGTAACGAATTGCGCATGGTCGCCACAGACGGGCATCGACTTGCCTATGCCGCCGAAGTCCTGCCCGAAGCGCCGACGCCCATCGAAGTAATTCTTCCGCGCAAGACGGTACTGGAACTCTCTCGCCAGTTGGCGGACAACGATGATCCGCTTGAAATCACCCTGACACCTACCCAGGCCCGGTTCAGTTTTGGCGGCATCGAACTTATCTCGAAACTTATCGACGGCAAGTTTCCCGACTATGAACGAGTCATCCCGCAGCATCACAGCAAATTAATCAAGCTTTCGCGCAACATGCTCTTGCATTCACTTTTACGTGCCGCCATCCTCACCAACGAAAAGTTTCGTGGTGTGCGTTTGGTCCTCGGCCCCGGAAGTCTCAAGATCATTTCCAGCAATGCCGAACAGGAAGAAGCACAGGAAGAAATTGAAATCGACTACAGCGGTGACGCCCTAGACGTCGGTTTCAATGTCACCTACCTGCTCGATGTCCTGAACAACGTCAACAACGAAACCATCGAGCTGCATCTCGCCGATGCCAACTCAAGCGCACTTTTTGTATTGCCCGGCAATGAGACGTTCAAGTACGTCGTGATGCCGATGCGCATCTGACATAAACAACGAAAAGAACCCCATGATAGAAAGCAACACCGCCCCAGCCTACGACGAATCAAGCATCCAACAACTCGAAGGCCTGGAGGCCGTAAGAAAGCGCCCCGGGATGTACATTGGTGACACATCCGATGGCACCGGTTTGCATCACATGGTGTTCGAAGTTGTCGATAATGCAATTGATGAAGCACTGGCCGGTCACTGCGACGACATCGTCATCACCATCCATACCGACAATTCGATTTCGGTCACCGATAACGGTCGCGGCATACCCACCGGCATAAAATTCGACGACAAGCACGAGCCCAGGCGCTCGGCCGCCGAGATCGTCATGTGCGTACTCCATGCCGGCGGCAAGTTCAACCAGAATTCGTACAAAGTCTCCGGTGGTTTGCATGGCGTCGGCGTCTCCTGCGTCAATGCCTTGTCCAAATGGTTGCGGCTGTTGATCAGGCGCGATGGGAAGAAGTACCTGATGGAATTCAATCGCGGGCACGCCGTCGATCGCCTGCTTGAAATACAGAACGGTGTCGAGGTATCGCCGCTGAAGGTTCTCGGCGATACCGAGAAAAGAGGCACTGAAGTACATTTCATGGCAGACGACGAGATCTTCGGCAACGTCGAGTATCACTATGACATCATTGCCAAGCGCCTGCGCGAGCTGTCCTTCCTCAACAACGGCGTCAAGATCAAGCTGATCGACCAGCGCAACGTAAAGGAGGAGGATTTCGCCTTCTCCGGCGGCGTCAAGGGCTTCGTCGAGTACATCAACCGCACCAAGACCGTGCTGCATCCGGCCGTCTTTCACTCTTCCGGAGTTTCAGTACAGAACGGCGTCAACATCGACGTCGAAGTCGCCATGCAATGGAACGACTCCTACGCCGAGCAGGTGCTTTGCTTCACCAACAACATTCCCCAGTCCGATGGCGGCACTCACCTGACCGGTCTGCGCGCGGCGATGACCCGCGTCATCAACAAGTACATTGAAGAAAACGAAATCGCCAAGAAAGCCAAGGTCGAGATCACAGGCGATGACATGCGCGAGGGTCTGGCCTGCGTGCTGTCGGTAAAAATGCCTGATCCGAAGTTCGCCTCGCAAACCAAGATGAAGCTGGTTTCCTCGGAAGCGCGTCCAGCGATTGAAGAGGTGGTTGCGCAAAAGCTCGCCGACTACCTGCTGGAGCGTCCGCTTGATGCCAAAATCATAACCGGAAAGATCGTCGAAGCCGCCCGTGCCCGTGAGGCAGCGCGCAAGGCGCGCGACATGACGCGCCGCAAAGGTGTCCTTGACGGCTTGGGCCTGCCCGGCAAACTGGCGGACTGCCAGGAAAAAGATCCGGCGCTGTGCGAGATCTACATCGTCGAGGGCGATTCCGCCGGCGGTTCGGCGAAGCAGGGACGTGACCGGAAATTCCAGGCGATCCTGCCCTTGCGCGGCAAGGTGCTGAATGTCGAAAAGGCCCGTTACGACAAGGTCATCTCCAGCGAGCAGATCGTTACCCTAGTGACCGCGCTGGGTTGCGGTATCGGCGCCGAAGACTTTGATATCGCCAAGCTGCGCTATCACCGCATCATCATCATGACCGACGCCGATGTCGATGGTGCGCACATTCGCACCCTGCTGCTGACCTTCCTCTATCGGCAGATGCCGGAACTGGTCGAGCGCGGGCACATCTATATCGCCCAGCCGCCCTTGTACAAGATCAAGCACGGCAAGAGCGAGACCTATATCAAGGATGACCACGAACTCAATCAGCATCTGCTGCGCCTCGCCCTGGATGGAACGCAGCTGACGCCGCGGACGGGGGCAGCGCCGGTTGAAGGCGAAGCGCTGGGTGCGCTGGCGCGGGCCTACCTGCTCTCGGAAGCTGTAATCACGCGCGTCACCGATTTCATCGATGGTGAAGTGCTACACGCCCTTCTGGCGCACGATATCGCTGTCGACACCTCGAGCGAAGCCGTCACGCGCGACAGCGCGGAGCGCATTACTGCGTATCTTTCGCCGGCGGTTCGCATCGAGGCACGCTTCGATGACAAGCACGAACGCTGGATGCTGGTCGTGATCCGCATGCGTCATGGCAACCTGCGGACAGGGCGCATAGACGAAGATTTCCTGCTTTCGGGCGACTATCTTCAGATCCGCCGCACCGCGCAAATGATTTCCGGTCTCATGGGTGAAGGCGCGGTGATTCGCCGCGGCGAAAAATCGCTGGCAGTAACAAGTTTCGCCGATGCCATGAAATGGATGCTTAACGAAGTCGAGCGGGGTCTGGCCAAGCAACGCTACAAGGGCCTGGGGGAAATGAACCCGGGGCAGTTGTGGGAAACGACCATGGATCCCGCCGTGCGTCGCCTGCTGCGGGTGCAGATCGACGACGCCATTGCCGCCGATGAGATCTTTACGACGCTGATGGGAGATGACGTTGAGCCGCGCAGGGCTTTCATTGAATCGAATGCGCTCTACGCCAGGAATATCGACGTCTAAATTTGTGGTGGAACTGTTGGGGCGGAGGATTCTTAGAGGCCAGCGCCTAATCAGCGGCGATCGGTAGCCTTAAGATGAAACTCTCCTCCTCCGATCCGCAAGGATTGGATTAACCCGGTACTGCGGTATCGGGTTTTTTTTGACAACTCGGGCGAGGCGGGCTGTTACTCGCTGACAGGGTTCGTGTCAATAATTGTTGCGTCGCAACAAATTTACCTTGACAAAAGTGGTTCGCGACGTAGAATGAAGCAATATTGCGGTGCACCATTCCGGTTTTTGAGTATTCGCAGGGAACCAAGTTCGTGCATTCTTAACGGTTCCACCACTCTTCAGGAGATCACCATGTACAAGGTATCCGAGCAATTCGCCAGCAGCAACAAGGCCGGCGTCGAAACTTTCATGACCATCGCCAGTGCGACCTTCGCCGGCGCCGAGCGTCTGGCCGCCCTGAATCTGAACGCTGCCCGCACCTTCGTCGAAGACAGTGCGGCCAACACCCGCGCTCTGCTCGCCGTGAAGGACGTAGAGGCGCTGGTCTCGATGCAAAAATCCCTGGCTCAACCTGACGCGGAGAAAGCTACCGACTATTCCCGCAGGGTTTATGAGATCGCCACCCAAACCCACGAGGCTTTGTCGCAAGTAGTCGAAGCCCAGGTTTCCGAACTAAACAAGAACCTTGGCCTGGCACTCGACAAGGCGGTCAAGACATCTCCGGCGGGTTCGGACCTGGCGGTGAACGCACTTCGCTCGGCGATTTCCGCCGCAAACTCGGCCTATGAAAGCATGAGCAAGGCTGCCAAGCAAGCCACCGAAATTGCCGAAGCCAATCTTGGCGCAGCAACTGCCGCGATGACCTCGAAAAAAGCCGGCAAGAAAGCAGCCTAAGCTCTCTGCCAGCCTGTTCTTCCCCGGCCCTGAAAAGGGCCGGATTTATATGTGGCGAACCATCGCCCATCCCCGGTTGGCCGCGCAGGCCGGAATCGTGCCCCATGTTCAGGGGTCCAAGCTCCAAGCCCAGGGGCGCTTTCAAGCAACCCGCAGTCGCTTAGTCATTTGTTTCAAGTCCCATTTGCAGGCCATCCCGAAATTCTCTGGTTAATCCCGGCATGGATGGCGCGCAGGCAACAGCAAAGGAGAAACCATGTTTGCAACACTCTCTGCTCGAAATTTCATGGAACGCGGTACCGGCGCCATCCTTCACTATCTGCATATCGACCTGGTAATTGCAGGCTTGGCATTGATTTTTGTCATTGCCGGCGGATTGACCGCCAGCACCGGACTTTTTCGGTCCACCACGGCCGCGAGATCTGACTTCCAGGTATCGGTTGAAGTACCCGCAGCCACGCGCGGGGCGGAACGCGCCCCGCAGCGCCTGACACCCGCCATGACGGCCGTACTCGATCAGGTCACCCAACGCTACCGGGTGTCTCCGGAAGCCCTGCTGCCGGCTTTTGAAGCCGCGCAGGCCGCCGGACGCGAGTTGCGTCTTGATCCGCTCCTGATCATCGCCGTGATCAGCATCGAATCCCGCTTCAATCCGATCTCACAGAGTCCCATGGGTGCCCAAGGCCTGATGCAGATCATTCCCCGCTACCATCAGGAAAAGCTGCCAAAAGACGTTGGCAGCCGGGGATTTTTCGACCCGGTGACCAACGTACAAATAGGCGCCCGGATCCTGCAGGAAGCCATTCAGCGCCAGGGCGGCCTGATGGAAGGCCTGCAATACTACGCCGGCGCCATTGACGACAGCGAGCAGACTTACGCAAACAAGGTAATCGCTGAAAAGACCCGTCTCGAACAAGCGGCGCGCCGTAAAGATGGCGCAAGTGCTTGAAGCCGCAGCCCTAAATGAGCCACGCCGCTGGTGGGGTCCGGCGACCCTTTTTTAAAATTTGCCGATCTGGAATAAGTGGCTATTCTTGGATGACCGGCAGGTGATTTGATCTGAATTCCCGGGAGGCGAAAAACGTGTCATCGTCAAGAACTGTTGTTGCAGTTGCGCCCATGAAATACGCCGGCTTTGCGTTTACTGCCGACAGGTTCTCCGGGAAGCCCGTAAGCGAGATTCGCCACGAACTCGTCGATGCCCAGGTTGAAGTGCTCCGCATGTACCTCGAAAAGCAGTCCCGCGAACACCTCGTTGAGGCGCTGGACCGGCTTGTTGAATGCACCAATGCCAGCTTCCGCAGCGAGGAAGCGCTAATGGAATGCCTGACAGGTCATACCGACCCGCTTCATTGTGAGATGCATGATCGTGTAT
This sequence comes from Sulfuritalea sp., assembly GCA_044344175.1. Lineage (GTDB taxonomy): Bacteria > Pseudomonadota > Gammaproteobacteria > Burkholderiales > Rhodocyclaceae > Sulfuritalea. The sequence continues at coordinate 18,314 of JBIJDJ010000016.1, forward strand.
TGGCGCAGCTGGCATCGTTGCGCGCCTGTGCGATGGACTTCGACAGGGGCAGTTTGCTGGCCCGATTGATCCTGGTCGATCGCGAACTGACATCGCATATCTCGGCAGCCGTGGCGCCGCCGGCCCGCCAGCCACAGTAAGACATGGCGGAGCGCGAAACCAGTTTGGACCATAGTTAAGGCCTGATACCTGCAATCGCCGCATCGTGTTGCCGCACGTCGATTAGCCCGCAATGATTCAGGGCGTCCGCGTTGGGCGCCTTTATAATCGCGCATGACCGAAGCCTCTCCAGCACCCTCCACGCCTTTCGCGCGGGCGCCTGACAACAGCGCAACGAACCTCTCGTTCGATCACCTGCCGCTGGCGCCGGCCACGCTGGCTAACCTGAAACACCTGGGTTACCTGCAGATGACGCCGATCCAGGCCGCCAGCCTGCCGCCCGCTTTGGCCGGGCAAGACCTGATCGCGCAAGCCAAGACCGGCAGCGGCAAGACCGCGGCCTTCGCCCTGAGCCTGCTGGCCAAGTTGAATCCGCGCCGCTTCGCGGTGCAGGCACTGGTGCTTTGTCCGACGCGGGAACTGGCCGACCAGGTGACCCAGGAAATCCGGCGCATGGCCCGTGGCGAAGACAACATCAAGGTGCTGACCCTGTGCGGTGGCAGCACCATGCGGCCGCAGATTTCCAGTCTGGAGCACGGCGCCCACGTCGTGGTCGGCACGCCGGGGCGGATCATGGACCACCTGCAGCGCGAGAGCCTCGACCTGTCGGCACTCGATACCCTGGTGCTGGACGAAGCGGATCGCATGCTGGACATGGGTTTTTTCGACGACATTGTTTTCGTCGCCAAGGCCTGCCCCAGAACACGCCAGACCCTGCTCTTCTCCGCCACCTATCCAGAAGGCATTGCCAAGCTGAGCCAGCAGTTTCTGCGCCAGCCGCAGCGCATCACCCTGCCCGAACAGCACGAAGCCAACAAGATCCGGCAGCGCTTCTACGAGGTCGACTCCGACCAGAAGCTGGCGGCGGTCGGGCTATTGCTCAAGCACTACCGGCCGGTCAGCACGCTGGCCTTCTGCAATACGCGCCAGCAATGCCGCGACCTGCTGCAGGTCCTGCGCGCCGAAGGCTTCGTCGCCCTGGCCCTGCACGGCGAACTGGAACAACGCGAACGCGACCAGGTCCTGATCCAGTTCGCCAACCGCAGCTGCTCGGTGCTGGTGGCCACCGACGTCGCCGCGCGCGGCCTCGACATCGACCAGCTCGAAGCGGTGATCAATGTCGATGTCACGCCGGACAGCGAAATCCACGTCCATCGCATCGGCCGTACCGGGCGCGTCGACCAGGCCGGCTGGGCCTTCAGCCTGGTCAGCGGTAACCAGATGACGCGCGTCGACAACATCGAGAAGGCGCTGGGCCATGAAATCGAGTGGCACTTGCTCAGCGAGTTGCAGGCAGCGCCGGGACAGCGACAGCCGCCGCTCATGCCGCCGATGGTCACGCTGCTGATCCTCGGCGGGCGCAAGGAAAAGATCCGGCCCGGCGACGTGCTCGGCGCGCTGACTGGGGAAGCCGGCTTCAGCAAGGAGCAGGTCGGCAAAATCAACGTCACCGACACCAGCACCTATGTCGCCGTCGCGCGCGGCATCGCGAAGGACGCGCAGCGCAAGCTGTCGGCCGGCACCATCAAGGGCAAGAAGGTGAAGGTGCATTTGCTGAGCGACAAGGGTGGCTGAATGAATCTGGAAAATTCAGTTGAACCACAGAGGCACAGAGAGCACATAGAACAAACACGCGCTTGCCATGCCTCTGGCAGCTTCCTGCCGGGTGAGCGGTATCGAATCAACAACCGATTGATTCCCTGCTTTTCTCTGTGCCTCTGTGTCTCTGTGGTGAGGTTTTAGGATGAAAACTCCGAAGCGACTCCAGCCGCTTGTGACCGAAGGACTCGTCGACGAGGTTCTGCGCCAGCTCATGAGCGGCAAGGAGGCGACGGTCTATATCGTCCGCTGCGGCGAAGAGATCCGCTGCGCCAAGGTCTACAAGGACGCCAAACAGCGCAGTTTCCGCAAGAGCACGTCCTACCAGGAAGGCCGCAAGACCAAGAACAGCCGGCAGGCGCGCGCCATGGAAAAAGGCAGTCGCTACGGGCGCCAGATGCAGGAAGAAGCCTGGCAAAGCGCCGAGGTCGACGCCCTGTATCGTCTGGCCGCTGCCGGCGTGCGCGTGCCGCAGCCCTACATCTGCCACGAGGGCGTACTGCTGATGGAGCTGGTGACCGATGCTGACGGCCAGCCGGCGCCGCGCCTCAACGATATCGAGCTTTCGCCGGAGCAGGCGCTTGAATTCCACGCCGGCTTGCTCAAGCAGGTGGTGCGCATGCTGTGCGCCGGCATCATCCACGGCGACCTGTCCGAGTACAACATCCTGGTCGGCAGCCACGGCCCGGTCATCATCGACTTGCCGCAGGCGGTCGACGCGGCCGGCAACAGCAGCGCCGGTGCCATGCTGGAACGCGACGTCGCCAACCTCGCCAGCTACTTCGGCCGTTTCGCACCCGAGCTGATCGACAGCGACTACGGCAAGGAAATTTGGCGGCTTTACGAAGCAGGCAACCTGACGCCGGAGACCGGGCTGACCGGCCGCATCGAAGTCGAGCATCGCATCGCCGACGTCGACGCGGTGCTGGAAGAAGTCAAGCTGGCGCTGCAGGCGGAAGAACGCCGGCTCCTGTATCAGGCCGGCTGAGCGCCGCTGCGCCGTCTCGCCAGCGCCGACTTTTTCTCGCCAAGGCCGAGTTTCCATGTCCGACGAAATCATCGCCACGACGCGAAAGTGGCTGGAGCGCGCGGTGATCGGCCTCAACCTCTGCCCCTTCGCCAAGAGCGTGCACGTCAAGGGTCAGGTGCGCTACGTCGTCAGCGCGGCGCGCACCGAAGAGGCCCTGCTCGACGATCTCGAACGCGAGCTGAAATTCCTCACCGAAACCGCCCCCGAAGACACCGACACCACCTTGCTGATCACGCCCGATGTGCTGACAGCCTTTGACGATTTCGCGAATTTCCTTGATCTGGTGGAAGTCGTGCTGCGCACCCAGGGGCTGGTCGGCATCCTGCAGGTGGCGAGCTTTCATCCCGACTACGTGTTTGCCGATGCCGAGCCCGACGACATCGCCAACCATACCAACCGTGCGCCCTACCCGACGCTGCACTTGATTCGCGAAGCCAGCCTGGCGCGCGCCACGGCCGCTTTTCCCGATGCGGCGGACATCTACGAGCGCAATATTGAGACCCTGAACAAGCTGGGGCTGGAAGGCTGGCAGGCGCTCGACGTCGACGCGCCGCCCAAGCCGAAGCCCTAGGCTGTGTCATGACCACCGCCGAAACCGCATCCCTCCTGCGCGAAGATGAAGTCGAATTCACCGCCATTCGCGCCCAGGGCGCCGGCGGCCAGAACGTCAACAAGGTCTCGAACGCGGTGCATCTGCGTTTCGACATCCGCGCCTCCTCGCTGCCCGAGGAACTCAAGGCCCGCCTGCTGCAATTCAAGGATCAGCGCATCACGGCCGAAGGCGTGGTGGTGATCAAGGCGCAGCAATTCCGCAGCCTGGAACGCAACACTTTTGCTGCGCTGGAGCGCTTGCGCGAGCTGATCGCCCAGGCCGCCTTCATCCCCCGCCAGCGCCGTGCCACCAAGCCGACCCGCGGTTCGCAAAAGCGTCGCGTCGACAGCAAGGTCCTGCGCGGAAAAGTCAAAGCCCAGCGCGGCCGTGTCAGTGATTCGTGAGATCCCCGGCGCGTGCCCGCCGTGAAACAACTTGTTGCAACTCGCCATTGAACCAATGAGTTCGGGCCCCATCTATAACTTCATTCAACCGCAGATGCAGCCGCAGACGCAACAATGGAGCCGAACATGCAGCCCACCGTAATCCTCAAATTCCTCGCCGATTCGCGCCGCTACCTGGCGCGCTGACGCACTTCCCCCGGCGGCTGGCCTCCCCTCCAGTCGCCCGAAGGCGCTGCCTCGGTGGCGCCTTCGCCTTTATGTCGCCGGTGGATCCGGCGCACGTGACACCGGACACGGAAATTCCGGCCATGCTTTGAGCCAGGAAGCACAGGAGCCGCAAATGACCCAGCGCGCCATGAGCCTGATGGACGTTCTCGCACCCCCCGGAAACGCCTGGTTGCGGGAGCTTTCCCGCCGCAAGTCCGATCTGCCGGCCGGAGTGCACATCGTCCGCTTCAGCGATGCCGACGACGAAGCGACCGAGGATTCAGAGTCGGGCGGGGGAAAGTCCAGGCATCGGGAGAAGATGACGGCCTGACGATTTCCGCCGTCTTGCCGCCGGCGACTCAGGAAGCGTTCGGATCTTCGAGCCGTCTTTTCAGCGCGGAAACTTCGGCTTCAAGCGCAGCGACCCGTTCTTCGAGTTGCTGCAGGCGTCCGCCGGCCTGAGGCTCCGCATCGTCACCAGTGGCCGTGCCTGCGTATTCGCCGGCACCGCTCGGTTCGCCGCTGAACAAATGGGCGTAACGCGATTCGCGCTTGCCCGGCTCTCGGGCCATGCGCATCACATAAGGACCGTCTTCGCGCGCAGCGAGCTGCTGCAGCACTGCCTCGACCTCCGTTACGTCGCCAAAGCGGCAAAGCCGGGCGGCGTGGCTGCGCAATTCGCCCGGTGTCTGCGGTCCGCGCAGGAACAGTTCGCAAATGACGCCGAGTTCCTGCGGCGTGAACTTCAGCGTGCCATAGTTGGTATTGCAGAAGCGATGCTGGAACTTCGGCACCCGGCTGCCGAAGCCGCCGTGTTCATTGACAAAGAACTTTTTCACCAGGCCATCGACCACCGATTGCACCGCGACCTCGTCCAGGTCAAGCACCGGATCGCGATTGCTGCGCTGGTTGCAGGCGCTGGTCAGGGCGTTGAGCGACAGCGGATACTGCTCCGGCGTGGTGATCTCCTTCTCGATCAGGCAGCCGATGACGCGGGATTCGTGCAGCGTCAGTTCGATGTTCATGGCATCGAGACCGCGTTGATCAGGCCGCAGCCATGGTCGGGTAGTCCGTGTAGCCCTCCGGACCGGGGCTGTAGAACGTGGCCGCGATCGGCGCGTTCAGCGCCGCGCCCGCCTTGATCCGCGCCGGTAGATCTGGATTGGCGAGGAAGCCGGTGCCGAAGGCCACCGCATCGATCTTGCCGGCCGCCACCGCGTCGGCGGCCTCGGCCGGCGCGTAGCCCATGTTGGCGACCAGCACGCCCTTGTAGTTGGCGCGGATCGGCGTCAGCGCGTCGCCCTTCTGCAGGCCGAAGAAATCGCCGCGCATGGCGTGCAGGTAAGCCAGCTTGAAATCGTTGAGTCGGCCGGCGAGCCAGGTCGCCAGGCCGACCGGATCGCTGTCGATCATGCTGTTGTAGCTGTTGAGCGGCGAAATGCGCAGCCCGACCCGGTCGCTGCCCCAGACGGCGCTGACCGCCTCGATCACCTCGAACAGCAGCCGCGCGCGGTTTTCCACGGCGCCGCCGTAAGGGCCGCTGCGCTTGTTGGCACCGTCGCGCAGGAACTCGTCGAGCAGGTAACCGTTGGCGCCATGCACCTCGACGCCGTCGAAGCCGGCGGCTTTGGCGTTCTCGGCCGCCTTTTTGAAGCCGGCGACGATGGCGGGCAGTTCGTCGTCGCGCAGTTCGCGCGGCAGCACGTACGGTTGCTTGCCCTGCGGCGTGTGCACCTCGTCGCCCGTGATCGCGATGGCGCTTGGCGCCACCGGTTGCGCGCCGTCGTTGAGCAGCGGATGGCAGGCCCGCCCGCCGTGCCAGATTTGCAGGAAGATGCGGCCGCCGGCCGCGTGCACGGCATTCGTGGTCAGCTTCCAGCCGGCCACCTGATCGGCGGAGTAAATCCCCGGTTCGTGCCAGAAGGACGAGTTGCCGCCCATGGCCATCGTGGCTTCGGCGATGAGCAGCCCGGCACTCGCGCGCTGCGCGTAGTATTCGGCCATCAGGGCGGTCGGCACATGGCCTTTGCCGGCGCGGCAGCGCGTCAGCGGCGCCATGAAGATGCGGTTGGGCGCGGTGATCGCGCCGAGCTGGAGCGGCTTGAACAAGTCGGTCATGGTCTGGATCTCGCGGAATCGGACGGCCAGCATACCAGCGCAAGGCGTATTTGATACCGCTAAACTCCGCGCATGACCAAGCGTGCCTATCCCCTGTCCAAGGTCTATGGCCTGCTCGAACCGGGGCCGGTGCTGCTGCTCACCACCGCGCACAAGGGTCGCGCCAATGTCATGGCCATGTCATGGCACACCATGATGGAGTTCGAGCCGCCGCTGGTCGGTTGCGTCGTCAGCGGCCGCGACCTCAGCTTCGCCGCGCTGATGGCGACGCGGCAATGCGTGCTCAACATTCCGACGGCGGACCTCAAGGCCGCGGTGGTCGGCTGCGGCAACACCTCAGGCCGGCGCACGGACAAGTTCAAGCGCTTCGGCCTGACGCCGCTGCCGGCGAAGACCGTCGCCGCGCCGCTGATCGCCGAGTGCTACGCCAACCTCGAATGCCGCGTGGTCGATACGCGCCTCCTGAACCGCTACAACTTCTTCGTCCTCGAAGTGCAGAAAGCCTGGATCGATCCCGCCTGCAAGGACCCGCGCACCCTGCACCACCGCGGCCGCGGTTACTTCATGATCGCCGGCGAAACTATCAAGCTGGCATCGAAAGCCAAATAGCCGCCGTAGTGCCAGCGCCGACTCTTGTGCGCGCCGCCGCCGCGATCAGGCCGGCAGGCGACTGTCGCGGCTTTGATCGGCGCGGGACTGCAGGGCGCAGGCCAGCGCCGCGGCGTAGGGCAGGGATTGCATGCCGAGCACCAGCATCCACATCGCCAGCGCCGTGTCGCCGGGCGCGCGGTGCAGGGCCAGCGCGGCGATGCAGGCCAGCAGGCCGAGCAGCAGCGCCGCTTCTTCGTGCACGTCGGCGAGCCAGCCGCGTTTGCCTGCTGTTGCCAGCTTCGCCGCCGGTGCCGCTGCCGGGGCTGCCGTGGCAACGCGGCGCGTGACATGGAATACGGCGCGCCGGCCGGTCAACCCGGCGATGATGCCGCGCGCGATGCTGTGCGACAGGCCCATGCCGGCCAGGGCCGCGCCGGCGATGCCTGCCGCCGAACAGGGCACGCGGCGCCAGTAGAGCAGCGGGCCGAGCACCAGGCGGGCGAAAAAGAACACCGCCAGCGGCACCACGAACAGTGCGGTCGGCAGGCCGAACCACTGCGGCGCGACGAGAAAGCCTAGGGTCCACGCCATCGCCGCGAGGCTGAAGACCAGGTGCAGGGCATCGCCGATCCACGGCAGCCAGCCGGCGACGAAGTGGTAGCGCTGCCCGCGCCGCAGCGGTGAAGGGCCGAACAGCGCGCCGGCGTGCCGGCGCAGGATCTGCATCGCGCCCTGCGCCCAGCGCTGGCGCTGGCGCCGGTAGGCGCCGAAGTCGGCCGGCACCAGTCCGGCGCCGAATACCCGATCGACATAGACCGCGCGCAGCCCCTGGCGGAACAGGCGCAGGCCCAGCTCGGTGTCCTCGCAGATGCAGTCCTGGTCCCAGCCGCCGGCGCGGCGCAGGGCCGCGGCGCGGATCAGGGTCATGGTGCCGTGCTGGACGATGGCGTCGCGCTCGTGGCGGTGGTGCATGCCGATGCGGAAGAAGCCCTCGTACTCCCAGTTCATCATGCGCCGCAGGGGCCGGTCGTTCCAGTCGCGGTGGGCCTGCGGCGCCTGCACGATGCCTACCGTCGGATCGGCGAAATGCCCGGCCAGCGCCCGCAGCCATTCGGGCTGCACCAGGTAATCGGCATCGACCACGGCAATCCATGCGGCCTGCGGAGCGGTCTGTTCCAGCGCGAAGTTCAGGGCGCCGGCCTTGAAGCCGGGGTGCGCCGGCAGATGGAAGAAGCGCAGCGCCGGGCCGTACCCGTGACCGGCGGCCTCGCGCTCGGCCAGGCGCTGCCGCACATGTTCCTGCACCGGTTGCCACAGGGCGGCATCGGCGGTGTTGTTGTCCACGATGATGATTTCATAAGCAGGCCAGTCCAGCGCAAGCAGGCTGTCGATGGTGGCGATCACCATCGCCGGAGGCTCGTTGCAACAGGGCACGTGGATGCTGACGAAGGGTGGCGCCGTCGCTGCTGGCAGCGGCCGCGGCGCTGCACGCCGGCGCAGGCTGCCTTCCCAGAACAGCTCGGCGAATTCCAGGGTCTGCGTCAGCAGGATGGCCGCCATGAAACCCAGCGCCGGCACCAGCACCGCCAGCACGGCGACATCCGGCGCGCGCAGGTAATTGTCCAGCGGCAGCGTACCCAGCAGGACGGCGAACGAAGCCACGGCCTGGGCGATCAGCGCGAACGCCACGCGGCCGGCCAGCCGCATGCCTGCGAAGGCCAGCAGGAAAGGCAGCATCGCCGCCAGCCCGAGGGCCGTGGCGATGCTCACTTTGGTTTGCCAGTAGGGGTCGGTGTAGAGCGGACCGGCAAGTTCGAACTTCGGCCGTCGCGCCGCATCCAGCAGGCCCCAGTGCGCACCCACCTGCCCTTCGGTCGCGTATTTCCACGGTTGGTCGACGGCCTCCATCAGGAAGTAGTCGAGCTCCGCCGTTTGTGCGCGCGCCAGGAAGGAGCGCACGAACATGCCCTGCGCCGCGGGTGTCGGCCGCGCCACGCCGACCGCCGCGCCGCCGCTGGGCCAGCCGATCTCGCCGATCACGATCCGTTTTCCCGGAAAGCGCGCCTGCACCTGTGCGTAACGCCGCAGCGTCTCGTCGAGCGCGGCCTCGACCGGCACGCCCTCCCAGTAGGGCAGCAGATGCACGGTGATGAAATCGACATGCTCGGCCAGTTCCGGTTGGCGCAGCCAGACATGCCAGGGTTCGGCGGTCGACACCGGCACCGGCAGCTGGGCGCGCAGCCGGTCGAGGTAGGCGTAGAGCACGGCGGGCGCCAGCTTGCGGTGCAGCTGGGTCTCGTTGCCGGCGATGACGCGTTCGACGCTGCGGTGCTGCCTGGTCGCCTGTGCAGCCTGCGTCGCCGCCGCGATTTCGCGTTCGTTGTTGTCGAGCCGGTGGTCGAGCCACACCCCCAGGCTCAGGCGCAGGTCGAACTGCTGCGCCAGCGCCGGCAGTTCGGGAAACTCGGCGGCGCTGTAGGTACGCAGGCGGGATGTCAGCGGCGCCAGCCGGCGCAGGTCTGCACTCAGCTCTTCGCGGGTCGGAAAGAGCAAGGTTAGCGGGCTCTCCCAGCGCTGGAAGGCGTTGTAGGCGAGCCCGGCGACCCGCGGCGGCGCGTCCGGTGCCGGCAGCGGCGGATTCATGGCGCGCCAGACCGCTATGTTGACCAGCACCACCAGTGCGGCGATCGCCAGCGCACCCAGCCAGCGTGCGGCGGTGCCCGCAGGCGGCGGCGAGGGAGTCCGCCCGCCGGTGCTGCCGGCGGGACCGGTGTGCGGCGCGGCACCCGCTTCGCTGCCTTCGTCGGCGCCGGTGCGCAGCAGCGGACGGCGCGCGGCCGATGTGCCGATGTTTCGTGCTACGGTGCACAGGCCTGCGCTGCCCGCGGGATCCGCGATTGCTTTTACGCCCACTGCCGCCGCCGTCACCGATGCCTCCCCACGATTCCGAGCCTGCCGCCGTACGCCCGGGTGCTGCCCGGCGGATCGTCATCCTGCTCATCCTCGGCGTCGTGCTGGCGGTCACATTGACGTGGGCCATGCGACAGGGCCGCCCCGCAGCCTTGCCCGAAGCGGCCGGCGTGCAAATCCCGTGCGTCTCCTATGCGCCCTTCCGCCATGCCGGTGACACGCCCTTCGACCCGGCTTTGCGCATCGCGCCGGAAGCAATCGAGGCCGACCTGCGCGTGCTCAAGACGGTGACCGGCTGCGTGCGCACCTACGGCCTCGACCACGGCCTTGACGCGGTGCCGGCGATCGCCCGCCGCCTCGGACTGCGCGTCGTGCTCGGTGCATGGATCGGGCGCGACGCGGCGGCCAACGAGATCCAGTTGCGGCGCGCGCTGGAACTGGCGCAGGAATATTGCGACGTCGTCCAATTGCTGGTGGTCGGCAACGAGGTCCTGCTGCGGCGCGAACTGCCGCCCGAGGCGCTGGCTGCGCTGCTGGAACGCACCCGGCGCGAATCGCCGGTGCCAGTAGCCTATGCCGA
>JBIJDJ010000119.1:0-8865 GCA_044344175.1 Sulfuritalea sp.
GAACTTCTCGTTGATGATTTCCTTGATGGTTTCGCCATACACGCCGACGATCTCGTACCAGCGGTAGATCAGGGGATCGGTGGGGATGGTCTGGGTCCAGGTCTTCTTCGGAAAGCGCTGCAGCGCGGCCGAAACTTCCTTGCCCAGGCCGAGGACCTTGGCCACGGCATCGGCCGGTTTCTTGTCCAGGTGGTTCATGCCCAGGCAGGCCGAGCAGGTGTATTCCGGGGAAAGGCCGGCGGCCTTGGCGATATCGCTCCACTTCAGGCCTTTTGCGTCCTTGGCGGCGAGCAGGGCATCCTTCATGTCGGCTTTGTTCATGGCGTTGTCCATTCGTGTGCAATAAGGCGGAATGGATCCGGGGGCAGAATCAATGCCCACGTATCCAAGTCCGTGTCGGAAAACCGGGGGCGGCAATCCCGCCCCCGCAGAAGCCTCCGGTTACAGTTCCGGAGACCTCGTTCCTGCCGTCAGGCGGCAGCCTGATACAGGCGCGGCTGGAAAACCTTGCTCTCCGCGAGTTGATGCAGGCTCTTGGCGACAGCCAGAATCGCCAGATCCAGCAGGGGCTCGACAACCACCACCGACATGTAGGCGGCACCGAAGCTCGCAACCTGTGTCAGGTTCTCGGCACCGATGCCGCTGCCATACACCGCCCAGAAGCCGACCCAGGCGACTACACCGCCCTGGTAGGCCGTCGACAACTTCAGGGCTTGGCCGTAGCTGACATCCTTGTAGGCCGTGTTCGCCGGAATGACGCGCCGTGCCAGCGCATCGACCAGCAGCAGCGGTACCAGGATGGAGGTGACGTTCATGCCGTATTGCGGCAGGTCGGCGGGTGCGAAAAACAGTCCCTGCACCAGCAAGCCAAGCGCCAAGCCGAGCGCCGCAGGACCGGCGCCGAGCAGCAGGAAGAGCGTCGAACCCAGAATGAAGTGCACTTCCGACACCCCGACCGGGAAGTGCGGCAGGATTTCAAAAAAGCTGAACACCAGCACCGCTGCAATCAAGGCGCGAGCGGCAAGCGGCGCGACACCATCCCGCTTGACGGTATCCAGGGCGAGCTTGGCCGAATAGCCGATCGCACCTGTCGCCGTAACGTAGCCCAGCACCATTTTGGCGCCATCAACAATTCCTGGTTCGATGTGCATCTTTTTCTCTCCTCTTTCCTGATTGCCGAAGATCGTATCGCCTGACCGGATGTCCGGCGACGGTTGATGGCTTTACGACATGTCCGGGCTCGAGCCCGCTTCCGATTACCTATACCCATCCACTACCTGAAGCGCTTCCCGGCGGTTGCGAACCGCGTCCCTGATGCGCCGGATACCCTGCAGGTAGTTGATGATTAAATTGTGTGCGCTTCATATAGGGCTGTCCATGATTATTTTCCGATCCCTTCCATAGGAATTGGCTATTTTGGGCTTTAAGCCCTGGGGTTGGCCCGTTGCCCGCGATCAATCGAGGAATCCTGTCAAACATTGCTTGACGCATATATACGATAAGACGTATATTCAAAGTCATGGATGCTCAGCTCATGTTCGACGCCGTTGCCGACACTACGCGCCGCCGCATTCTTGCCCTGTTGGTGGATCAGGGCGAGCTCTGCGTATGCGAACTCACTGCCGCGCTGGATGACATCCAGCCCAAGATTTCGCGTCACCTCGCGGTGCTGAAAGATGCTGGGGTGGTGACAGCGCGGCGCAAGGGAACGTGGATGTTCTATTGTTTGTCTTCTTCATTGCCGGCATGGGCGACCGCCCTCCTGAAAACCTTGCCGGAAGGTGCCGTAGCCGAATTCAAGGCGGATCTCAAGCGGCTGAAAGTCATGACGGGACGGCCCGAGCGCTGTGCCGCCTGAACGGGAAAAGACAACATGACCGCCTTGACCGATACCGGCCACAGTCCGCGCCGTCCGCCCTGGGGCTGGCTGTGTGCCGGCTTCCTCACGTGGATCGCGGCCTATGCCAGCCTGATGCCTTTTGCCGACGCCGCCATTGCTGTACTGGGCCTGACCCGCCAGACGCATCTGGGCGAAGCCGTGCATTTCTTCTTCTACGACACGCCCAAGGTCCTGCTGCTGCTCACCGGCATCGTCTTCCTGATGGGCGTTGTGCATACCTTCGTCTCGCCGGAACGCACGCGGGCCCTGCTTTCCGGCAAGCGGCTGGGCGTCGGCAACGTCATGGCGGCGAGCCTCGGCGTCATTACGCCGTTCTGCTCCTGCTCCGCGGTACCGCTATTCATCGGCTTTCTTTCGGCCGGCGTGCCGCTGGGCGTCACCTTCTCCTTCCTGATTTCGGCGCCGATGGTCAATGAAGTGGCGCTGGCCCTGCTGTTCGGCCTATTCGGCTGGAAGGTCGCCGCGCTCTATCTGGCGCTGGGCCTCACGGTGGCGATCGTGGCGGGGCTGGTGATCGGCAAGCTCGGCATGGAGCGTCATCTCGAAGACTGGGTGCGCGCCATGCAGGCCAGCCAGGCGGCCGACTACGTCGGTGAGGAAACGCACTGGGCTGCGCGCATCGACGCCGGCGTCGCGCATGTCAGGGATATCGTCGGCAAGGTCTGGCCCTGGGTCCTCGCCGGCATCGGCGTGGGCGCTGTCATCCACGGCTATGTGCCGCAGGATTTCATGGCCTCGATCATGGGCAAGGATGCGCCCTGGTGGTCGCTGCCGGCGGCCGTGCTGCTCGGCGTGCCGATGTACAGCAATGCCGCCGGCATCCTGCCGGTCGTCGAGGCGCTGATCGGCAAGGGCGCCGCGCTGGGCACCGTGCTGGCCTTCATGATGAGCGTGATCGCCCTCTCGCTGCCGGAAATGATCATCCTGCGCAAGGTGCTCAAGCTGCCGCTGATCGCCACTTTCGCCGGTGTCGTCGCGCTCGGCATCCTGATCGTCGGTTACGTTTTCAACGCTGTTCTTTAAGGAGCCCTCCATGGCGGATTCGCCCTTGCACCCGTCCATCGTGGCGATGGTCTCGCTCGCCGCCAACATCGCCGCCAATCATCCGAAGAACGGCCTGTGTCAGCTGGAGCGCCTGCGCGGCTTCGGCATTGCCGAAGAGCAGATCGACATGGTGGTCGATATCGCGCGCCATATCCGCGACGAAGCCGGGCAGATGCAGGATCACGCCTTCAACGAGGAAGCGAAAGCGGTCGCCGCACCGCCAGCGCCGACTCTTGTCGCTGAACCTCTCAAGGCCGCCTGCTGCACGCCGACCGCCAAGGGGAATTCCTGCTGCTGATTATTGGAGTCAAGAATGAAGCACATCAAAGTCCTCGGCACCGGTTGTGCCAACTGCAAGAACACGTTGAAACTGATCGAAGAAGTCGCCCGGGCCAAAGGCGAGGAGGTCCGGCTGGAAAAAGTCGAAGACCTGCAACAGATCATGGTCCATGGCGTGATGAGCACACCCGGCGTGGTGATCGACGACAAGGTGGTACACGCCGGCGGCGTACCGACACGAGCCAAGGTGGAAAGCTGGTTCTGAGCCATGTCACAAGGTCTCCCCCGCGGATGAGCGAACATTCGCACCATCACGGCCCGGCGGCATTCAGCCGGGCCTTTGCCATTGGCATCGCGCTGAATCTCGGCTTCGTCATCGTCGAGGCGGCCTATGGCTGGAAGGTGGGTTCGCTCGCCCTGCTGGCCGATGCCGGCCACAATCTCTCGGACGTCGCCGGGCTGGTGCTGGCCTGGATCGCATCGCTGGCGGCGGGCCGGCTGCCGGACCATCGTCACACCTACGGCTGGCTGCGCGCCTCGATACTCGCCGCCTTCGCCAATGCCGTGCTGCTGCTGGTGGCGATGGGCTCGCTGCTGTGGGAAGCTTTTCATCGGCTGCAATCCCCGCCAGCCGCGGACGGCATGACCATAGTCGTGATCGCCGCCATCGGCGTTGTGGTCAACAGTGTGACTGCGGCGCTGTTCATGTCCGGCAGAAAATCCGACATGAACATTCGCGGTGCCTTCCTGCACATGGCGGCCGACGCGCTCGTTTCGCTCGGTGTGGTGGCTGCCGGCGCACTGTATCTGCTGACCGGCTGGACCTGGCTTGACCCGGTGACCAGCATCGCGATCGCGCTGGTAATCATCGCCGGCACCTGGAGCCTGTTCCGCCAGTCGTTGCACCTGCTGTTCGACGGCGTGCCGGAAAGTCTCGTCCTTGCCGATGTGGATGCCCTGTTGCGCGCCTTGCCCGGTGTCGAGGACGTGCACGATCTGCATGTCTGGGCCATGAGCACCACTGATATCGCGCTGACGGCGCACCTGGTAATGCCGGCCGGTCATCCCGGCGATGCCTTTTTCAGCGAATTGGCGCACGAGTTGCACGAGCGTTTCGACATCACCCATCCCACGCTGCAAATCGATCTTGCACCCAGCGATCACGGCTGTGCACGGCCGCTCAATCCAACGCTTCTCGACAAAGGAAAGCCCACTTGAATCCGCGCAAAATCAAACTACTTCATTTCGTTCTGCTATGGATTCTGTCCGTCCCGATGGTGACAGCCTACGCGGCAGACAAGCCCGACTTTCTGATCGATGCCGACTGGCTTGCGGAACGGTTGAAAGATCCGAAGCTGGTGGTGCTCGAAGTGCGCTATCACCCGCACCGCCACGCCACCGTCGGCCACATTGCCGGTGCCGTGCAGGTGCAACGCTTCGCCGATCTCGGCGCCAACGACGAAATGCCGATCATGCGCTTTCCCTCCCGCGCCGCCTTCCAGGCCACGTTGAGGCGCTGGGGCGTGAATGACGACTCGACCGTCGTGGTCTATGACGATTCCTCGACCGCGCTGGCTTCGCGCGTGATGTTCCTGCTCGACCTCTACGGCTTTGACATGAATCGCGTCAAGCTGCTCGATGGCGGCGTCATCGGCTGGACCGGCTTCAACGAACTGAGCAAGGCGCCGACCACAAAACGCCAGCCCGGCAAGGCGACGCTGAAAGCCGCACCGGCCGGCAGCGTGGCCGGCTGGACGGACGTCTATCGCCGCGTCGTCGCCCAACGCGAGCCGAAGATAACGCTGCTCGATGCACGGCCGGCGGACATGTACGAGGGCAGCCGCATCCAGCACTCGGTGCAGGGCGGCCACATTCCGGGCGCCATCAACATCGTCAGCCTGCAGGGCGTCCACGGCGAGTCGCAGCAGTGGAAATCCATGAGCGAACTCGCCGCGATGTACAAGGACGTGGCGAAGGAATCGACCGTCATCACCTATTGCCACG
Organism: Sulfuritalea sp.; assembly: GCA_044344175.1. Lineage (GTDB taxonomy): Bacteria > Pseudomonadota > Gammaproteobacteria > Burkholderiales > Rhodocyclaceae > Sulfuritalea. Next base: position 5,228 of record JBIJDJ010000119.1, read on the forward strand.
ACGGCTTTCGCTCTACCTTGGCGTGGTTGCAACTGAAGGCGCTCGGCTACCGTGATGTGCGCGTCTACAACGGCGGCTGGAGCGACTGGGACCGGACGCTGACGCTGCCGGTGGTGAAGGGGGGCAAGCCCTTCGATGCCGATTTCGATCTGTAAGGACAACACGAGCATGAGCAGGACCTTCAACGTGCTGGTGCTATGCACCGGCAATTCGGCGCGTAGCATTCTGGGCGAGATGCTGTTCAATCATCTGGGCAAGGGCGGCATCAAGGCCTGGTCGGCCGGCAGCAAGCCTGGCGGCGTGGTCAACCCGGTGGCGCTGGAAACGCTGGCGAAGCACGGTGTGCCCTGCGAGGGCGCGCGCAGCAAATCCTGGGACGAGTTCAACGCCAGCGCCGTCCCGCCAGCGCCGAGTTTTGATTTCATTTTCACCGTCTGCGGCAATGCGGCCGCGGAAACCTGTCCGATCTGGCCCGGCCACCCGACCACCGCGCACTGGGGCATCCCCGATCCTGCCCACGTCGAGCCGATGGCGGCGCGGCGGGCGGCATTCGAGGAAGCCTATCAATCCTTGAAGAAGCGCATCGAGGCCTTTCTCGCCCTGCCGCTGGAAACCATGACGCCGCAGGAGTCGGCGCTGGCGGCACGGCGAATCCACACGGGAGACTGAAGCATGAGTGCCGTTACCAAAAAACTCTCTTTCCTTGACCGGTATCTCACAGTCTGGATTTTCGCCGCCATGGCCCTGGGGGTGGGTTTCGGATTCTTCATCCCCGGCACAGAGAGCTTCATCAATTCCTTTCAAGTCGGGACCACCAACATTCCCATCGCGCTTGGCCTGATCCTGATGATGTATCCCCCTTTCGCCAAGGTGCGCTATGAGGAACTGCCCGACGTATTCAGCGACAGGAAAGTGCTCGGCCTGTCCTTGATTCAAAACTGGGTCGTCGGGCCAATACTGATGTTCGCGCTCGCCGTCCTCTTCCTGCCGGACAAGCCCGAATACATGGTGGGTCTGATCATGATCGGCCTGGCACGCTGTATCGCCATGGTGATTGTCTGGAACGAACTGGCCAAAGGTTCCACCGAGTATGCCGCTGGTCTGGTTGCCTTTAACTCGATTTTTCAGGTGCTGTTTTACAGCGTCTATGCCTGGCTGTTCGTGACTGTATTGCCGCCGATGTTCGGACTCTCCGGGTCGGTGGTGGATGTCTCGATCGGACAGATTGCCGAGAGTGTCGCGATCTACCTGGGCATTCCCTGCGTCGCCGGGATTCTGACCCGGGTGATCATGCTGCGCTTTGTTTCCAGGGAGTGGTATCACGAGCGGTTCGTGTCGAAAATCGGACCAATAACGCTCGTTGCGCTGCTGTTCACCATCGTGGTCATGTTCAGTCTCAAGGGCAAACTGATTGTCACCATCCCGATGGATGTAGTGCGGATCGCCATCCCGCTGCTCATCTACTTCGTGCTCATGTTCGTGATTTCCTTTTACATGAGCAAGAAGGTGGGGGCCGGCTACAAGAAATGCACCACTCTGTCATTTACTGCGGCAAGCAACAATTTCGAGTTGGCGATTGCGGTCGCGGTCGCCGTGTATGGGATTAATTCCGGCGCAGCCTTCGCTGCCGTGATCGGTCCTCTGGTGGAGGTGCCGGTGATGATCGGCCTGGTGAATGTTTCTTTGTGGTTCCAGAAGCGCTTCTTCACGGCTGAAACAGGATGAACCACTCGAGGCAATCGAGGAGTGCTTATGCTTGAATATGAGGTGTTTGCCCAAAGGCTTTCCGCTGAACGTAGCCAGCCGGTCCGCCTTGATCGGCGCTGGCGACTGTGGTCGGCGTGATGATTGGACATCGGTGATGCTGCTGGTGGTCAAGGTAGTCAATTCCAGCAAGGGCTGGTGCGAACGGAGCGCCTGATGGACTTCCTGATCCCCGCGCTGCAGGGCGGCGCCGCCAGCCTCGCCGCCTACCTTGCGGCGCACGTGCTGCTGTGCCTGGTGCCGGCCTTCTTCATCGCCGGCGCGCTGTCGGCGCTGATGCCGCAGGCCTCGATCACGCGCTACCTCGGCCCCGACGCGCCGCGCTGGGTGGCCTACCCGGCCGCCGCCGGCGCCGGCAGCCTGCTCGCCGTCTGCTCCTGCACCGTGCAGCCGCTGTTCGCCGGCATCTACAGCAAGGGCGCCGGGCTGGGGCCGGCAATTACCTTCCTCTTCTTCGCCCCCGCCGCGAACATCCTCGCGCTTTCCTACACCGGCGTCGCGCTCGGCGCCGAGATCGCCATCGCCCGCATCGTGCTCGCGCTGTCCTTTGGCATCGGCATCGGAATGATCATGGCAATGGTCTTTCGCAGGAGCGAAGCGGCACGCCAGGGCGATGCGCGCGCCTTCGCCGGCGACGGCCGCGTGCCGCCGCGCACGCTGCTGTTCCTCGGTACGCTGGTGGTGCTGCTGATCGCCGGCACGCTGAAGGTCGACCTGCTCACCGCGACGCTCTGGCAGCACAGCATGGCCTGGCCCGAGGCGGCAAGCGCGCAGGCGCTGCTCGATCGCTGGGTGCCCGCCAACGTAGCCACCGGCGCCGAAGGCCTCAGCCTGCAGGGTGTGGCGTTGATCGCGCTGCTCGGGCTGATCGGCGCCGCAGCATGGCGCGGCCTTGGCCTGATCGACAACGGCGTGAACCGGCTCACCGTGCCCGCCCTGGCGCTGACTGTGCTGACATTGGCCTTCGCCGCACTGGGCCTGCGCGTCACGGAAGCCGGACTCGCCATCACGGTCAGCGGCCGCACGCTGGCGGTGCCACTGCTGTGCGCCGCGCTGTTGCCGCAGGTGCGCCGCTTCGAAGCCTGGGACATGCAGCAGTGGCTGTGGGAAACCTGGCGCTTCGTCAGGATGATCTTTCCGCTGCTGGTGGTCGGCGTGTTCTTGATCGGCGTCATCCGCGTTTTCATCCAGCCGGAATGGATCAAGGCGGTCGCCGGGAGCAACACCGTCGCGGCCAACCTCGCCGGCGTGGTGTTCGGCGTCTTCATGTATTTCCCGACCCTGGTCGAAGTGCCGATCGCCAAGATGTTTCTTTCGCTCGGCATGCATCCCGGCCCGCTGATCGCCTACCTGATGGCCGATCCGGAACTCTCGCTGCAAAGCATCCTGATCACCTCGGCCATCATCGGCAAGCTCAAGGCCTGGACCTATGTCGCGCTGGTGGCGCTGTTCTCCACGCTGGCCGGCCTGGCCTACGGCGCCTGGGTGGACGGCACGCCGGCAAGCACCCTGATCCTCGTCGTCGGCGGCTTCGTGACTACACTGGTTGTCGCCCTCAATTTCATCGAAAACAGGAGATCATCATGCTGATCAAGATCCTCGGCACCGGCTGCGCCAAGTGCCAGCGCCTCGAACAACTCACGCGCGAAGTGGTCGCCGAACAGGGCATCGACGCCAGCTTCGAGCACGTGCGCGACATGAAGGAGATCATGGCCTACCCGATCACCACTACCCCGGCGCTGGTGATCGACGAGGAAGTTGCGGTCTTCGGCCGCATGCCGAGCAAGGACGAGATCGCCGGCTGGCTGAAGCCGGCATGATCCTCGAATCGACGCTGACCTGTCCGCAGTGCGGCCACGTCAAAACCGAAACCA
>JBIJDJ010000120.1:0-8827 GCA_044344175.1 Sulfuritalea sp.
CGCAGGAATATCGCGACGTCGTCCAATTGCTGGTGGTCGGCAACGAGGTCCTGCTGCGGCGCGAACTGCCGCCCGAGGCGCTGGCTGCGCTGCTGGAACGCACCCGGCGCGAATCGCCGGTGCCAGTCGCCTATGCCGACGTCTGGGAATTCTGGCTGCGTCACGGGCCGGTATTGCGCGAGCATGTCGACATCGTTGCGGCGCACATCCTGCCGTATTGGGAAGACGATCCGGTCGGCATCGACCAGGCCGTCGACCATGTGTATGCGGTGGCCGCGCAGTTGCGGCAGAACTTCGGCAGTACGCCGGTCTTCATCGCCGAAACCGGCTGGCCGGCGGCGGGCCGGCAGCGCGGCCCGGCCGTGCCGGGGCGCCTGGAACAGGCGCGCTTCGTGCGCGAGCTGCTGGCGCGGCAGTCGGCGCAGCCGCTGCAATTCAATCTGGTCGAAGCCTTCGACCAGCCGTGGAAGCGCGCATTGGAAGGCGCGATGGGCGGCGCCTGGGGCCTCTTCGATGCCCATGGAATACAGCGCGTACCGCTCGCCGGTCCGCTGCCGCCCGATCCGCGCTGGTTCTGGCTGCTGCTCGCTGCAGGTGTCGGCGCAGGGCTCGGCGCCATGGCCGGCCTGGCGACGGGAGTCCTGCGACGCAAGCAGGGTGCGACGGACGGCATGAACGTGCTGGCAGTGTCGGCAGTCGCCCTGACCGCTGCGCTGATCGCCGCCTTCGCTCTGCTGCAGGCGCAGGCGCTGCCCCTGTGGAGCCGCAATCTTTGGGAGTGGACGGCCGGCGGCGCGGCGCTGCTGCTTTCGATCATCTGCGGCACAGCCGCAGCCGGCCGGCTGGCGCAGGTGCTGGCGTCCGGAGTCGATGGTGCGCGGGTCGGCGTGCGGGTTGGCGTCGTTGCGGCCCTCGCGTCGCCGGCAACAAAAGGTGCGCGACTGCTGGCGGCGGCGCAGACCGGCCTGCTGTTCCTTGCCGCGGTCGACGCGCTGGGCCTGGTTTTCGATGCGCGCTACCGGCCCCTGCCCTGGCCCGGCATCGCCGCGCCGGCGCTGCTGCTGTTGGCGCTGGCTTGGCTTGGGGATCGGCTGCCCGCAGCGGCGCGCGAAGAAAAACTGCTGGCCGCGGTGTGCGCCGCCTGCGCCGTGCTGGTGGTCGTTCTGGAAGGCCCGGCCAACGCGCAGGCGCTGCTCTATGCGGCGCTGCTGCTGGCGTTGGCGGGCGCCAGCAGCTGGCCTCATCGCGATGCTCCCGGAGCCGCCGCGCGCAACAGTGCCAGCCCGGCCAGCAGTGCCGCCGGCGCGGCCCAGCGCGTCGAGTAAAGCACCAGCCCGGCACTGGCAGCGGCCAGCGCGAACAGACCCATCGTGCGCCAGCGTGTCAGCAGGGCCAGCACGGCAAGGGCCAGCGCGAGCATGCCCAGGCGTTCTGCGGCAAAGGCCTGCACGGTGAGACTGCGCAAGATGCAGCTCGGGCTGTCCCAGGGCATGGCATCGCACAGCGCGGTGAGCCCGGCCGGTTCGACCAGGCGGTAGCGTGCCAGGCTCGCCAGCAGCAGCGCGGCGGATACTGCGATTATCGGTGCCAGCCAGGCCGGCCGGCGCACGGGGCGTGAATCCGCCGTGGTCATCGTTGCGCTCCGGCGGCGGGAGACGTCGGATTCGCGGCCGCGGCACTCGTCTGCGCGGCGACCAGCGTCGCCGGCGCGCGCGGTTCGGCGAACGCGCGCAGCACCATCGCGGTCAGCTCGTGCATGCCGCCCAGCGATTTGCGCGGCGGGTTGAGTCCGGCGCGGAAGCCTTGCTCGGCAAAGCGCTTGAGCAGCGCCGGGTCGCGCGCGACGATATGCACCGGCACGTCCCACGAGGCCCCTTCGCCGCTGATGTTGGCTGTCGGCTGGTGGTCGCCGAGGAGGATGAAAACGGTTTCGCGCGGTTCCGGCTGACTCAGGAAAGCGCCCAGCCAGCGATAGGTGTACTCGACCATGCGCAGGTAGTCGGGCAGCATGTTGAGCCAGGCGACCTGCTCCGCTGCCGCGCGCGCCAGATCGGCGGCGTCGAAGGGTTTGTCGGTCAGCACGCGCTGCCAGTCGGGCTGGTAGGGCGGCACCGGACTGAACGGGAAATGGCAGGTGATGGTCGGAAAGAACACGAAGCGCGGCGGCGCATCGGCACCGCGCGGATGCAGCTGCTCGAAGCGCGCCAGCGCGAACTGATCGGGGATCTTCCAGTAGCCCAGCGGCGGCCCGCGGTAATCCAGCTCGCGGCTGGCGAGGAACTCGTCGAAGCCGTAATAGGCGCGCTCCGGCCACTCCCACCACAGCGCCGGGTAGAGCCCGAAAATCCGGTAGCCATTGGCGCGGAACAAGGTGGCCAGCGTCGGCCGGTCGGTGGTCAGCAGCAGGTCGTGGCGCATCGGATTGGACAGGTCAAGGCCGGAGAGCACGCTCAGATGCGCCAGGTCCGAGGCGCCGCCGTAGGTCGGCGAGCTGATGAAGCCGGACACCACCTGCCGTCCCCCGGCGGCGATGTCCGCGGCGAAACGCTTCCGTGCTTCCGCCAGTCCGGCCACCGCGCGCGGATTGTCGTAGGTCACCGCGCCGTAGGACTCCATGAAGATCAGATACACGTCGCGCCCGCCCAGCGAACCCAGCGCCTTGCCGGGCGGCGCCGCCAGGGCGGCCTGCAGCGTGGTGGACGGCGGCAGCACCTGCCCGAGCCGCTGCGCCGAAATTGACGTAAGCAGCAGATCGGCTTGGCGCCAATAGGTCGGGATCACCGGCTTCGAGACCACCGGCCAGGTCTCCCGCACGCCGGCATAGTTGGCGGCGACCAGCACCGTCGTCACCGCGGTGGCGAGCCAGGCCCAGCGCGCGCGCAGCGCATGCGGTACGGCGTGCTCTGCCGTCACCGCGATGGCCCAGCGCAGCAGGCGAAGCAGGCCCCACAGCAGCAGCAGCACTGCGGCGAGCACGCCGGCGCTGAGCCACCAGGGAAAGTCCTGCGCCGTGACCCACAGGAAGCGCGGAATCTGCGCGCCATCCCAGTACAGATTCACTTCGCGGCCGAACAGGCTTGGCGCGGTGACGTCCAGATAGCGGCCCAGCACCAGCAGCAGATAAGCCAGCGCCAGCGCGGTCAGGCTGCGCGACGACAAGGGACCGCGCCATGCCACCGCCGCCAGCAGCACCAGCCAGAGGCCGACGAATTCCGGCGCCAGGCGCTTGTCCGGGACGATGCCCGGCGTCGGCCACCAGGTGCTGAAGCTCAGCATGCCGTTGAGCAGCAGCACTGCCAGCACGGCTATGCCGATCCGGCGCCACGGCGGCGAAGCTGCCGCGTTTGCGGGCAAGGCCTTCTCGCTCACGCCGTCTTCGCCGCTGCGACGCGGCCGCTGCCGATGTAGCCCATGCCGAACTGGGTCGGCGTCATCTGCCAGTCGTCGAGCAAGGGCAGGATCCGATCCCACGGCGCCGCCAGTTCGCCGGGCGCGCCGTTGTAGCCGTAGTTCTTGAAGTACACCCACAGGTTCAGCGGCGCCAGCCAGCCGGGGAAGTATTTGACCCCGGCGATCGCCACCCGCGCCTGCGGCCGGGCGTAGGGCAAGAGCCGCGCCAGTGCGGCCGGCGAGCGCAGCACATCGTGGGTGTAGTGGAACAGCAGCGCGTCGACCGCTTCCGGCAGTTCCACATGTTGTGCGGCGCTCTGCATCAGGCGTACGTTGCTCCAGCCCGAATCGACCTGGCGCCGCCGCGCGATGGCGAGCATCTCGGGGCTCTGGTCGCAGCCATAGACCATGCCGCTTTCGCCCACGGCGGCGCGCAGCAGAGACAGGCTGAGGCCCGTGCCGCAGCCGACATCGAGCACGCGCTGGCCCGGCTGCAGCTGCAGTGCGGCGATGGCGCGTTCGCGGATCGGCCAGGTCGGCCCGCAGGTCGCGTCGTAGCCGGCCGCGCGTTTGCGATACTTGGCGATCGACTTTGCCCGGACCGGACCGTCGGGCCCGTCCGCCTGCGGATCAGAAATCTGGGGCATGGATGGATGCATGGGGAATTCGGCGTTGCAGCGAGTATCACGTGCCCGAAACATGCCGTCAATCGAGGCCGTCGTGGCCCACGCTTCACCGGCAGTTGATGGACCGGCAAAGCGCCGGAAGATTCCCTCTTGCATGGCCGGATCGCCGTCCCGCCGGCGCCGACTTTTTGCAGCGGATACAGCTACGCTTAACTTTTACAACGCGTCAGGGCGCAGGTCGGCAATCGTGGACACCCGCCGTCGCACAGTCTCGATCCGGCTGTCGTAGAGCTCGTCGTAAACCACGAGGCCGGGCAAGGTGTTTTCGAAATCCGGATGAAGCAGCACCGCGCGAAAACGCGCCGTGAGGTAGGCGGCAAGTTCGCCACCCGCTGCGGCGATCTCGGTCTCGACACCGGGGCGCCCGTCGAGCACATTGATGATGTCCTCGAAATCGTGGCTGACCATCAAGTCGTTGCCACCGCGCGTGGCGAAGGCTTCGAACTTCGTGGCAAGGAAGGCCGGTGCCGAAATCAGTCGTATCGACGTGCCGCTTGGCAAGATCATCGGCATCGCGGTAGCCATGGCAATGGCGTACCAGCGGTTCGAGAAGCCGAGAACGCGCTCGTCCGTCGGCATCAGGTCTACTTCCACATTGCCAACTCGCCAGCGGCAGATCGGCGCATCCGGCGACATGTCGCGGGTGAAACCGCGTTCGGCAAAGCGCGCCTCCAGCGCGTGATAACCGGCAAGCGCAGTGACTTCCGCAACCAGGTCCACATCGAATGTCGCTCGCGGCGGTGGTGCCTGTACCGATGTGCACAGCATCCCGGCGGCACACCCGCCGACGAAAATCAGTTCATCGCACAAGTCGCCCAGGGCACGGGCGACCAACTCCACCCGTTGCAGGTTGGGGTCGGCGGTATTCACAGCCGCTCTTCGAAAATTTCCGTCGCCAGATTGCGTTCCCGTGCATTGCCCATGCGCAGCGCGTCGAACAGCGCCAGGTTTTCGTAGAGGACCGGATTGCGCAAAGCGGCAGCCGGTACGCTCGGATAAAGCGGCATCAGGGCGATACCGCGTGCGCTGCCTTCCGCATGGGGCCAGACTGGCGGAGGGTCGCCGGAAGGGGCGATCTTTTTGTCGAGAGGCGCGGCAGCGTAGGCGGTTGGCACGCCGCCGACCATTCCCCCGCGCACTGCCGGGAATACATAGCGTGCCCCGTGCAAAAGGAACTCCTTGAATGCCGGCGTGAGTACGCGCGGCTGGCGATCAAGAAAAGCCAGCAAGCGCGCCTGTTCGGCCCGCTTCAGCGCGCCGTGCACCTCCGACATCGAAAGACCCGTAAGGGCTGCAAGATCGGGATAAGTCTGGTCCTCACCCTTTACGCTGACCAGCGCGAGCAGCAGATAGAAATCCTGTGGCTTGAGCACAACCTGGCGATTGACGGCGCGGCGCATAATGGATTGCAGTCTATTTTCTTGTTTCGCGAAAAGCGAAAGTAATTGATAAACAATATATTGTCAATGTATTTCTGTTTTCATTCGCTATTCGCGAATAGCGAAAGTCGGCGCTGGCGGGACGGCGATTTGCCGATTCCCGTGGGTTCACGATCGCACGAACGCCAGCAGCGGGCCGTAATCCCTTGCGTCAGCGGCGCGTAACGCATCGGCAAGCTTCAAGCGTTTCAAGCGGGTTTTCGTGTCGGACATGGATGACTCCTTGGCAGGCCATGGCCTGCTTGCGGCATCGATAATGCCGGTCATAGCCGGCATATAGCTGATCCGATGACGCGTTGCTGATTCACAAAACAGATGGATGATCGTCATTCCGGCGAACGCCGGAATCCAGTTAGCGGCCGTTACTGGATCCCGGGTCAAGCCCGGGATGACGAATCCGGCCTCCTTGATGGACTCCAGTGGCTCTGGCGGAATGGGTGTAAATGGGTGTAGTATTGGCGCCCATGATTCGATCCCATGCCGTACAGATAACTCCCGAGATCCTGAGCCTCATCGCCGGCATCGATGAGTTCAAGGGGGCCTGGCGCTCGCTCGGCAACCTGGCGCCGGACCGGCTTTCTGCATTGCTGCGCGTCGCCACCATCGAGAGCATCGGGTCATCCACCCGCATCGAGGGCAGCCGGCTGTCGGACCGTGAAGTCGAGCGCCTGCTGTCCAATCTGCAGATCACGTCCTTCGCGACCCGCGACGAGCAGGAAGTGGCAGGCTACGCCGAGGTCATGAAACTGATCTTCTCCTCCTGGCAGGACATCGCGCTGACCGAGAACCACATCAAGCAACTGCACCGTGACCTGCTGACCTGCAGCGAGAAAGACGCCAGGCATCGGGGCAGCTACAAGACCTCGACGAACAGCCTGGTCGCCTTCGACGAGAGTGGCAAACAGCTGGGCGTGGTGTTCGAAACCGCCACGCCCTTCGACACGCCGCGCCTGATGACCGAGCTGGTCACGTGGTTCAACGGCGAGCGCGCTGCCGCGCGCCTGCACCCGCTGCTGCTGATCGGCATCTGGGTCGTGGCGTTTCTGGAGATCCACCCCTTTCAGGACGGCAATGGCCGTCTGAGCCGGGTGCTGACCACGCTGCTATTGCTGCAGGCCGGCTATGCCTATGTGCCCTACAGCTCGCTCGAAAGCGTGATCGAGCAGAGCAAGGAAGCCTACTACCTCGCGCTGCGGCAGACGCAAGGGACGATCCGGACCGATTCTCCGGACTGGCAGCCCTGGCTGGTTTTTTTCCTGCGTGCGCTGGCCGAGCAGGTACGACGCCTGAATCGCAAGGTGGAGCGCGAAAGGATCGTGCTGGCCGCATTGCCCGAACTCTCGCTGCAGATCGTCGAGTTCGCGCGGGAACATGGACGCGTGACGATGGGGGATGCGATCCGGTTGACCGGCGGCAATCGCAACACGCTCAAGCAGCATTTCCGGGCCCTGGTTGAGCAAGGCCAACTCAGCCAGCGCGGCGCCGGCCGGGGCGTCTGGTACGAGTTGCAATAGACCTGCCCGGATCATCTTGCCGGCGCCGGCGGCGCTCTGCGTACCTGGGATTTCGCTGATAAGACCCCTGCGCAGCAGGTCGGGGCAGCAAAAACCCTGCCCACGCCGCTGCGGATTCGCGGGCAGGTAACGGCGAACATCCCGCGCCAAGGCCATCCTCAAATCATGGCAGCTCCCTGCCCGTCACCGGCCCGGCCAGCGTCGCCAGGGTTGCCGAACGGCTATCCGCCAGTTGCCGGCCCAGAGGAGGGCGGAAGCGTTCATGGATAGGCAAGTGCGACGATGGACTGGAGCCGGGAAGTCGCCACCGTAACGCGTTGCGCCAGGGTTTCGTCCTGGGCCAGCAGGCCTGGCAGGTAGTTGTCGAAATCGGGCGTGGCCAGCAAGGCAGCGCAGCGCTGGCCAAGGTAGCTGCGCAAGTCAGGGGTTTCACCTGTGATCTCTTCCAGCAGTTCGGTTCGCCCGTCGATGATGTTGATGATGTCTTCCAGGTCGTGGCTGCCGAGCACGTCTTCATTGCCGCGATCGGCGAAAGCCTCGAACTTGGTGGCCAGGAAATGCGGTGCCGTAATAAGCCGTATCGTGGGGCCTCCGGGCAGCGTCAGCCTGCGGGCGGACGCCACGGCCTGCGGCTACCCAGCGCGGCGGCAACGATTTCCACCTTGGCCAGATTGGGGTCGTCGTGCCTCACGCGAAGTAGCCCGCCAGCAAGTCGTGCGCCGCATTGCGCTCACGTGCCTGGCCGGCGCGAATCGCATCGAACAGGCTCAGCATCGCGTAGAGTTTTTCATCGCGCAGCGCCGCGTCGGGCACCGTCGGATACAGCGGCATCAGGGCAATGCCGCGTGCTGACCCCTTGGCACTGGGCCAGACCGGCACCGGGTCGCCCGTCGGCGCGATGATCGTGTTCAGCGGGGCTGCCGCGTAACTGGTGGGCACCCCGCGGCTCATGCTGGCAAACAGGGGCGGAAACGCATACTTCGCCCCCGTCAGCAGAAATTCCTTGAGCTGGGGCTTGAGTAGTACGGGCCGACGCTCCTGAAAAAGCAGCAGCCGCGCCGTCGCCGCACGCTTGAGCGAGGCATGGACGGCCGATACCGCCAGCCCTGTCCGGGCCGCCAGTTCGGGCAGGGTTACCGGTCCGTCGCCATGGCTTAACAAGGCCAGCAGGACCAGGAGGTCTTGCGGCTTGAGCACCGGCTGACGGTTGGCGAGCTTGGCCATTCTTATTTCTTGAAATGAGAAAGTACTGAATTAATCCTAATGATTCATGTCGTTGAAGTCAACATTCTTATTTCTCGAAATGAGAAAAAGCAGGTGTTGGGAGAATCCATTCGCTATTCGCGAATAGCGAATGGAAAGTCGGCGCTGGCAACACGGCGACCATTCCCAAAGGCGCTAACTTAAGCAGTTCCTCCCCCTTCAAGGGGGGCGAGGCGGGAATTCGCGACGCATGCGTCGCGCCGCCGCAGCCGGCTGGCTATGCAAAGCCAGCCGTGGTCCGCGTAGCGGTCAGGAGGGGGATGGGGCCGGAAGTTGCCGAATTTCCCCAGCCCCCGCCCCCGGCTCAGGGCAGCTCCTTCCCCGTCACCGGCCCGGCCAGCGTTGCCAGCGTGGCCGAGCGGCTGTCGCGCCAGTAGAGCACCAGCACCACCCAGGAACTCGCCAGCACCAGCGCCCAGGGCTGGATAAACCAGGCCAGCGCCGCCAGCCCGAAGAAATACGCGCGCAGCCCGCGGTTGAAGCTGGCGAAACCGTGCGTCACCATCATCGCCGCGCGCGGCGCGAAATCGGCGCG
>JBIJDJ010000121.1:0-8798 GCA_044344175.1 Sulfuritalea sp.
TCTACAAGGCCGTCATCACGCGCATCGAGCCCAGCCTCGAAGCCGCCTTCGTGGACTATGGCGCCGAGCGCCACGGCTTTTTGCCGTTCAAGGAAATTTCCCGCACCTATTTCAAACCCGGCGTCGACGCCGGCAAGGCGCGCATCCAGGATGTCCTCAGCAATGGCCAGGAACTCATCGTCCAGGTCGAAAAGGACGAGCGCGGCAACAAGGGCGCGGCGCTGACCACCTACGTCTCGCTGGCCGGCCGCTACCTCGTGCTGATGCCGAACAATCCCCGTGGCGGCGGCGTTTCGCGCCGTGTCGAAGGCGATGACCGCGAGGAACTGCGCGATGTCATGGACCAACTGGTCGTTCCGCCGGGTACCAGCCTGATCGCCCGCACCGCCGGCATCGGCCGCGGGCTGGAAGAACTGCAGTGGGATCTCAACTACCTGCAACAACTGTGGACCGCCATCGATGGCGCCTCCAAGGCACAGAGCGGCGCCTTCCTGATCTATCAGGAATCCAGCCTGGTCATCCGCGCCATCCGCGACTATTTCCACGCCGAGATCGGCGAGATCCTGATCGATACCGACGACATCTTCGAACAGGCGCAACAGTTCATGGCGCATGTGATGCCGGGCACGGTCAATCGCGTCAAGCGCTACCACGACGACGTTCCGCTGTTCTCGCGCTTCCAGATCGAACACCAGATCGAATCCGCCTACTCGCGTCAGGTCACCCTGCCGTCGGGCGGCGCCATCGTCATCGACCATACCGAGGCCCTGGTCTCGGTCGACGTCAACTCGGGCCGCGCCACCAAGGGCAGCGACATCGAGGAAACAGCGCTGCGCACCAACTGCGAAGCCGCTGACGAAATCGCGCGCCAGCTGCGCCTGCGCGACCTGGGCGGGCTGATCGTGATCGACTTCATCGACATGGAATCGACCAAGAACCAGCGCGAAGTCGAAAACCGGTTGCGCGACGCGCTGCACTTCGACCGCGCCCGCGTCCAGACCGGCAAGATCAGCCGCTTCGGCCTGCTCGAACTGTCGCGCCAGCGCCTGCGTCCGGCGCTCGCCGAAACCAGCTACATCACCTGCCCGCGCTGTACCGGCACCGGCCACATCCGCAGTACCGAATCCGCCGCGCTGCATATCCTGCGCATCCTCGAAGAAGAGGCCATGAAGGAAAACACCGGCGCCCTGCACTGCCAGGTTCCGGTCGATGTCGGCACTTTCCTGCTCAACGAAAAGCGCGTCGACATTTCGCGCATCGAAATGCGTCACCGCGTCAATCTGGTCATCGTGCCCAACCGCCACCTGGAAACGCCGGCGCATGAAATCGTTCGCCTGCGCCATGATCAGCTGAATGCCGAAGGCATCGTGCTGGCCAGCTACCAGATGGCGGAAAAGCCCGTCGAAGAGGCCTACCAGCCACCCTCCGCGGCCGATGCGAAACCAGCCAAGATTGAAGCTGCCGTGAAGGGCATTACACTCGATTCGCCGGCGCCGATTGTCGAACACAAGCCAGTGGCACCTGTCGCCCAGGCCGCCGCTGCCAACGAAGGCGGCTTCTTCGACAAGATCGTATCCTTCTTCATGGGCAGCAAGAAAACCGAAGCGCCTGTCGCCACTGAAGAAAAGACCGACAGGCCGCCGCGCCGCGACAACGGTCGCGACCGCGACCGCAACCGCGAAGGCGGACGCGGCGGACGCGATCGCAACACTCGCCGTGACGGCCGCGACAACCGTGAAGGCGGCGAGCGCAAGGACCGCAGCGAGCAAGCTCCTCGTCCCCAGGCAAAACGCGACGAGGCGCAAGGCGAAGCCCGCAAACCGCGTGAGCCGCGCGAGCCCAAGGAAGCCCGCGAACCCCGTGAGCCGCGCGAACCCAAGGAAATCCGCGAGCCGCGTCCGCCGCGCGAGCCCCGTGAGCCGCGTCCGCCGCGCGCCGATGCCAACGCCGCGCAAAACGGCGTGTCACCGGCGCCGACTTCCGGCAACGAAGGCAGCCAGGACGGTGAAGCCCGCAGCGGACGCAGAACTCGCGGTCGCGGTCGTGGTCGCGGTCGCAGCGAAGAAGGCAGCACGACGGAAGGTGCCGCCGCCGGCGCCGTTGCCGAGTTTGCGCAGAGTACCGACATCGATGATGCCGCCGCCATGCCCGCAGCCCCGGTGATGACGGCCGCTCCGATGGCAGAGCACGCTATCGCCGAGCCGGCTCCGGTCGCGGCAATGGAGGCAGCAGCACCTACCGCCGCAGTAGCCTCCGCGCCGGCAGCAGCCGAACCCGCAGCCACCTTCGAAGCCGTCGTCGCAGCACCGCTGGCAGCCGAGCCGGCGCCACAGCCTGTGGCCGTCCCCGCAGCAGTGGTCGCTGCAACGCCGCCGCCTGCCGCCGACCCCATCATCGTGCCGCCGGCGGCGCCGCCTGCGGCGGTCGATGTCAAGGAATCCTTGCAGCAGGTCGGCCTGGTGATGATTGAAACCAGCCACGCAGCGCCGGCTGCGGATCCCTTCGCAGCGGTGCAGCCGCTCGGTCGCAAGCCGAGGCCCGCGCCGGTGATCGCCAGCGAGCCGCTGCAAATGGTGGAAACCAAGCACGACTGACGCATTTCCCCTGTGGGGCAGACTTCGGTCTGCCAGGCCGGCTGAAGCCGGCCCCACAGTGCATGCAGTCCATCCAGCGGGCGCCCTCGGGCGCCCGTTTTTTATCTGGGACTGAGCCGCAGCAACAGTTGCTTCGCTGCATCTTCGACCAGGTCAAGAACCTGTTCGAAGCCGTCCGCGCCGCCGTAATAGGGATCGGGCACCTCGTCCTCTTCGAAGCGCTCGCTGAACTCCAGCAACAACGCGAGTTTGTCGTGATACAGCGGTGGGCAGGCGCGCTGCAGCCATTCCAGATGGTCGCGTCCCATGGCAATCACGAGGTCGAAGCGGATGAAGTCGAACTCCGTCACGCGCCGCGCGCGCAGATGCGCGAGTTCGTAGCCGCGCCGTGCCGCTGCGGCAATCGTGCGCGGATCGGGCGTATCGCCGATGTGGTAGCCGTGGGTGGCAGCCGAATCGAACTCGAAAGCCTCACCAAGCCCTGACTTCTCCGCCAACCCTCGAGCCACGCCTTCGGCCGTCGGTGAGCGACAGATGTTGCCGGTACAGACGAACAGAACTCGACGCGGCATCTCTTTCCTTGATTATCGGCTGGTGGGATAGAGTAGCTTTGGACAAATACGGATGCAAATGAAAGTTTTGGACGGTGCGTTGCCACTCCCTCCCCTTCAAGGGGAGAGTCGGTGGGGATGGGTACTCGCTCCCCTTGAAGGGGAGGGAGTGCCAATCGGGTAATTGACTGCAATGCGGCTGTCAGTCATCGGGCGTGGCCGACCCACGCGTATTACCCACGATTTTCCGGAAACCGGGTCGAGCGTCGAAATCATTTGGTAACTTCTTGACTCACGTCAGCATCTTCACGTTCAAATCAGCGACCCGCTTGAACGCACTATCCCCGGTCAGAAACAGGTGATCGCTCCCCAGTTGCAGGCACGACGCTGCCTGTAGTGCATCAGGTGTCCTCAGGCCGGTCTGGACGCGGATAGCTGCCGCCAGTTCGACGACATCCTTGCTTAGTTCCACCCAGACGAGGTCGGACCTGGAAAAGAACGTATCGAATACCGCCAGTGTCGCGCTGTCATTGCCCTTCATCGGCCCGACCCGGCATTCCAGCCACGACAGACGGCTGACCGCCGCACCCAGATCAGGATGCTTCCTCGCTGCTGCTGCGAGTTCCTTGCGTACCTTGGTGGCGAACGGCTCCGCGCCTTCGATCAAGTAGATCAAGGCACTGGCGTCGAAGAAGGCGATCACCAGTCGCGCTCGACGTTGAGGGTGGTGTCAATCTGCACTTTGCTGCGCTTACCCGCGGTGCGCTGATTCAGCAGCCACTGCACGGCAGTCACGCCATCAGGGGTGGATATCCGGCCATGTACCAGTTTCTGATACTCCGCTTCACTCAGCACCACTGCCGCCGGCTTGTTCCGCTTGACGATATGCACCGGGCCCCTGCGCAAACCATCTTCAATGGCAGCCATGCCGCGACGCTTTAGTTCGGATACAGTGAGCGTGTTCATATCAGTACCTATATCAACTCGAACAGCACTGATAATGGTACCACACTGACCGGCAGCACTCCCTGCCCTTCAAGGGGAGGGCCGGGGTGGGGATGGGTACTCCCTCCCCTTCAAGGGAAGGAAACACCGATGCTACCGTCCAGCACTTTCGATGGCACTGGACAAATCCGGTAGATTTGACATTATCGATACTCGACAAGCGCCGGCCGTTCCGCGTTGCTTTACCCGTGCTTGTGTCTTCGGCGAGACAATAAAATTCCAACATGAACAAGCTTCTGCTCCTGATCATTCTGCTGTCCCCAGCACTCGCGCAAGCCGAGTGGGCCTGGGTAAGCACCCTGAGCGGCGGGGAGGTCACCGTTTATGTTGATTCGGCGACGATCAAACGGAACGGCAACGTGGTTGAGTTTTCTACCCTGTTTGATTACGCAACCGTCAGGACCTTGTCCGGCGCCCCTTTCCGGTCCGCGACGATGCAAGACGAGATTGATTGCATCGGGAAGCGGAGCCGGACACTGGCCGTTTCCTCCCATTCCGAAGCGATGGCCGGGGGGCACGTCGTCTCCACGGCGACCGGCTATGCCGCGTGGACCCCGGTAGCGCCAAAGACCGTACCTGCGGCCATCCTCAAGTTTGTCTGCAAGAAGAAGCCGTCTCCCGGGAACCTGGTAAGTATGGAAATGATATGAGAGCAGCCCTGTGCTTCTGTTTCTCTCTGGTGGCCGCACCGGCATGGGCCGAGTGGATTGAAATAGACACCGGCGACAGCATACGGGAGGTCTATGTCTATGTTGATTCCGCCGCGATCCGCAGGAAGGGTGACGTGTTCAACTTCTGGACTATGTGGGATTTCACGGCAGCGCAAACGGATCTGCCCGGCGCCGCTTACCGGTCCGTGAAATCGCAACAGGAAATCAATTGCGCAGCCGGGCAGAGCAGGACGCTGACACTTTCCTATCACGCCGAACAAATGGCCCTGGGCGACGTTGTCTTCACTTACACCTTCGACGGCTCGGCCAAGGAATTTGATCGCGCCTGGAAGCCGATCGCTGCAAACACCTTCTTCTCGGAAATTTTCAAGTCCATCTGCGGGAGCGCGAAGTAACCCGACCGGCAGGGGTCGGCGTCAGATGGCATCCCCCGGTGCGTCGTGCGCTTCGCCGCCGAAGGCCAGGTGCTTGACGCGGAACAGTTCGTCGCGCGCCGCCGCCGCTTCCTCGAATTCCAGGTTCTTCGCGTGTTCCTGCATGGTCTTCTCCAGCCGGCGGATCTCGCGCGAAAGATCCTTTTCGCTCATCACCTCGTAGCGCGCCGCTTCCTGCGCCACCTTGAGATCGCGCACCGCGGTTTCCGAATCGTAGACGCCGTCGATCATGTCCTTGATGCGCTTCCTGACGCCGATCGGCGTGATGCCCTCGGCCTCGTTGTGCGCCAACTGCTTCGCCCGGCGCCGCGCGGTTTCGCCCATCGCGCGCTGCATCGAATCGGTGACCCGATCGGCATACAGTATCGCGGTACCGTTCAAATGCCGCGCGGCGCGGCCCATGGTCTGGATCAGCGAGCGCGTCGAGCGCAGGAAGCCCTCCTTGTCCGCGTCGAGGATCGCCACCAGCGACACCTCGGGAATGTCCAGGCCTTCGCGCAGCAGGTTGATGCCGACCAGTACATCGAACTCGCCCAGGCGCAGGTCGCGGATGATCTCGACACGCTCCACGGTATCGATGTCCGAATGCAGATAGCGCACCTTGATGCCGTTGTCGTTCATGTATTCGGTGAGCTGCTCGGCCAGGCGCTTGGTCAGCGTCGTCACCAGCACCCGCTCGCCCGCCGCGATGCGCTTCTTGCACTCGGAGAGCAGGTCATCCACCTGGGTGCTGGCCGGACGCACCTCGACCACCGGATCGACCAGCCCGGTCGGCCGCACCAGTTGCTCGACCACCTGGCCCTGGTGGGCTTCCTCGTAGGCCGCGGGCGTCGCCGAAACGAACACTGTCTGCGGCATCAGCTTTTCGAACTCGTCGAACTTCAGCGGCCGGTTATCCAGTGCCGAGGGCAGGCGAAAACCGTAGTCGACCAGGTTTTCCTTGCGCGAGCGGTCGCCCTTGTACATGCCGCCCACCTGCGGAATCGTCACGTGCGATTCGTCGACGAACATGATCGCGTCATTGGGCAGGTAGTCGTACAGGGTCGGCGGCGGCTCGCCGGGCTGGCGCCCCGAGAGATGCCGCGAGTAGTTCTCGATGCCCTTGCAAAAACCCAGTTGGTCGAGCATTTCAAGGTCGAAGCGGGTGCGCTGCTCGATGCGCTGGCACTCGACCAGCTTCTGGTTGGCCTGGAAGAACTCGATGCGCTCGCGCAGTTCCAGCTTGATCGCCTCGACCGCCTTGAGCACCGTGGCGCGCGGCGTCACGTAATGGCTGGACGGGAACACCGTGAAACGCCCCAGCTTCTGCCGCGTATGCCCGGTCAATGGATCGAAAATCGTCAGGGTTTCCACCTCGTCGTCGAACAGCGTGATGCGCACCGCGCTCTCGGCATTTTCCGCCGGGAAAACGTCGATCACGTCGCCGCGCACGCGGTACACGCCGCGCTTGAAGTCCATCTCGTTGCGTTCGTACTGCATCTCCGTCAGGCGGCGGATGATCTCGCGCTGGCCGATCTTCTCGCCGGTGCGCAGGTGCAGGATCATGCTGTGGTAATCGACCGGGTCGCCGATGCCGTAGATCGCCGACACGGTGCACACGATCACCACGTCGCGCCGCTCCAGCAGGCTCTTGGTCGCCGACAGCCGCATCTGCTCGATGTGCTCGTTGATCGAGGAATCCTTCTCGATGAACAAATCGCGCGACGGCACGTAGGCCTCGGGCTGGTAGTAGTCGTAATAGGAAACGAAATACTCGACCGCGTTCTCCGGGAAAAACTCGCGGAATTCCGAATACAACTGCGCCGCCAGCGTCTTGTTCGGCGCCAGCACCAGCGCCGGCCTGCCGAGGCGGGCGATGACATTGGCCAGGGTGTAGGTCTTGCCCGAGCCCGTCACGCCGAGCAGGGTCTGGAAGGAAAGCCCGTCGTTGATGCCTTCGGTCAGCAGGCGGATCGCCTCGGGCTGGTCGCCGGCCGGCAGAAACGGCTGGTGCAGGCGCCACGGGCTGCCCGCGAACCCGACCACCGGCACCTTCAACTCATGAATCTCGGCCACACGAACACCCTGTTTCACTTATGGAAAGCCGACAAAATCCTGATCGAATCGGGTCGGCCGATGCGGTATTATTGCGCGCTTCGCACTGCAGCAGAAAATCGCCGTGGTGCCAGCGCCGACTTTTAACCTTTCCGCATCCGGAGCATTCATGTCCTCTCTCTTTGCCGCCGTCGAAATGGCCCCCCGCGACCCCATCCTGGGCCTCAACGAAGCCTTCAATGCCGACCCCAACCCGAACAAGGTCAACCTGGGCGTCGGCGTCTATTTCGGCGACGACGGCAAGATCCCGCTGCTGGCCGCGGTCAAGACCGCCGAGAAGGCCCGCCTGGAAACCCAGCCGCCGCGCGGCTACCAGCCCATCGAGGGCATCCCCGCCTACAACAACGCGGTGCAGAATTTGCTCTTCGGCAAGGATTCCGCGCTGCTTGCCGCCGGCCGCGCCATCACCTGCGAATGCCTGGGCGGCACCGGCGCGCTCAAGGTCGGCGCCGACTACCTGAAGCGCCTGCTGCCCGGTTCCAGCGTCTATATCAGCGACCCGAGCTGGGAAAATCACCGCGCCCTCTTTGAAGGCGCCGGCTTCACGGTCGAGAACTACGCCTACTACAACCCGGCCACGCGCGGCGTCGATTTCGCCGGCATGAAAGCCGCCCTGGCGGCGATGCCGGCCAGATCCGTCGTCGTCCTCCACGCCTGCTGCCACAACCCCACCGGCGCCGACCTCAGTGCCGCCCAGTGGGCCGAAGTGGTCGAAGCGGTGAAAGCGAACAACCTCGTCGCCTTCATCGACATGGCCTATCAGGGCTTCGCCGACGGCATCAAGCCCGACGCCATCGCCCTCGACCTGTTCGCCGCCTCCGGCCTGCAGTTCGTGGTGTCCAGCAGCTTCAGCAAGTCCTTCTCGCTTTACGGCGAGCGTGTCGGCGCGCTGACCATCGTCACTGCCGGCAAGGACGAATCGGCCCGAGTGCTCTCCCAGGTCAAGCGCGTGATCCGCACCAACTATTCCAACCCGCCCACCCATGGCGGTGCCGTGGTCGCCGCCGTGCTCGCCAGTCCCGAACTGCGCCAGCAGTGGGAAGACGAACTGGCCGGCATGCGCGAGCGCATCCGCGCCATGCGCGTGAGCCTGGTCGACAAGCTCACCGCCGCCGGCGCCACCGGCTTCGACTTCATCAAGGTGCAGCGCGGCATGTTCAGCTACACCGGGCTCACCGCCGAACAGGTCGAAAAACTGCGTGCCGAATTCGGCATCTACGCCGTCAGCACCGGCCGCATCTGCGTCGCCGCGCTCAACACGCGCAACATCGATTACGTCGCCAAGGCCATCGCCACGGTGCTGAAGAAGTAACATAGCTATTGCGAGCAAAAAGGGGCGCGGCTATAATCCGCGCCTCTTGATATTCCTCGATAGCTCAGTTGGTAGAGCGCCGGACTGTTAATCCGTAGGTCCCTGGTTCGAGCCCAGGTCGAGGAGCCAAAGATTCA
>JBIJDJ010000122.1:0-8755 GCA_044344175.1 Sulfuritalea sp.
CCATCCACGAGTTCCTCTACCCGCTGTGCCAGGGCTACGATTCGGTAGCGATGAAGGCCGACGTCGAACTCGGCGGCACCGACCAGAAGTTCAACCTGCTGATGGGGCGCGAACTGCAGAAGCACTACGGCCAGGCGCCGCAGTGCGTGCTGATGATGCCGCTGCTGGAAGGGCTGGACGGCGTCAACAAGATGTCGAAATCGCTCGGCAATTACATCGGCATCGCCGAGTCGCCCACCGAGATTTTCGGCAAGCTGATGTCGGTCTCGGACGAGTTGATGTGGCGCTACTACGAACTGCTGTCCTTCCGCGGCAACGACGAGATCGCCCGTTTCAAGCGCGAAGTGGCCGACGGCCGCAATCCGCGCGACGTCAAGGTGCTGCTGGGGCAGGAAATCGTCGCCCGCTTTCATTCGGCGCAGGCGGCGGACGCCGCGCTGGCCGAATTCGAGGCGCGCTTCCAGCGCGGTGTGCTGCCCGACGACATGCCCGAGATCAGCGTGCCGGCCGGTTCCCTGGCACAGGTGCTGAAGGCCGCCGGGCTGACGCCGAGCACCTCGGATGCGCTGCGCATGATCGATGGCGGCGGGGTGCGCATCAACGGCGAAAAAGTCGGCGATCGCAACACGGCGCTGGGCGCTGGAGATTGCGTCGTATTGCAGGTCGGCAAGCGCAAATTCGCCCGCGTCACGTTGATCTGAAGGCGATTTGTCGGCGCGTCGCCGGAGGCGGGGTACTGAAATGCCGTATTAGATGCTACAATTGATATCTAATACGGCATTTTTTAATGCATCCGCAAGCTTGTTTGATGGAGGTCTCATGGATACCATCTTTACCAATATGACGGTCAGCGTCACCGAACTGAAGCGTAATTTCGCGGCCATCATCAAGCAGGCCGATGAAAGTCCGGTGGCCATACTCAACCACAACCGGCCCGAGGCGTATCTCTTGCCGGCGGCGCATTACGAGCGGCTCTTGGCCTATCTGGAAGACCTGGAGGACGCCCGGATGGTGCATGAACGCGCCAAGGGCCCCTTCGTCGAGGTAAGTCTGGATGAGCTATAAGCTGCGCTTCCACGAACAGGCCTTGGCGGAGTGGAAAAAACTCGATGGCAGCGTGCGCGAGCCGCTGAAAAAAAAGCTCGAAGAGCGGCTGAATAACCCTCGCATACCGTCTGCCGCGCTCTCCGGCATGGTCGATTGCTACAAGATCAAGCTCAAGCGGATTGGCTATCGGCTGGTATATCGTGTCGATGACGATGTCGTGTTTGTTACCGTGATCAGCGTCGGCAGGCGAGACAGGCAAAAAGTTTATGAGGCAGCGCAATCGAGGCTGCGGCAGGCGCCGCCGAACGAGTAAACCCGATTCTCCGTACCGTCTCGCCAGCGCCGACTTTTGTATGGGCGCCGGAACGTGTGTGCCAAGCTCACATCGCGTTTCCGAGGTCTGTGTATGAGTGATTCCCTTCAGGACCCAGCTTGCTGGCGAGACAGCCGAAGAAGCTGTCGCTGCGACTAAATCAACAACTGTTTCAGCGCTGCCGTCACCGCCTTGCGGTCGGCAGCGGCAAGCCGCCCCAGCCGCCGCAAGATGAAGCGATTATCCAGTGTGAATAATTTCATCCGCACCAGCGAAGCGGCCGGGAGACCGGCGGCATGGGTGTCCGAGATCGCCACATCCAGGGGCCAGGCGGCGTTGCCCGCGCTGGTGATCATGGCCATCACACTGTGTCCGGCGGGCAGATTGAAAATTTCCGCGTTCGATAGTACAAGTGCGGGCCGTCTTTTGCTGGTCGCCGAATCGGTAAAAGGGAAGGGCACAACCACAAGTTCGAAGCGCTCATAGTCCACGGTAGGCCTCTTCGTCCGCCGCCGAATTCCATTCGGACAGCGTGCCTTCGACCGCTTGCGCAAACGCGACGTCGCGCGGGGTGGCGCGGGTAAGCCGAACCAGGCCATCTTCAAGCTCGAAGGCCACGGCATCTCCCTGCTTGAGGCCAAGCGCGGCGCGCACCGCCAACGGGATGGTCGCCTGATATTTCGAGGTGAGACGCGATACGGAAGTCATGCTTATGCCCCTATGCATGGTAATGTGGTAATACTGTAATAATGGTATGACTTGATCTTCTGAAAGTCAAACACACCCGCCATACATTCAAGCCCGGTTTCGTCTGTGGTGCGAAAGCCACAAAACGACCGTGGTCGGGTGCAAAAACTGCCGTGGTGATTGCCACCCGTCCGGCGCCGCGGGAGAATGTACCCAGCTTCCCGATTCGGGTAGTGGCAGCGAGTAGTGACCGACCACGTGGTGTCATTGCAAACTGTCTATAACCAACTCTCTTTCTGGAGAAATTCATGCAAAAGAAACTAATTGCTCTGGCCATCGCAGGCCTGGCTTCCACGGGTGCCTTCGCCCAGACCAACGTCACGATTTATGGCGTGGTTGACATGGCCTATGGCAACTTCGACTCGAATGCCACGCGCGGCGCCGCATCCGGCGACTACCAGTTCAGCGGCATCGCTTCCGGCGGCCTCTCCGGCCCCCGTCTTGGTTTCAAGGCTGAAGAAGACCTCGGCGGCGGCTTGAAGGCCGGCACCGTGCTCGAATTCGGCACGCTGTCGCCGGACGGTGGCGCAGCCAGTGGTGCTGGTGGCACTTCCGGTCTGGCCAACAGCCGTCAGACCTACCTGTTCCTGAGCAGCGCTTCGATGGGCACCTTCCAGATGGGCCGCCTGTACAACCCGGGCACCAACACCGCCGCCGGCTTCGACGTTGAAGGTGCTTCGACCTTCGGCCCGATCACCCGCATCACCACCAACATGGGCCTGGCGATCGACGCTGCCGGCGGCAACGCCGCACGTCAGAACAACTCGATCGGCTGGTTGTCGCCTAAATGGAGCGGTTTCAGCGCTCAACTGCAGTACTCCTTCGGCGAGAACGGCGAGGCAGGAACTAACGGCTCCAAGAGGACCAGCGACGGCGACACCTGGGGTCTTGGCCTCAACTACGCCAACGGCCCGCTGGCCCTCGGCTTTGTCTATAGCGACGCCAGCAATTTCGGCGGCCAGTCGAAGACCGCCGGTGCCGCACCTGGCATCGACGTGACGGAGTGGTTCGTCGGCGGCAGCTACGACTTCGGCATGCTGAAGCTGGCGGGCAGCTACCAGGATTTCGACATCGACAACACGAACAATCTTGCCAGCGGCGATACCAGCAACGGCATTACGGCTTCCAATGGTGCCCGTGCGAAGAGCAGCGGCGACATCTGGAACGTCGGCGTCATTGTTCCGGTCTTCAAAGCAGGCAGCGTTCGCGTTTCCTACGCCAGCCTCAGCCGCACCATGAAGAACAATCTGGGCGTCAAGACCAATGGCGATGCGGACGGCTGGGGCATCTCCTACCAGCACGCCATGTCGAAGCGCACTACGGCTTATGTCGGCTACGTCGACATGTCCAACGACCGTGGCTCGCAGATCCGTGCGGCCAACGTGGTTTCCGCGCCGGGCGCCGGCCAGGATTCCTCCGGCTTCGCCATGGGCATGCGTCACACGTTCTAATTGGCCTGTCGGGGGAACAACCCCGATCCGGTTCAAGCCTCAGACAAACGGCCACCTTCGGGTGGCCGTTTTTTCGTCTGGCGGTACGAAACAGGGAAAAGAAACATGGGAAAGCCGGTCTACCTCAGGGTCGAATTAAATTCATGCGCGTGTCAAAAGTCGGCGCTGGCGATACGGCGACCGTCCGATGACGATGCCCCGACCATTCATGGCGAGGCCCGATTAATTCGCTAGACTCCTGCCCATGCCCCGCCGCCCCCGCATCCATCTTGCCGGACTCCCGCTGCATATTGTCCAGCGCGGCCACAACCGCGAGGCATGTTTCTTTGCCGAGGAGGACTATCACGCGTATCGCCACTGGCTGGGTGAGGCCCTCAAGGACAGCGCTTGCGCGCTGCATGCCTATGTGCAGATGACCAACCATGTGCATCTGCTGCTGACACCGCCCTCACCCGAAGCGGTATCGCAACTGGTCATGTCGCTGGGCCGGCGCTATGTGCAGTACATCAACAAGACCTATCGGCGCACCGGCACCTTGTGGGACAGTCGCTACAAGTCATCGCTGGTGCAGGCCGACGGCTACCTGCTACTGTGCCAGCGCTACATCGAACTCAACCCGGTGCGCGCCGCCATGGTGGATGACCCCGCCCACTACCGCTGGAGCAGCTATCGGGCAAACGGGCTGGGGCAGGCCGACCCCTTGTTGACACCCCATCCGGTGTATTCCGCGCTGGGCAGTACGGAGTCAGAGCGGCTGACGGCCTATCGAGCGCTGTTCCGCCCGGAACTCGACGCCGATGCAATCGGCGACATCCGGATGGCCCTGGATCAGGGGCAACCGGTGGGCGATTCACGATTCCTCGCCAGCATTGAACTGGCGACAGGCCACCGGCGAGAAGCCAAGCCGCGCGGTCGGCCGAGAAAACCTGCGGCCGCCTCGGCGGGAGAGCAGGAACAGCTTGCGCTGAAAATCTGAGCCTGGCCCCTTTTCCCGCGCTTTTCCCGCGTGCTTTTCCCTTTCCAGCAAGGATGGGTCAGCACCATGAAAAACGGCGCCCGCAGGCGCCGTTGCTGCGGAGCCGAAGCCCGCTCAGAAGGTGTGGTTGTACTGCATCGAGAGGATGTCGGCGCTGGTGTCGAAGCTGCCGCGGATGGTATTGCGCAAGGTCTGTGCCGCCGGGAAGCCCGTAGTCACCGCGCGAGCCGTCGAGGCATCATCGAAGAAGATGTGCGAGTAGCCGACATCGATCGAAGAGATCTTGGACAGGGAATACTTGACGCCGAACGACAGCCAGGTGCGGTCCGAATCCGGCAGCGTCATGGTGCGATCCACAGGTTGTTTCACCGGCGTCTTGTCATAGGCGATGCCGAAGCGCGTTTTCACCTGCTCGTTGTACTGGTAGCTTGCGCCCAGGCCAATACGATAGGTGTCCTGGAAGTTGAATGACAACTGCTGCAACGGAGTACCGAGGGCCTTTTTCTTCACGGTCACAAGGTTGACGACACTCCAGTCCGTCCAGGTCACATCACCAAGTAGCTCCAGTTTGTCGTTCAGCTTGTGCGAAACAGCGAGCGAGACGTTCGAGGGGGTCGTCAACTTGGTCTTGACGGGCTGCTTGATCAAACCAGCAGCTGGAACCGGAAATTTATATTTTTCCGAACCTTCCAAATCGAAGTCGAGTTCCGAGCGGTAGGCGAGGCCAATCCGGGTTGCCGGCGACAACTGGAACATCGCCCCCAGATTGTAACCAACAGCCCAGTCGTTAACTTTTACGTTGAGAAAGTTGTTGGCCGGAAACGGCCCGCCCACCAACGGAACACCCTGCTTGAAGTGCGAGCTGTTATACGCAACATTGATGCCGGCACCCAGGGACACCATGTCGTTCACCTTGTAGGCAACCGACGGGTTGAGGTTGATCTGCTCCATTGCGAAGAAGAAGCCCGCATTGCGGCCGGTGAAGTCGAACTCGTACTCGGTCTTGTTGCCGAAAGTCGGCCCGAAGCCAACGCCGACACTCAGGTTGGGGGAGATGCCCCAGGCCCAGTAACCCGCCGGCAGCAGCGCCGTTCCGCCGGCATCACCGCCGTCGCCGGTCGGAAGTGGAGCGGCTAGGCCGCCGGTTGTCGTCGAACCCCTGTTGTTGAACTCGACTTTGCGGTGCAGCAGCGTACCCGACATGGAAACATTGTGGCCCCGCGGCAGACTGGTCATGCCGGCCGGGTTGAAGTAGATCGTGCTGGCATCTTCCGCCGCCGCCGCCGCACCGGCAAATGAGTTGCCGTTGCCGGAACCGGCCTGGTTCTGCACCGCAAAGCCGGAGGCGCCAGCCGCGCCGGCAAAGCCCAGCAGCATCAGTGCCGGAATCAGTTTCATGGAATTATTACGCGTCATGCCGGTTCTCCTTGGATTTTGATTGCTTAGGCGATTCTGAAATCTGCGCCCCTTGAGGCGAATACGGCAATGCTAGAGCTACCGCAAGCAAAAAGCTCGAATTTTTCGCTATTAAAGCCCCGCGCCGCCTGCGGTGTTGGTCTGTTGCCACACATAAGCAACGCGGTTTTGGTCCGGCGCGAAGTGAAGCCCTAGGGCATCCGCCGCCGTCCCGCCGGCGCCGTCCGCAAGGGATACCGTCTCCCGCTTTGCCGGAGACATAAATTTCAGGCCGGCGGGGAGAAAGGTCTTACGCGGCAACTTGATGGAATACCCGGATACGAGGTGCGATTTTGTCTTTGAGGTTGCGCGTTGCCATCCGCATGTCGTACTCGCTTTGCAGGTTCAGCCAGAAACGCGGCTCCATTCCGAAGAACAGCCCGAAGCGCAACGCGGTATCGGCCGTGATGGGCCGCGAGCCGTGAATCAGATCACTGATGCGGCTGGGCGAAACGTCGATGTCAGCGGCCAGTTGGCGGGCCGTGATGCCCATCGGCTTCATGAAATCCTCAAGGAGAATTTCGCCGGGGTGAATCTCGTCAAGCAGTAGCGCCATTTCCTGTACTCCCTTGAATTGCCCATCTCTAGTGGTAATCGACGATTTCCACACGATGAACACCATCCTCCTGCCACACGAAGCACACCCGCCATTGATCGTTGACGCGGATGCTGTGCTGTCCCTTGCGGTCGTTTTTCAATGCTTCCAATCGGTTCCCTGGGGGCACTCGCAGGCTGTTCAACTCGGTGGCAGCGTGCAATTGCAGTAGCTTGCGACGCGCCACCCGTTCGATGTTCTTGAACCGGAGCACCGCCTGACTGTGAAATAGCGCCTCGGTGTCGGAGCATGCGAAGGAACGGATCATAATTAATAATATTCCGTGATGCGGAACCTGTCAAAGAGATTCTTTAATCAGGATCAGGCCGGTGGGCTTTCCTTGGCCACGCACCGCAAAGCACCGCGCTCAATCCTCGGCGGACCGGAATGAAAACCGCCCCCGCGACTCAGAGCAGGACCAGGTTGTCCCTGTGGATCAACTCCGCGCTGTCGATGTAGCCGAGCAGGGCTTCGATGTCCTGGGTGCCGTGGCCGGCGATGCGGCGGGCTTCGGAGCTTGAATAGTTGATCAGGCCGCGGGCGATTTCGCGCCCATCCGGGGCGCGACAGGCGACCGCCGCACCGCGCTCGAAGTCGCCCTCTACGCGCGTCACGCCTACCGCCAGCAGGCTGCGGCCGCCGGCCAGCGCCGTTATCGCGCCGGCATCGAGCGTCAGCGCTCCGGCCAGTTGCAGGTGGTCGGCCAGCCATTGCTTGCGCGCCGCCAGCGGCGATTCGACGGCGTAGAGCAGGGTGCCGATGTCACCGCCGTGGCTGGCGGCAAGCAGCGAATCGGGCTCGCGGCCGCTGACGATCAGGGTGTGCGCGCCGCTTTTCGCGGCGCGCTGCGCGGCGCGCACCTTGGTGATCATGCCGCCCTTGGCTATGCCGCTGCCGGCGCCGCCGGCCATGGCTTCGAAGCGGCGGTCGTCGGCGCGGCCCTCGCTGATCAGCGTCGCGGCCGGGTCAAGGCGCGGATCGGCGCTGTAGAGGCCCTTCTGGTCGGTGAGGATGATCAGCGCCTCGGCTTCAACCAGGTTGGCCACCAGCGCGCCCAGCGTGTCGTTGTCGCCGAACTTGATCTCGTCGGTGACCACGGTGTCGTTTTCGTTGATGATCGGCACCACGCCGAGTTCGAGCAGGGTTTGCAGGGTCGAACGGGCATTCAGGTAGCGCGTACGGTCGGCCAGGTCGTCGTGGGTCAGGAGGATCTGCGCGGCTTTGAGGCCGCAGTCGAGGAAGGTGGTTTCGTAGGCCTGCGCCAGGCCCATCTGACCGACGGCGGCGGCGGCCTGCAGGTCGTGCATGGCGTGCGGCCGGGAAGTCCAGCCGAGGCGTTGCATGCCCGCGGCGATCGCGCCCGAGGAGACCAGCAGCACCTGGCGGCCTTCGGCGTGCAGCGTGGCGATCTGGCGCGCGCAGTCGGCGATGAAGCCATGATCGAGCCCCTGGCCGCCATTCGTGACCAGGGCGCTGCCAACCTTGACCACCAGACGCTTGGCTTCAGCTATCTGCTTTCTCATGATTCCGATTTTGTTCGAGATAATCCATTACGGCAAACGTTACTGCACGGCAGCCTTCGCCGGAAATGGCGGAAACGACAAAATGCTTCTTCGGCTTGTAGCTTTTTACCAGCGCCGCCACCCGCGCCTCGCGTTCATCTTCCGGCACCAGGTCGATCTTGTTGATCAGCAGCCAGCGCGGTTTCTTGTGCAGGGCCGGGTCGAATTTCTTCAGTTCCTTGAGGATGGCCTTGGCGTCCCTGGCCGGATCGGCATCCGGATCGAAGGGTGAAATGTCGACCAGGTGCAGCAGCAGGCCGGTGCGCTGCAGGTGCTTGAGGAAGCGGTGGCCGAGTCCGGCGCCTTCCGCCGCGCCTTCGATCAGGCCGGGAATGTCGGCGATGACGAAGCTGCGGTTGTCGTCGACCCGGACCACGCCGAGGTTAGGGTACAGCGTGGTGAAGGGGTAGTCGGCGACCTTGGGCTTCGCCGCGGAAACCGCGCGGATGAAGGTGGATTTTCCGGCATTCGGCAGGCCGAGCAGGCCGATGTCGGCCAGTACCTTGAGCTCCAGTTTCAGCTCGCGCTTTTCGCCTTCCTGCCCCGGCGTGTTCTGGCGCGGCGCGCGGTTGGTGCTGGATTTGAAATGCGAATTGCCAAGGCCGCCGA
>JBIJDJ010000123.1:0-8743 GCA_044344175.1 Sulfuritalea sp.
TATTTGTTCCGGTCCCGATCGGCCATGTGCAAGGGGTTGACCAGGTTCTGTTGATCTTCCCAGTAAAACTTGCTGCCATCGCGCTTACTGTGGGCATAAGTCAGCGATGCGTTCAGCTCATCCAAGATCGTCTTCGTTGCCTCGGCCTTGAGGGTGAGTTCATCCGTCTTGTGGCGATACGGCACTTCGCGTTCATTTGTGAGAACGTTCGGCACAACCCAGTTCGCCCCGGCAATGTTCGGGTTTGCCGGCTTGAAGTTATCTTCGCGGAAGGGAATCGAACGCTCCCTGATGTCGTAGTAGGCTCCGCCCAGCAGTTTGAATCCCGGCTGCACACGATAAGTGGCTTCCAGTTTCACGTTCGTAGTCGTGAAGTCATGCGGCGTGGTGTCGTCAGGAGCCAAGTTGTAGGGCTCATGCTTGGTTTTGTCGTTACGGTCCTGATAAAAGACATTGGCGAGCAAAGTCAGATCCTTCATCGGCCTGCTCGAAATACCCAGTTGCGCCTCGTTGGTGACGACTTTCGCCTTGATGCCATGATATCCGGACCATAGCTGTGAGGCAGGGAGAGCCCTCAGCAGGCTGTAATCATCCTGTGTGGACGTGGTCTGCGCCACACGCATCGTCGCCCTGGTGGTGGGGGATATCGTGTAACTGCCATTCAGGTAAAGCTGATAGGCCTGATTGTCCGGCGGCAGGGTAGTATAAATTGTCGTTGTCGCCGTGGTGTTAGTGATAAGGTTATTCTGATTGTCATACCAGCTGCCATAGTAACCACCCTGGACTTGCAGGTCCTTGCCCAGGTAACTCAGAACGATATCCAGCTGGCGCGTGGTGCTGTTGATGGGCTCTACCTGGAAAATTGCTTGATTTCCCGGCGTCATGTAAGCACCGAAATTGCGCCGCCCATTCTTCTCTTCCTGGCGGTACTTGACGCTCAGGTCCAGAGAACCATCCAGCACGCCTTCGATGATCTTGTTCAGGCCGAAGGTATAGCGATCTCGATGCATGCCCAACTTCAGATTCTGCGGCGAGGTTCCGGGTGCTATCGCGTTCACACGCTGGGTTTCACCCCCGTTCGTGTAGCCTAGGCCCGTATTGAAAATGACCGGGTTTTCACGAGGAATCCGACTGTACTCGAAAGAGGCGCCGTAATTGCCCTGAACGCTGTGACTGAAGTCAAGCTCCCGGCTGTCCAGGCCCAGATTCTTGATCCTGAGCTGATTCCAGGTGCCGGTGGCATCGTCACGCTTGTTGATGTCGGCGTCGAGCATGAGCTTGACGTCATTGTCGTTCCTGCCGTCGAAGATGCCGAGCTCGCGTCGGTCGTTATTCTGGAAGCCGGCGCCTACCGACACCGAACTTTCCGGACTGATCCACTGCGACAGGTCTTCGGCAAAAGCCGGGGTGCCATACACCACCATCAGCGCGGCGGTCAGGCTTGAAATTCTGAAGGCTGTGTTTTTTTGCATTTTCATGATTGCATCCCTTGCACAAGATCAGCGGATTAAGCGATCGCCGGCATAACCGGCGTTGCTCGGGCTGTTGCTGCCGTGGATGTTGGTGTGGCAGTTGACACAACCGCGACCCACTGTCGCCATCCCACCGCGACCCCCCGTGCCAAGTCCGGCGGCAGTTGCCACCGGGATGCCGCCCGGAGCTGAAGTGCTGGGGTGCGAACCACCTGAATGGCATTCCTGACACAGGAAGGGCGCACGGCTCTTCAGCAGGTTGGGCGCCGTCGTGCCGTGCGGGTTGTGGCAGATGCCGCAGTCCTCGGATACCGGCTGATGGTTATTGATGAAGGGCCCGCGCTTTTCCATGTGGCAGGTGTAGCAGGTCTCATTGACCGTCGCCCGGGCGAGCTGTTTCGGGGCCGGCGATCCGTGCGGGCTGTGGCAGTCGGAACAACTCATCTTGCCTTCGCGCACCGGATGACGGCTGGGCTTGCTCATTTCCGCGCGCTGCTGCTTGTGGCAGGTGTAGCAAACTTCGGCCTGGGTCTGCTTGTCGCGGACCTTGTCGCCGCCTTTATGGACCTGATGGCAGTTCGCACAGGTCACATCGTTCGCCGAATGCGCGCTGGTAGCCCAGAAGGTGTGGCTGGCGCCCTTGTGACATGTAATGCAGGCACCGTTGCGCTCATCGGCAGAATTCTTTGTGTTCTTTTGGAAACTGCGGTCCACTTTCGGCGGCTTGTCGCTGCCCTTGTGGTTGGTGTGCTTTTCGCTCTCGCCGTGGCAACTGGTGCATTCCGGGGTGCGCTTGTCGGCTCGGGTGCCGTGCCTGGTCTTGCCGATGGACAGAAGTTCCGGGCTGTCTGCCTCATCGTGACAGGTCGTGCACTTGGCGTCGTTTTTTAGGACGATATCCTTGGCGTCCGCTTTTTTGGCCATCGCCGGCTTGGGCGCGTCGGCGGCGCTTGCCAGCGGTGACGCTGTCACCATCAGGCCCAGCCCTGCACTCGCTACCAATACAGCAAGAATTTTTTGCCACTGCTTCATGTCGATCCCCTAGTTTTCTGCCAAGTTCAGCAGCCGGTAACAACTTTTTACACATGAGGATTGTCCTCTATGTGACCGAGGTTTAAATATCAGTTTTGGATTCAATTTCTTGTAGGACTAATCCGACACTGCGCACTGCCGCTCGCTACTCCGGCATGGTCGCCAAACCCTTGGCGATGGCGTAGCGGACGAGGTCGGTGTCGCTGGCCATTTTCATTTTTTGCAGGATGCGCGACTTGTGGGTACTGACGGTCTTGATGCTCAGGTTTAACTCGCCGGCGATATCGATCAGGCGAATGCCGGCAACGATTTTTTCGAAAATCTGCAATTCGCGATCGGACAGTCGGGCATGCGGCAGTTCGTCGGTGTTCGGCATGTGCTCGCGGGCCAGCAACTGGGCTACCTTTTCGCTGACATGGACACCGCCCGCCGCCACCTTGCGCATCGCGGCAATCAGCACCTCGCTGTCGCTTTCCTTGGTGAGGTAGCCGGAGGCGCCGGCACGCAGGGCGCGCAGGGCGTACTGTTCCTCCTGGTGCATGCTGAAGATCAGGATGGGCAAACGCGGCTTGTCCTGCCTGATCAGCTTGATCAGCTCCAGTCCATTCTTGCCCGGCATCGAGATGTCAAGCACCAGCAGGTCCCAGTCCTGTGCGGCGATCAGCTTCAGCGCCTCGGCACCGTTGGCTGCTTCGCCGGCAACGACCAGATCGTCGGTGTCGGCCAGAATCTGCTTGACGCCATCACGGATGATGGCATGGTCGTCGGCAAGCAACACACGGGTCATATCTGTTCTCCTGCCGTTTCAGCCGCATGCAGCGGCATGCTCACCATTATGGCGAATCCCTCCCCCGGCGCGCTGACAATCTCCATGCGTCCGCAGAGCAACAGGGTCCGCTCGCGGATACCTACCAGACCGTGACCCAGCTCGGGTTTGTCACGGCGTTCCGAACCGCGGCCGTTGTCGCGAATCTGAAGTGTCAGCCCCTCTTCCGTCCTCGCCAGTGACACCTTGACCTGCGTCGCCGCGGCATGGCGCGCCACATTGGTGAGCGCCTCCTGCAGGATGCGAAAAGTGTTGATGGCAACGACCTCTTCCAGCGCCAGGTCGTCGATCGCAATGTCAGCTTCCACTTCGATCCCGGTGCGTTGCGAAAACTCATCCAGCTGCCAGCGGATGGCCTCCGACACACCCAGATCGTCGAGGAGGGGCGGGCGCAACCGCGTGGTCACGTGGCGCAAGGCATCGACCGTGCCCGCGACGAAGTGCTTCATGGCGTCCGCTTTTTCATGCAGCGCCGGCGCCAGATCCTTGAGCCTGCCCGCCAGCCAGTCCAGATCCATGCGCAGCCGCAGCAGTTGCTGACCGAGCTCGTCGTGCAGTTCGCGGGCGATCGAAGTGCGCTCTTCCTCGCGCACCGTCTGCAAGGACGTTGCCAGTTCGCGCAACTGGAGGTTCGACTCGCGCAATTCATCCTCGGCACGGCGACGTTCGCTGATATCGCGCAGAATCGCGGTAAACAGCGTCTGGCCACCGATCGTCACCTGGGCGATGGTCGACTCGAGGGGAAACTCGCGACCGTCGGCGCGCAGGCCGACGATTTCCATGCGGGCCTTTTTCATGCGCGCCATGACGCCGCTGTGGCGGAACGCGCCAATATTGTGCTCGTGCGCCGCGCGAAAACGTTCCGGCAGGAGACGGTCCAGCGAGGTGCCGCGCACCTCTTCTGCGCTGTAGCCGAACATGCTCTGGGCGGCCGGATTGAAGACGATAATCCGCCGTTCGCTGTCGATGGTAATGATGGCATCCATGGCCGATTCAACCATCGCCCGCAGCTGGTCGTCGCTTTCCTGTGCGGCGGCAGCCAGCAGTGCCTCGCGACGCTGCCGGCGCAACAGTAAGACCATGACCGTCAGCACCAGCAGAATGTTCACCATTGCCGCGGCGACTATCATGCGGACGGAACCACGCCAACCCTCCAGAGCCGCGCGGTCGCTATTGCCGATGCCGAGGACCATCGGAACCCCGCCGACCCTGCGGTAAGTGGTGATACCCGCGTCCTCGCCTTCTGTTCTGACTGTCTTGAACCGGGCCAGCCCTTCTCCGCCGCCTTCCAGGGGCGGCAAAGCCGCTTTGCCGAGCGTCAGCGATTCGTCGTGCGGCGCCCGCGCGACCAGGGTGCCGTCATCCATATACAGGGCAATCGGACTGATGCTGTCGAGTTTTATCGATTCGTAGAGAGACTCGATGTAGGGGATATCCAGCGACGCAACGATGACGCCGACAAAATCGCTCTTCGAGTTCCGGATGCGCCGCGAAATAAAGAATGTCCGTGTGCCGTCAACACGATTGATCAATGGCGCGCTGACATACCGATCCAGACCCGGTCGGTCTCTGACTGACGTGAAATAGTCGCGATCCTGCACGGAAACTTTCGGGGCCGGATGGCTCAGCGCGGAACTTGCAATCGTGCCGTCGGCACCGATAATGAACATGGACCGGAGTTGCGGCATGGCCTCGACACGCGAGCGCAACATGGCGTGGATGGCGACTTCGCCGAAGGAAACACCCAGTCTTTCGGCTTGCGCCAACCGGTCGAGGGCCACGTCGAGCGTCAGATCGACGCTTTGCAGCGAACGCGTCGTCTGCTCCACGATGATATGGCTCAGGCTGACCGTTTCGCCTTCTGCATGCCGCAGTTCCTGGCCGCGCAATTGCCATAGCAGGAGAGAGGTCATCACCATGATCGTCGCCACCATGACGGCTGAGACGATGACAGTGAAACGGCTGGTGTTCGGCATTGAAGGCATGGGGCGCATTGTGCCAGCATCCCGCGGGTATGCGGCGCAGGACGGATCCACCCCCGTTAATCCGGCTCCGCTTCGGGCGGAGTCGCATCCAGCCGACGGCTGGATGGCTGGACGACAGTTACTTCACCGACATCAGGTAGGCGATGAGATTGCCTTTTTCGTGAGCGCGGCAATCTCTTTCGTGGAGATCCATGCAATGTGCCGTGAAGTTGGCCTCTACTTTATTGACATTGACAAAGCGTTCGGGGTTTGCCGAAGGTGCCAGCGGCTTGATGGGCAGCTTGGTCTTGATGTGCTTGCCCTCTTTCCTCGGGTCTTCGGTATGGCAACCGGAGCACGTAAAGTCACCCGACTGCCAGGTACGCCGCACGAGGTAAAAATTCCGCCCCGCCTCTGCCGTGAAAGGCTTGTCCGAGGCGGTCCCCCGTCCCTTCTCATCCTTGACCTCCGCCTTTGCCTGTGCGGCATAGGTGACGAGGAGCTGGTTCATCACCTCGGACTGCTTTGCAGAGATATTGCCTTGCGCGTAAACCGGGAAGGCCGCAATGCCGGCCAACGCCAGCAAAAAATATGATTTTTTCATTTGAGCTCCTGCTTCGATGGGTTGCGTTACTCGGTAGCGTTTCTATTTGATACCACGAAACCGAGTCTCTGATTGATTGTAATCAATATAGGCGGAGATTCCAGCCGCTCAAGCGCCACCCACTTCTCCAGGGGGCCAACAAACCAGCCCTCGATACAGACAATCATTGGCTGCGCCGGCAAAAAAACGCCGGTCGGCGCGGTGTATACAGGAAAATCGCCGCCTGTATTTCGTATCTGATTGATCGAACAAAGTATTTCAGGAGGCGCCGGTTGCAGATGAATGGAATAAATGTACTTGAACCGGCTCGCTGGAAGCCTGCGAGACAAGGTCGAGGCAGCCAAACCGCCACAGATCCCGTTGATATTTAATGACAATATTTCGCAATCCGGAAGCTGGCATGACGATTGCTAAAACAGGGGTGAGCACCAAAAAAAGAGGCAGCCAAAATGATCGAGAAAACCACAATCCTGGTCGTAGATGACGAAGATGTCGTACGACGCAGTTATATCAGAGCGCTGGCGGGAGAGCACTGCAGCGTCGCAGCGGTATGGAACGGCGAGGAAGCGTTGCAAGTGATGGGACAGCATCCGTTCGATGTCGTCTTGCTTGATCAGCGCATGCCGGGAATGGACGGCATGACCGTTCTCAAGACCATCAAGGAAAAATGGCCCGAGAGCGAAGTGATCGTCATCACCGGGTATCCGGGGGTTGAATCCGCCAAGAAAGCCGTAAAGCTGGGCGCCTACGACTACCTCGCGAAACCCGTTGGCCCTGACGAAGTCATCAGCGCGGCGAACGGTGCAATGTTGCACAAAAGGTGGGCTCTGCGTTGTGACCGAGAGGTTCAGCGCACAGGCAGCCGGTAGAGAGCAAGGCAGAAAAGAATCAAGCAAGGGCTGGTTAAGCGAACCCGGCGGCCAGGCCCGATCAGTCAAGGAGAAACATCATGAGTGCATTACTTCACAAAGTGTTGGTCGTAGATGACGACCCGGTGGTTGGAAAGAGTTTCAACCGTGTTCTTGCGCAAAAAGGCTATGTGGTGGTCACCGCTGCGAATGCCCAGGAAGCACTGAGCAAGGTGCAGGAAGGCGAGTACGACGTCGTCTTCACGGACATCAAGATGCCCGGCATGAGCGGTATCGAATTGACCGAGCGCCTCAGGATCGAGCGCCCCTGGACACCCGTAGTGATCGTGACCGGCTTTGGGTCCAAGTTCAATCAGGATCGGGCTGCGGCCGCAGGCGTATCGTCCTTCCTGCAAAAACCCCTGTCGCCGGAAATGATCGAGGAAAGCCTGACCAAGGCCTTGCTCGATGCCGTCCCCGCCGTGCTTCCGGGTCTGGTGGAAGCGGCCGCGCCGCAAGCGGTGGCAAGCGAAAGTCAGTTGAAGAAGGTCGGGCTCTTCATGGCGGCGCCGTTCATCGGTCTGGCCTACGCCGTTGCGCTCCCCTTCGTCGGACTCGGTGCGCTGGGGTGGATGGCAATCAAGGCCTTCGCCAGGTCATCGGCGCCGGCAAAGCTGCTCACCTTTACGAAGAACGTGGCCCTGTTCATTGCGGCACCCTTCCTCGGACTGCTCTACGCCATGCTGCTTCCGGTCGTCGGCACGGCAACCCTGGCGTGGATGGGGGTCAAGGCACTGCGCCGCAACGCCGCAGCGATGAAGGTCGTCAAGTTCATTGGCACGTTGATGGCCGCTCCCTTCATCGGTCTGGCCTTCATACTCGCCCTGCCGTACCTGGGCGCTGCGGCGCTGGTCTGGATCGTGGTACGAGCCTGGACCGGGGCACGGGCGCTGATCGGGAAAGCTCAAACCGGCTGATGCATTTGACAACATCGCGCCACGGCCAGTAGCAGCAACCGGGGCAAAAGGCGCCACCAGAAGATATCTGGTGGCGCCTTTTCACGTGTGCGCCGACCCAGCGGGGCAGGTAATTTCCGTTAAAACCCCATCCCGTCCCGGGAGCGCCGGAATCAGGCGGTGCAGGCGGTTTCTCGGCCATGATCACGCCCCTCCGAAGCGATGCATACAAAAAAACTGCTGTCACGAGACCGCATCCAGTTGATTATTAATAATATTAATTATCGCAATGGATCGAAGTGCATACGTTGAATGTACTTGGACCGGCTGGCGGGATGCCGGGCGGGCAAGGTCAAACCGCCCATCAACCTATCTAACTTATTGATATTATGTTGAATAATTTTAAGTTGCGGGCCCAGGCATGAGGGTTGCTTAGTAAAGGTCAAGACAGAAACAAATCAACCCAGGGCAGTTGCCGAACAAGCAGACCAAGCCCCCGAATTCAAGGAGAAACATCATGAGCGCATTACTTCACAAAGTGTTGGTCGTAGATGACGACCCGGTGGTTGGAAAGAGTTTCAACCGTGTTCTTTCGCAAAAAGGCTATGTGGTGGTCACCGCTGCGAATGCCCAGGAAGCCCTGAGCAAGGTGCAGGAAGGCGAGTACGACGTCGTCTTCACGGACATCAAGATGCCCGGCATGAGCGGCATCGAACTGGCCGAGCGCCTCAGGATCGAGCGCCCCTGGACACCCGTGGTGATCGTCACCGGATACGGCTCGACGGCGAACCAGGATCGAGCCGCGGCCGCAGGCGTGTCGTCCTTCCTGCAAAAGCCCCTGTCGCCCGAAATGATCGAAGGCAGCCTGACCAAGGCCTTGCTCGATGCCGTCCCCGCCGTGCTTCCGGGTCTGGTGGAAGCGGCCGCGCCGCAAGCGGTGGCAAGCGAAAGCCAGTTGAAGAAGGTCGGGCTCTTCATGGCGGCGCCGTTCATCGGTCTGGCCTACGCCGTTGCGCTCCCCTTCGTCGGACTCGGTGCGCT
>JBIJDJ010000124.1:0-8728 GCA_044344175.1 Sulfuritalea sp.
GCGGAGATCGGGGTCGGGCCTTCCATCGAATCGGGCAGCCAGACGTGCAGCGGGAACTGCGCCGACTTGCCCATGGCGCCGATGAACAGGCAAATGCAGACGGCGGTGATCAGCGGCCAGCCGGTGACCGCCTCGGTGATGGCGGCCAGTTCGTTGCGCTTGGCGAACACCGTGGCGTAGTCGAGGCTGCCGGCGTAGGCGGCGATCAGGCCGATACCGAGCAGGAAGCCGAAGTCGCCGACGCGGTTGACCAGGAAGGCCTTGAGGTTGGCGTAGATCGCCGTCGGCCTTACCGACCAGAAACCGATCAGCAGGTAGGAGACGAGGCCCACCGCTTCCCAGCCGAAGAACAGTTGGACAAAGTTGTTGCTCATGACGAGCATCAGCATCGAGAAGGTGAACAGCGAGATGTAGCTGAAGAAGCGCTGGTAGCTGTTGGTGCCGGCCTTGCTGCCGGCGGGCCAGTTGTCTTCGTCGTGCGCCATGTAGCCGATGGTGTAGATGTGCACCATCAGCGAGACAAAGCTGACGACCATCATCATCAGTACGGTCAACTGGTCGATCAGGAAGCCGACTTCGAGCTTCAGCCCGCCCGACTCCATCCACTGATAGACGGTGCCATTGAAGGTGTGACCGGCCTGGACGTCCTGGAAGATGATCACCGAGAGAACGAAGGAGACTGCGACGCCGAGCGAGGTGAAGGTGTGGGCGCCGGCACGGCCGATGATGCTGCCGAAGAAGCCGGCGAGGATCGCCCCGGCCAGCGGGGCCAATGGAACGAGTAGGTAGATTGTCTTCATGCCCATATGCCCTCTAGCCCTTCAGCGTGTCGAGATCCTCGACATCGATGGAGGACAGATTGCGGAACAGCACCACCAGAATGGCGAGGCCGATAGCGGATTCTGCGGCAGCCACGACCAGGATGAAAAACACGAAGAGCTGGCCGGAGAGGTCGTTGAGATAGTGCGAGAAGGCAACGAAATTGAGATTCACCGCCAGCAGCATCAATTCGATGGCCATCAGCAGCACGATCAGGTTCTTCCGGTTGAGGAAAATGCCGACGATGCTGATGGAAAACAGGATGGCAGCCAGGATCAGGTAGTGCGAAAGCGAGATCATGCCTGCTCCCCCTTGTTTGTCGCAGGAAGCTCGACTTCCGGCGCCATTTTGACCAGGCGCATGCGGTCCTTGCTCTTGACGGCGATCTGATCGGCAGGATGCATGGCCTTGTTGTCCTTGCGCCGGCGCAAGGTCAGCATGACAGCTGCGATGATGGCGACCAGCAAAATGACCGAGGCGATTTCGAAGGGATAGGCGTAGTCGGTATACAGCACCCGCGCCAGTTCCTTGGTATTGCTGTAGTTCGCCGGCAGGTTCTGCTGCGGCAGGTTGGCCAGGCCGAAGTAGCGGCTCGAGAGCACCATCGCCATCTCGGCCACCATCAGGCCGCCCACCAAGGCGCCCAGCGGCAGGTTCTTCCAGAAACCCTGACGCACCCGCTCGATGTTGATGTCGAGCATCATCACCACGAAAAGGAACAGCACCATCACCGCGCCGACGTAAACCATGATCAGCACGAGAGAGAGAAACTCGGCCTGCAGCAGCATCCACAGTCCGGCGACGTTGAAGAAGGCCAGCACCAGGAACAGGGCGGCATGCACCGGGTTGCGCGCCGTGATCACTCGCAGCGCGGCGATTACCGTCACGGCGGAGAAGATGTAGAAAAGAATGGTCTTGAATTCCATGGATGGATTAGCGTGGCATCAGCGGTAAGGGGCATCCTGGGCGCGATCGGCGGCAATCTGCGCCTCGTTTCTGTCGCCCACGGCCAGCAGCATCTGCTTGGTGTAATAAAGATCGCCGCGGGTTTCGCCGTGGTATTCGAAAATGCGCGTCTGCACGATGGCATCCACCGGACAGGCTTCCTCGCAGAAGCCGCAGAAGATGCACTTGGTCAGGTCGATGTCGTAACGGGTGGTGCGCCGGCTGCCATCATCCCGCTCGGCCGCTTCGATGGTGATCGCCAGCGCCGGACAAACCGCCTCGCACAGTTTGCAGGCAATGCAGCGCTCTTCGCCGTTCGGATAGCGACGCAGCGCGTGCAGGCCGCGGAAGCGGTTGCCTTGCGGCGTCTTCTCTTCCGGGTACTGAATGGTGATCTTGCGTGCGAACATGTAGCGGCCGGTCACCGCCATGCCCTTGAACAGTTCCTTGAGGAACAGGCTGCCTATGAAGTCTTTTGCACCCATGATGGTTTCTCCCGGCCCTATTTCCAGATGGTCAGCGGCGACATCATCCAGATGCCGACCACCAGAATCCAGACCAGCGTCAGCGGCACGAAAACCTTCCAGCCCAGACGCATGAGCTGGTCATAGCGGTAGCGCGGGAAGGTGGCTCGGATCCAGAGGAAGAAGAACAGGATGGCCGCCATCTTCGCCGCCAGCCAGTGGAAGCCATCCGGAATGAAGCCGACCGGGGAGAGCCAGCCACCGAGGAAGAAGATGGATGTCATCGCCGAGATCAGAATCATGTTGGCGTATTCGGCGAGGAAGAACATCGCGAAGGCCATACCAGAGTACTCGACCATGTGACCGGCGACGATTTCCGATTCGCCTTCGACCACGTCGAAAGGCGCGCGGTTGGTTTCCGCAACGCCGGATATCAGGTAGACCGCGAACATCGGCAGCAGCGGCAGCCAGTTCCAGGAAAGGAAGCCGAGACCCATCCCGGCAAACCGGCCCTTGTCCTGGGCGAGGACGATTTCACTCAGGTTGAGGCTGCTCGACACCATCAGCACGGTGATCAGCGCCAGGCCCATCGAGACCTCGTAGGAAATCATCTGCGCCGATGCGCGCATGGCACCGAAGAACGGGTATTTCGAATTCGAGGCCCAGCCGGCGATGATGATGCCATAGACGCCAACCGAACCGATAGCAAGCAGATACAACACGCCG
Organism: Sulfuritalea sp.; assembly: GCA_044344175.1. Taxonomy (GTDB): domain Bacteria; phylum Pseudomonadota; class Gammaproteobacteria; order Burkholderiales; family Rhodocyclaceae; genus Sulfuritalea. The sequence continues at coordinate 2,955 of JBIJDJ010000124.1, forward strand.
GCGTCGACGTTGGCCAGCACCCAGCCGGGAGAGAATGGAATCACCGCCCAGAGCGCCAGCGCCGGCGCGATGGCCATGACCGGGCCGAGCACGAAGAGCTTCTTGTCCGCCGCCGTCGGGAACAGCACCTCCTTGAGGAACAGCTTGAGACCGTCGGCGATAGGTTGCAACAGACCCCACGGACCGACGCGATTGGGGCCGATGCGAACCTGCATCCAGCCGATGATCTTGCGCTCCCAGAACGTCAGGTACGCCACCGACAACAACAAGGGCACCATGATCAGCACGATCCTGGCCAAGGTCCAGATCAGCGGCCAGATTGGCTTGATCAAGGCCCACAGCGGCGCCCACAGGGAGCCGAGAGTCGATGCGAGCAGGTTGAGGACGGTGGCTTCCATCACGCCTTCTCCACGCTCAGAACGCCGGACATCGGACCGAGCGCCAGCGTCGCCGCATGCGCCGCGGCGACACGCACTACGCCATCGGGCAGACCGGTTTCGAGGTGTGCAGCAAGAATCACCGTATCGCCAGCGCCGACTTTTACCCTGTCGCCGGCAGCAAGGCCGAGTTTCGCCAGCATCGCCGCATTCATGCGTGCAGAAGGTGCCGAGGAATCCGCCGCCTGCTGCAGCGGCAGCGAGCGCCGTACCAGCGGATCGGCAAAGTGGATCGGCACGTCGGCGACGCGCTCGAGGCCGCCGGCAGATGAAGCCAGGTTCAGTGTCATGCCATCGATGCCGTTGTCCAGCCCCGCAACGAACTCCGGCTGGCCGCCGACCACTTCCGTCCGCACGTCTTCGCTGCTGTTGAAATCAAAGCCGTTCAGCTCGAGCAGGTTGCCCAGCACGCGCAGCACCTTCCATGCCGGACGGGTTTCGCCCAGAGGCTTGGCTGCGGCGTAGAAACTCTGCACGCGGCCTTCGGTATTGATGAAGGTGCCGGACGTTTCGGAGAACGGTGAAACCGGCAGCAGAACCGCCGCGTAATCGAGCATGGCCTGCGATTTGAAGGAGGTCAGAACCACGGTGACGGAGGCCTTGCGTAGCGCAGCCAGCGCCTGCGCGCCGTCGCCACAATCGAGTTCGGCTTCGGCTCCGACCACCACATAGGCCTGGCGCGGATCCTTGAGCATGACTGCGGCATTGAGTCCCGCGCCTGCGGGAACCGCCTTCGCGACATAGCCGCCGACGCTGTTGGCCGCCTCGCCGAGGAAACCGAATTTGCCGCCCAGCAGACCGGCCAGTTGCTGGGCCAGCGCACTCAGGATCGCCGCCTGTGGATGCTGCTGGGCAAAGTTGCCGAGCAGGATTGCCGCATTGCTTCCGGAAACCAGGCTTGCCGCAATCAACTTCGCCGCATTTACGTCAATGCGGCCAGCGCCGACATTTGCCAGTGCAGCATCCGTAGCCACGCCCTTAAGATCGGCGACAGCCTTGACGATCTGTGCCAAGGTGGCAGGCAGTTGCGAGGGCGCGGCAATGGCGCGCGCCTGCAGTTTGATCAGCAGGTCGTCATCGGCACTGTGCAGCACACTGACCTGCGCGCCCTTCTTGGCGGACTGGCGCAGGCGCTGGGCGATCAGGGGATGATCCTTGCGCAGGAAGGAGCCGACCACCAGCACGCGATCGAGCAGATCGATATCGGCGATCTTCATGCCCAGCCAGGGCGTGCCCTTGCGTTTGCCGTCGGCGGAGAAATCGCTGTGGCGCAGGCGGAAATCGATGTTCTCGCTGCCCAGGCCGCGCAGCAGTTTCTGCGCGAGATACATTTCTTCCAGCGTCGCGTGCGGGCTCAACAGGCCGCCGATGGCCGCACCGCCGTGGGTCTTGGCCACGTCGCGCAAGGCGTGCGCCGCGTAATCAAGGGCAACACTCCAATCGACTTCTTTCCATTCCCCGCCCTGTTTCACCATCGGCCTGGTCAGTCGCTCGGCAGAATTGAGGCCCTGATAGGAGAAACGCTCCTTGTCCGTCAGCCAGCATTCGTTGATTTCTTCATTTTCCAGCGGCAGCACGCGCATCACCTTGTCGTGCTTGGTCTGCACGATCAGGTTGCTGCCCAGGCCGTCATGCGGGCTCACCGACTTGCGCCGGGACAGTTCCCAGGTGCGCGCCGAGTAGCGGAAGGGCTTGGAGGTCAGCGCGCCGACCGGGCACAGATCGATGATGTTGCCGGACAGTTCGGTATCAACGGTCTTGCCGATGAAGGGCATGACCTCGGCGTGTTCGCCGCGGTAGGACTGGCCAAGTTCCATGAAACCGGCTATTTCCGCCGTAAAGCGAATGCAGCGAGTGCAGTTGATGCAGCGGGTCATGTCGGTCGACACCAGCGGACCGAGATCCTTGTCGGGCACGACGCGCTTTTCCTCTTCGTACTTCGAGGCGGATTCGCCATAGCCGACCGCGAGATCCTGCAACTGGCACTCGCCGCCCTGATCGCAGATCGGGCAATCCAGCGGATGGTTGATCAGCAGAAACTCCATCACGGCCTTCTGCGCCTTGACCGCCAGTTCGGAATGGGTGAACACCTTCATGCCGTTGGTCACGGGTGTCGCGCAGGCCGGCATCGGCTTCGGCGCCTTCTCCACCTGGACCAGACACATGCGGCAATTGGCCGCGATGGACAGTTTCTTGTGATAGCAGAAGTGCGGGATGTAGGTGCCCAGTTGGTGAGCGGCCTCGATGATGGTGCTGCCCTCGGCAACCTGCAGCGTCTTGCCGTCGATTTCGATTTCGACCATTACGCCGTCCCTGCCTTGAAGAAGCCGCTGCCGGCACGCTGAACTTCCGGATCGACCAGGCACTTCTTGTTTTCGATGTGGTACTCGAATTCGCTCTTGAAGTGCTTGATGAAACTGCGCACCGGAAAAGCGGCGGCATCGGCCAGCGCACAAATGGTCTTGCCCATCATGTTGTCAGTCACGCGATTCAGCAGATCGAGATCTTCGGGACGACCCTGCCCATGCTCGATGCGATGCACGACGCGATACAGCCAGCCGCTGCCTTCGCGGCAGGGCGTGCATTGGCCGCAGGACTCCTCGAAATAGAAATAGGACAGACGCTCCAGCGCCTTGACCATGCAGACCGTCTCGTCCATCACGATCACCGCGCCCGAGCCGAGCATGGAGCCGGCCTTGGCGATCGAATCGTAATCCATGGTGCATTCCATCATGATGTCCGCAGGCAGCACCGGGGCCGAGGAACCGCCGGGGATCACCGCCTTGAGCTTGCGTCCGCTACGCATGCCGCCGGCCATTTCCAGCAACTTGGCGAAGGGCGTACCCATCGGCACTTCATAGTTGCCCGGACGATTGACGTGGCCAGAAACTGAAAACAGCTTGGTGCCGCCGTTGTTGGGTTTGCCGAGATTCAGGTAAGCCTCGCCGCCCATCGCCATGATGAACGGGATCGCGGCAAAGGTTTCGGTGTTGTTGATGGTGGTCGGCTTGCCGTACAGGCCGAAGTTTGCCGGGAAGGGCGGCTTGAAGCGCGGCTGGCCTTTCTTGCCTTCGATGGATTCGAGCAGCCCTGTTTCCTCGCCGCAAATGTAGGCGCCCCAGCCGTGATGCGCGAAAAGATCGAAGCTGAAATCCGAGCCGAGAATATTGTTGCCGAGATAGCCGGCGGCGCGCGCCTGCTCGAGTGCTTCCTCGAAACGCTGGTAGATCTCGAAGATCTCGCCGTGAATGTAATTGTAGCCGCGCTTGGCACCCACCGCATAGCCGGCGATGATCATGCCCTCGATGGTCGAATGCGGATCGAAGCGCAGCAGGTCGCGGTCCTTGAACGTCCCGGGTTCGCCCTCATCGGTGTTGCAGACGACGTACTTCTCCGGTGCCGCTTTGGGCATGAAGCTCCACTTTAGGCCGGCAGGAAAACCGGCACCGCCGCGACCGCGCAACGCGGACTTCTTGACCTCTGCAATCACGTCATCCTGAGGCATTTTGCTGGCCAGGATCCGCTTCAACTGGACGTAACCGCCGCGTGCCTCGTAGTCTTTGAGACTCCAGCCGGCGTCGCCCCCGGACCAGCCGGTGGTGAGCAGTGGATTGATGGTGTCGATCAGAGCCATGTCAGTTGCACTCCGCCAACAGTTTGTCGATCTCTTCGGGCAACATGAAACTGCACATGCGCTTGTTGTTTACCAGCATCACCGGTGCGTCGCCGCAAGCGCCCATGCACTCGCCTTCCTTCAGCGTGAACTTGCCGTCGGCAGTGGTCTCATTGAAATCGATGCCGAGTTTTTCCTTGACGTAATCAGCGGCATGTACGCCACCGGACAGGGCACAAGGCAGATTGGTACACACCGTGACTTTGTACTTGCCGACCGGATGCAGGTCGTACATGTTGTAGAAGCTCGCCACCTCGTAGGCGGCGATCGGCGCCATGCCCAGATAGCCGGCGACGGCAGCGATGGTCTCCTTGGACAGCCAGCCCTTTTCGTCCTGGGCGATAACGAGCGCCGCCATGACCGCAGACTGTTTCTGATCCGCCGGGTACTTGACCACTTCCCGGTCGATCTTCTTCAGCGCCTCGGGACTCAATTCAGGATTCACGGTGATGTTCGGCGTATTCATGCGTTTATCTGTCAACGTCGCCAAGGACCAGGTCAATGGTGCCGATCACGGCTGTGGCATCGGCCAGCATATGGCCTCTAACCAGTTCATCCACCCCGGCCAGATGCGGAATCCCGGCCGTGTGCAGCTTTATCCGGTAGGGCTTGTTGGCACCATCGGAAACCGCCCAGACGCCCATCTCGCCCTTGGGATGCTCGATGGCGGCATAGGCTTCGCCGGCAGGCACGTGCATGCCCTCGGAGAAGAGCTTGAAGTGGTGGATCAACTCTTCCATGCTGCCCTTCATCTTTTCCCGTGAGGGCGGCGCCACCTTGTGATCGTCGGTGATGACAGGGCCTGGATTCTTGCGCAACCACTCGATGCACTGCGTGATAATGCGGTTGGCCTGGAACATTTCTTCCATGCGCACCAGGTAGCGGTCGTAGCAGTCGCCATTGACACCGACCGGAATGTCGAAATCCATGCGGTCATAAACTTCATAAGGCTGCTTCTTGCGCAGATCCCATTCGACGCCCGACCCGCGCAACATCGGTCCGCTGAAGCCCTTCTGCAATGCACGCTCCGGGCTGATGACGCCGATGCCGACAGTGCGCTGCTTCCAGATCCGGTTGTCCGTCAGCAGGGTATGGTATTCACTTAGGTAGACCGGGAAACGCTTGGTAAAGTCTTCAAGAAAATCCAGCAGCGTACCGCTACGCGCCTCATTCAGTTCCTTCACCGTCTGCGCGTTCTTGAACTGGTTTTCCTTGTACTTCGGCATCTGATCGGGCAGATCGCGATACACACCGCCGGGTCGATAGTAGGCCCCGTGCATGCGTATGCCGGTCAGTGCTTCCAGCACATCGAAAATATCCTCGCGCTCGCGGAAGGTATAAAGCACCATGGTCATGGCGCCGATATCGAGCGCGTGCGTGCCGATACTCAGCAGATGGTTCAGGATGCGCGTCATCTCGTCGATCATGACCCGTATGTACTGGGCCCGGATCGGCACGTCGACACCCAACAGCCGCTCGACTGCCAGGCAGTAGGCGTGCTCGCTGGGGATCATCGACGTATAGTCGAGACGATCCAGATAGGGCAGCGTCTGCAGCCAGGTGCGCGTTTCCGCCAGCTTTTCGGTGCCGCGATGGAGCAGGCCGATGTGCGGGTCGGCACGCACGATAACCTCACCATCCAGTTCCAGCACCAGACGCAAAAC
>JBIJDJ010000125.1:0-8669 GCA_044344175.1 Sulfuritalea sp.
GAAGCTGGAACCCAAGGGCATCAAGGGCCTGGCCTACTGGGACAATGGCTTCAAATCCTTCTCGGCCAACACCCCGATCAGGACGCCGGCCGACCTCAAGGGCAAGAAGATGCGCATCCAGTCGTCCAAGGTGCTCGAGGAGGAATACCGGACCTTGGGCGCGCTGCCGCAGGTGATGGCCTTCTCCGAGGTGTACCAGGCGCTGCAGACCGGCGTGGTCGACGGCACCGACAATCCGCACTCCAATCTGTTCACGCAGAAGATGCACGAAGTGCAGAAGTACATGATTGTCACCGACCACAACTACCTGGGCTACGCGGTGATCGTAAACAAGAAGTTCTGGGATGGCCTGCCGCCCGAACTGCGCGCCCAGCTGGAACTGGCGATGAAGGAAGCCACGGTCTACGCCAACAAGATCGCGCAGGAAGAAAACGACGCTGCGCTCGAAGGTGTCAGGAAGAGCGGCAAGACGCAGATCTACGTGCCAACCAAGGAAGAAAAGCTGGCCTTCAAGAAGGCCATGGCGCCGGTGCACGTCAAGATGGCCGACCGCGTCGGCAAGGAATTGCTGCAGCAGATCTACAAGGAAACCGGCTTCGACCCGACCAAGCTCTGAGTTTCGGCAGTAGCGCCGCGAGGGAACGACGCTATCGCCGTGCTGTCGGCGCCGACTTGTGCGTGCCGCTCGCTATGCGAAAGCGCGAGGGCGGCATGGCAGGCACGAGCCCGTTGCTGCCGGTCAGTTTTCTCCATAGCCGCCATTCAGCCAAACCCAATTTCTGCGAAATGGAATTCTACGTAGCGGCCGTTGGCGACCTCAGCCTACCGGCCATTATGTACAGTGCCCAGTTATGAACAGTTGCAAGGGTAGGTACCGAAGCAAACTGCTTGTTGGAAGAAGGCTGCCGGCCTCAGGCCGCAGCGGCGTCGAAGGCGAAGCCCCGGATTCGGCCAAGCCCTTATCTTGCTATGTTCAGACGAGCGCCGGAATATTCCGACTGATTGTTAGCGCGGTGCGGAGAAAAATCGGCGATTGACCAGGTCGAATCGGCGCTTCATCTCTTCGCTGCCAAAGCCGAGTTCGATGATCAATTGAAGTCTTTGGCGGCAGGATGGCCCGGCGTAAAAAGACGAAAAGTATGCGTTCTGTTCGAGCGCTTCAAGAATTGAACCCATGCCCCAGTTACCCATCGCCTGTCCAGGCGGGATGCCGTCAAAACGCTTGCTTGCCGCAAGGAAGGGCTCGCTGAAGTCAACCTTGCGGCTCTTCATCGCCTGGTCGACCGCTCTTCCCAGTGCTTTTGTCGCAACGACCCGGGCGCCGAAATCACGCGCCACCCGGGCGAGGCTTGCCAGCCGCAAATGCTCAGGCTGGCTAGTGCAGAGAGTGTTCAGGATGTTGAAGCTTTCGCGCAGGGCCAGATACCGGTCCGCCGTCGGCACATTCCCGCTCATGCTGATCGAATAGAGTGCGAGCGCCCGTTCGACCACGCTGCTTTGTTTCTTTTCGGTCGTTTGTTGCCACCTAGTGGCCATTAACCGTCCGTAGGGAAGCTGTGCCAGCGCTTTCTGCCATGCAAATCGGCCGTCGTTGTTCCAGCGCTGGAGCAAGTCCTCCGACAACATTTCGGAAGAGCCTGCGGGAATCTGCTCGGATCGTATGAGCAGCCCCCGGGCTGCGAGTTTTGATGCGCGATCTGCCTTGCAGCAAAAGAGGTTCAACAAATATCCGTCGGCAGGTTCATCGGGGATGAACGGAGTGAGCAGATTTAATCCCGGGACGAGGCGATAGGACGAATAGCCGATCTCATTGAACGCCTGGACCAACTCGAAGTGAAGGGTTTCCCCAGCCTTGACTTCATACTGGACGAGCGGCGAATTCCCGGAAAAAAACCCCTGTCCGCCTGCAATGATGCGAGCCTCCTCGCCTTCAGCGTCGATCTTTATAAAGTCGACCTTCGCCCAGTCATATTCCTTCATCAGGTGGTCGAGCGACGTAATCCGGATTGTTTCCGTCGTCCCCGTGACCGAATCGTCGCGCACGATTTCGTTGAGTTCGGAATTTTCGTTCAGCATGAGTTCGACGCTACCTTCTTCGAACGACAGCCCACGCTGATCAAGAACGACTTGACGGGATTCGTTAATGGCAACGCTTTTGGAAAGAAATTCGAAGGTGGTGCTTGCCGGCTCGAAAGCCCATATCCTGCCATTTGGGCCGACGGCCTGGGCCATCGAAAGAGTAAACACGCCATAGTTCGCACCGATGTCGATGGCGTGTTGCCCGGGTTCAAGCAGGTGGCGTACAAACTTGATCTCGTCCTCGAACCAATCACGCTGCTCACGAAGCACATAAGTAGTGATCAGATTCAGCGAATCGGGAACGGCTATCCGGATCCCATCGACTATCTCCAGTACGATTTCCTTGTTGATTGGTGGGCGCTTCATCATTTATGGATGCTCTGTTTTAGTACCTTGCACAACGGATAACTGTTAGGGAATTCAGGGGCGTTTGGGAGTTTCTCCGGGCCCGAACGCCCGGTTCGGGCTAGTCGCAAAAAGTCGTTCTGGTCGTAAGTGCATGTGACGAGATGTGGAATTCCATCGTTTCCAGCGGATGGATTTCCCTGAATACGCCGGTCGGTCCGGAAGAGAAACCTTTCGAAATTTTGCCGGTTTGCATCACTGCTTCTTTTCGATCAGCTCGATCTTGTAACCGTCCGGATCCTCGACGAAGGCGATCACGCTGCTGCCGCCCTTCATCGGAGCCGCGTCGCGGGTGACCTTGCCGCCGCGCTGGCGGATGGCATCGCAGGCGGCGTAGGCATCGTCGACGGCGAGCGCGATATGGCCGTAGCCGGTGCCGATCTCGTAGCGCTCGACGCCCCAGTTGTGGGTCAGTTCGATCACGGCACCGTCCTTTTCCTCGTCGTAGCCGACGAAGGCCAGGGTGAACTTGCCTTCCGGGTAGTCGTTGCGACGCAGGAGGCGCATGCCGAGAACTTCGGTGTAGAAGGCCAGCGACTTGTCGAGGTCGCCGACGCGGAGCATGGTGTGCAGGATTCTCATTGAGGGTCCTTTCAAAGAATGGGTAGTGATGTGGCGCGCTGCTTGAGCTCGCTGCGCGCGGCCTTCCAGTCCGGGTAGACGGAGCCGACCACGCTCCAGAAGCGCTTGCCGTGATTCAGTTCGATCAGGTGGGCGGCTTCGTGGGCCACGACGTAATCGCCCAGGTGCGGCGGCAGGTGGATCAGGCGCCAGTTGATGCGGATGCCGCTTTCTTCGCTGCAGCTGCCCCAGCGCGTGTGGGCCGAAGACAGGCTGAGTTTCGGCGCGGCGAGGTCGAGCCGGGTCGTGAAATGTTCGAGGCGCCCGGTGAAGTGGGTGAGTGCCCGCTTTTGCAGGGCGCGCACGGCCAGGGGCCCGAGGTCGGCTTCGGGGCGCGCTTCGAGGACCAGGATATCGGCGACCCAGCGTACGCGGTTGGCGCCGGGCAGGACGCGCACTTCGGCCTCGCCGCCGAGTAGCGGCAGGCGCGCGCCATCCTTGATCGTGATGTGGCGCGGCTGGCTGGCATGTGCGAGTTCGTCGAGCTTCTTCAGCACCCAGTCGCCATGCCCCTGCACAAAGGCTTCGATCTCGCCCAGGCTGATGCGGCGCGGTGCGCTGATGCGCAGGCCGCGTTCGTCGATGGTCATCGACAGTTGCCTGGCGCCGGTCTTCAAGCGGTAGTCGATGATGCGGCCGCCGATCAGGAGGTGGCGGGCCTTCGGCTCGGCAGGCGGGGCGGGGAGCCGGAACAGTTTGAGCTGCTCGAGAAACATCAGCCCGTCGCCAGCGGCGTGCCGAAGAGATCGAAGCCCTGGTTCTCTGCCGGCAGGGCGGCGATGGCGCGGGCGATGGCCTGTTCGATGAGGGCCATGGGTTGTTCGATCAGGCGCCAGTTGCAGCGCAGCGCATCGCTGCCCTGCACTTCGACCCAGTTGCCGCGCGCGGCGAAAGACAGCGCCAGGCGCGGTGCGCGCCGTCCCGCCAGCGCCGACTTTTGCTCAATGACCTGAAGCAGCACCCGCTTGGCTTCCTCACGCAGCCAGGCCTCGGCGCGATCCTGGATCTGGCGCGGGGTGGCTTGCGGCGGCAGCGGCAAATCCAGCGTGTCGCCTTCGCGCAGTGCCTCCTGGTGCCGGGTGCCGAGCACCAGGCGCAGGCTGCCGCCCAGATAAGCGAGGGCGGCACCGTCGTGCCAGCGGCCGGCCGGATCGGGAGAGTCGCCGTCGAGCCGGAGCTTGAACTGCGGGCTGCGGCGAATCATGGGACGACCCTCCCCCCAGCCCCCTCCCCCGGGAGGGGGTGGCGACAGTTCGCCGCTTCGCGGCTCCATAAGGTTGGCAGCGCCCCCCTTAGGGCGGCCCGGCGGGGAGCGCTCATGCGGCTGCTCCATAAAGGTGCGGACTGATGTTGCGCATCTCGGCCTCGATCCAGTTTTCGGCGCGCACCAGGACTTCGCTGGCCGTGAGCCCGGCGGGATCGATCGCCGGACCGATGCTGACGGTGACGGTGCCGCATTTCTTGAATAGCGCATTGCGGCCCCAGAATTCACCCGAGTTGAGCGCCACGGGAATCACCGGCGTGCCGGTCTCGACCGCGAGCAGGGCGCCGCCGCCCTTGTAGCGGTTCTTCGCCCCCGGCTGCGAGCGCGTGCCTTCGGGAAAGATGATGACGGTATAGCCGTTGGTCAGGCGATCACGGCCCTGTTCGACAAGCCGCTTCAGCGTGGACTTGCTGACGCTGCGATCGGTCTCGATCATCGGGATGGCGGCCAGCGCCCAGCCGAAGAAGGGCAGGTACTTGATCTCCTTCTTCCAGACGAATACGGTGTCCTTGAACACCTCCTGCAGCATGAAGGTCTCCCACGCCGACTGGTGTTTGCACAGGACGATGACGGCGCGCGCGGGAAGATTTCCGGCGCCGACCAGACGATAGGGAATGCCGAGCAGATGCTTGACCAGCCAGATGACGAAATTCACCCAGGGCACCACCGAGCGGCGGCGCATGTGGTGCGGCAGCGGCCGGCAGAGGATCACGCCCAGTGTGTAGGGCGGCGTCACCACCAGCAGGATCAGTAGGAACAGCAGGGAGCGGACTACGGCCATGAGCCTGGAACTCAGAGCTTGTGAAGAAATCGTAGCGAGCGGGTCGCAGCGGGGTGCGGCCGGAGCGCAGCTACCGGAACATATGTCGTTATATGTGAGGATAGCGAGCACCGCCCAAGCCCCGATCCGGCACGCGCAGTAGATTTATTCATAAGCTCTCAGCGGGCGATGTGCGCGGCGGCGGCCGCGAGATCGGGAAATACCAGGGTGTCGGGCGGCAATCCGGGGTCGTCCACGGTCTTGCGGCCCTTGCCGGTCAGCACCAGCATCGGCTGCGCGCCGGCCGCGGCGGCGGCCTGCAGGTCGCGCAGGGAATCGCCGATGGCCGGTACGCCGGCCAGATCGGCGTTGAAACGGGCGGCGATCTCCTTCAGCATGCCGGGCTTGGGCTTGCGGCAGTCGCAATGGTCGTCGTTGGTGTGCGGACAGAAAAATATCGCGTCGATGCGCCCGCCCATCAGCGCCAGCGCCTTGTTCATCTTGTCGTGAATGGCGACCAGCGTATCGGTTTCGAACAGGCCGCGGCCGATGCCCGACTGGTTGGTCGCCACCACCACGCGATAGCCGGCCTGGTTGAGCCGTGCGATGGCGGCCAGGCTGCCGGGGATCGGCTTCCATTCCTCCGGCGACTTGATGTACTGGTCGGAGTCGTAGTTGATCACGCCGTCGCGATCGAGGATGACGAGTTTCATGACGAACGTGAATAACTCGTTCTGAGCGACTGGCGATAGTCGAGCGACGCGAGCTTACTAAAAGCCTCCCCGTGAGGGGGCGAGGCGGGGTTTCGCAACGCATGCGTTGCGCCGCCGCAGCCGGCAGGCAGTGCAATGCCTGCCGTGGGCCGCGCAGCGGATGGGAGGGGCGGGCGTTTTATGGTTTTTTGCGCTTTCATTTTCCGCAGGTGGATTCTCGAGCATGAGCGTTTCATTCTCGCCGTGCCGCCGGCGCCGACTTTGCCGAGCACCGCCGCAAAAACCCTGTTTATCGCCATCGTTCAGGCCGACAGGCGGGAGAGGTCGGCAACGCGGTTCATCGCCTGGTGCAGCGTGGCGAGCAGGCCGAGGCGGTTGGCGCGCAGCGCTTCGTCCTCGACGTTGACCATTACATCGGTGAAAAAGCTGTCTACCGGTTCGCGTAGCGTCGCCAGCGCCAGCAGCGAGGCCGTGTAGTCACCGCGTTCGAAGGCGGTGTCGGCCTGTGCCTTCACCGTGTCGAGCGTCTTGTTCAGCGCGACTTCGGCAGCCTCCTTGAGCAGCGAGGTATCGACCTTCGCCGTCACGCCAGAGCCGACTTTCTTCAGAATGTTGCCGACGCGCTTGTTGGCGGCGGCGAGGCTGGCGGCCTCAGGCAATGCGGCAAAGGCACGCACGGCGGCCAGGCGCCTGGGGATGTCGCCCAGGCGCTGCGGCCGCAGGCCCACCACAGCTTCGACTTCCAGCGCCGAATAGCCCTGCTCGCGCAGGCTGCCGGCGAGGCGCTCGTAGATGAACTCTGACAGTTGTTCCACGACCTTGGCATCGACGAGTTTTGCGGCGCCGAACAGCCACAACAGGTCCAGCGGCAGGTCGCGTTCGATCAGCATGCGCAGCAGGCCGAGCGCATGGCGGCGCAGGGCGAAGGGATCCTTGTCGCCGGTGGGCAACTGGCCGATGCCGAACATGTCGGCCAGGGTCTGCAGCTTGTCGGCCAAGGCCACGCACAAGCCCGTGTTGCCGCGCGGCAGTTCGTCGCCGGCGAAGCGTGGCTTGTAATGGTCCTCGATGGCGTCGGCGATCTCGACCGGCTCGCCGTCGTGCAGTGCGTAGTAGCGGCCCATAATGCCCTGCAGCTCGGGGAACTCGCCGACCATGTCGGTCAGCAGGTCGGCCTTGGCCAGCACGGCGGCGCGATCGGCCTGGTTGGCCAAGGCCTCATCACTCAAATGAGCGCCGAGCTTGTCGCCGATAGCCCGTGCCAGCGCGGCGACACGCTCGACGCGTTCGCCCTGGGTGCCCAGCTTGTTGTGATAGACCACTTTGGCCAAGCCGGGGATGCGGTCCATCAGCGACTTCTTGCGGTCCTGGTCGAAGAAGAACTTGGCGTCGGCCAGGCGCGGGCGCACCACGCGCTCATTGCCGCCGATCACGGCCGAGGGGTCTGCGGGCCGGATATTGCTGACGACGAGGAACTTGTTGGTCAGCCTGCCGTCCTTGAGCAACGGGAAATATTTCTGGTTGGCCTTCATGGTCAGGATCAGGCACTCCTGCGGCACGTCGAGGAATTCCTGCTCGAACCGGCAGCTCAGCACGTTCGGCCGTTCCACCAGCCCGGTCACCTCGTCGAGTAGCGCGTCGTCCTCGATCGGCTGCAGGCCCTCCTTCGCGGCGGCGGCTTGCAACTGCTTCTCGATCTCGGCGCGGCGCGCAGCGAAGCCGGCGATCACCGCGCCTTCGCTTTCCAACTGCTGCGCGTAGGAGTCGGCATCCCTGATGGCGACGATCGGATTCGCGGCCTCGAAGCGATGGCCCTGGGTCTCGCGGCCGGCGCTGAGGCCCAGTATGGTGATCGGCACGACATCGCTGCCATGCAGGGCCACGAGCCTGTGCGCCGGACGCACGAAATTCACGCTGGTCCAGCCATCGGCCAATTGGTAGGTCATCACCTTGGGGATCGGCAGTTTTTCCAGCGTTTCCCACAGCGCTTTTGACAGGCCGAGCGTTAGAGACATCCCCTTTTCAAGCTTGTCCAGGAACAAGGTTTCTGCCTTGCCGTCCATCTGGCGCTTGAGCGCCGGTACCACAGAGGCATCAGCCCCCAAGGCGGCAAGCTTCTTCAGCAGCACCGGTGTTGCATTGCCGGCGGCATCAAGCGCCACTGCGACCGGCATGAGCTTTTGCTGCACTTGCTTGTCGGCAGATTTCTCGGCGACGGCGGTGACATGCACCGCAAGGCGGCGCGGAGAAGCAAATGGCGTTGCGATCGACGTTTCATCGATCAAGCCTTGCGATTTGAGACTCGCCGCCAGATTAGCGGCAAAGGATTCGCCAAGCTTCTTTAGCGCCTTGGGCGGTAGCTCCTCGACAAAGAGTTCGACCAGGAGATTATTCATGTTCATCATGCGGCCTTCCTGGCGAGGCTGGCCATAACTTCGTCGGCCCAGGCCCTCGGTGCCATCGGGAAGCCCAGTCGCGCGCGGCTGTCGAGGTAGCTCTGGGCCACGCTGCGCGCCAGGTTGCGGATGCGGCCGATGTAGGCGGCGCGCTCGGTGACCGAGATGGCGCCGCGCGCGTCGAGCAGGTTGAAGGTATGCGCGGCCTTCAGCACCTGTTCGTAGGCCGGCAGCGCGAGTCGCTGCTCCATCAGGTGCTTCGCATTGCCTTCGTGCGCGCCGAAGGCGGTGAGCAGGAAGTCTACGTTGCTGTGCTCGAAGTTGTAGGCACTTTGCTCCACCTCGTTCTGGTGGAATACGTCGCCGTATTTCAGGCCCGGCGCATAGACCAGGTCGAACACGTTCTCGACGCCCTGCAGGTACATCGCCAG
>JBIJDJ010000136.1:0-7923 GCA_044344175.1 Sulfuritalea sp.
TCGCGCCCAGAGCCCGGCCAGGCCGGCGGCCATGGCGAAGCCGGCATACATGCCGAAGGGCTGGATGAAGGCGATGATGAAATTCACCGGCTCGGTGAAGTAGCGCAGGTGGCGCAGCAGCACCAGCGCCAGGCCGACATGGAACAGCCAGCCCAGAGCCCAGATCCACAGGTTGGACTTGAACAGGCTTTCGAAAAACACCACCTCACGGAACATGCGGAAAGCGACTCCGCCCGTCGTGGTCGGCGCCGGCGTCGTCGGTATCTTCAACGGTGCCGGCGTGTGCGCGTACTCGTACACCTTGTACGCGACACCACCCACCAGAATCAGCGTGGCGACGTAGAACAGGATCGCGAAAAAGATACTCATGGACGTTGGCTATCGGGACGCAAGAGCGGGGATTGCGGAAAGAAATCGGGTCGAGGGCGCGAAGACAAGGAATGCCGCAACGAGACAGCGCCCCAGGCACGGCGAGGCGCGGCAGACGCGGTCGACAAAGCCATCGGCCCGATTTCGCACCGCAATCAAACGCAGCCGGTGGGCTTGGGCAGTCCGGCGATCTTGCACGCCTGCTTGGCGGGACCGTAGGGGAACAGGTCGTAGAGGTACTGGCTGGTGCCTTTGTCGGCGCCGAGCTTCTTGCCGATGGCCTTGGTCAGCACGCGCACGGCCGGAGCGATCTGGAATTCGTTGTAGTAGTCGCGCAGGAAGTTGATGACTTCCCAGTGCGATTCGGTCATCTCGACGCTTTCGGTTTGCGCGAGGTAGGTACCGACATCCTCGTTCCATTCGGCGAGGTTGACCAGGTAGCCTTCTTCGTCGGTTTCGTAGGACTTGCCGTTGACTTCGATGCTGGACATGTGTGTCTCCTTGGTGAAGGGTAATGTGCGGGGTATGGAATGTGTCGCTTACAGCCAGGACTGGCAGTTCTTGTGCTCGGTGACGAGGTCGACGAAGCCGCCGTAATCGACGGTGGTGACGCCTTCCATGAGGCGGTCGCCCATGCCGCGCGCTTCGAGATCCGGCGCGAGGACATAGACCTTGAAGCGGGACAGCGCGTCGCGCAGCTTGGTTTCCTCTTCGTTGCCGCGGGTGGCGGCATACACGGCATCCTCGATCAGCAGGATGGTGCCGCCATTTGCCACGCGCAGGCAGGAGTCCAGCGTATTGCGGTCGGGGGACGATTTATTGACGATATGCAGCATAAATGTTCTCCGTTTAGAAGGTGAGGACGACGTCCATCTCGTCCATGAGCTTGCCCAGTTCGGCGCGCGACATGACGGTGACGTCGACCAGCAGATCGTCTTCGCTCAGGCCGCGGGCGGCCAGTGCTTCCTCTTCGACATAGAGCTTTTCGATGTCATAGCCGTCGAGGGCGCGGTAGGTCGGCGAGAAGTTCTTGTTCTCGATGCCCTTGGTCTGCTGGCCTTTCTTCAACTGGAACACGCCGTCGTCCATGAAGACGAGGCTGACGTCCTGGTCGAAGGCCGCCGTGATCAGCACCACTTCCAGCGATTCGAGTGCATAGATGGTGCCGTAGGGCGCCTTGCGATTGACGAACATGAACTTCTTGATGGTTCCTTCACTCATGTCAGTCTCCCTCAGTCGCCAAAAGTCACGAGGCGGTCGGCTTCGATACCGGCTTCGACCAGTTGGCCGAGTCCGGAGATGCGAAAGCCGGGCGCCAGGTTCTCGTCGCGGATGCCGCGGCGCAGCGCTGCAGCCACACAGACCACGAGGTCGAGCTTGTGGTCTGCGGCGAGCTTGGACCAGCGGGCGACTATGTTGCGGTCGTCCTGCGGCGGCTCGGTCAGCGAGGAGGCGTTGTTCACGCCGTCGTTGTAGAAGAACACGCGACGGATCTCGTGGCCCTTTTCCAGCGCGGCCTTGCAGAACAGGTAAGCGGAATCGCTGGCCTGGTGCTGGTAGGGCCCTTCGTTGATGGTGACTGCAATCTTCATGAGCGGGTTTCCCTCAAGGTTCCTCAGAAACGGATGTGGGTCGAAGCGTTCAGATTGGCACGCGAACCACGCCAGTCGTCGATCAGGTACTTGGTGAAGGGCAGGCCGGTTTTTTCGAAGAAGCGCGGCCAGCCGATGCGGTCAATCCAGTCCGACAGGCGTTCCCAAGGACGGGCGTCGGCCTTGTAGGTGCGCAGGATGTTGCCCACCACGGCATTGACTTCGGGCCAGCGCGGCGCGTTGTTCGGCAGGCCGGAGGCGACCATCTTCATGAAGGTGGGCTTGCCGCGCGCGTTGGAGTTTTTGCCGCCAACCCAGATCGCCAGCTTGGAATACTCCGGATCGTTGATCTGCATCGGCGGGCAGGGGGGGTAGCAGGCGCCGCAGCAGATGCACTTCTTCTCATCGACTTCGAGCGAGGGCTTGCCATTCACCAGCGCCGGACGGATCGCCGCGACCGGGCAACGGGCGACCACGGTGGGGCGCTCGCAGACATTGGCGACCATGTCGTGATTGATCTTGGGCGGCTTGGTGTGCTGGATGATGATGGCGATGTCGGCCTGGCCGCCGCAGTTGATCTCGCAGCAGGAGGTGGACAGATGCACGCGGTTGGGCATCTCTTCGGTCTTGAACTCGTTGTAGAGCTCGTCCATCATCGACTTGACCACGCCGGAGGCGTCGGTGCCGGGAATGTCGCAGTGCAGCCAGCCCTGGGTGTGGGACACCATCGACACCGAGTTGCCGGTGCCGCCGACGGGGAAGCCGTTCTTCTCCAGTTCGGCGATCATCGGATCGACCTTCTTTTGGTCGGCGACCATGAATTCGATGTTGGAGCGAATCGTGAAGCGGACGAAGCCCTCGGCAAACTTGTCGGCGATGTCGCACAGTTTGCGGATGGTGTAGACGTCCATCTGACGCTGGGTGCCGGCGCGCACCGACCAGATTTCGTCGCCGCTATGCGACACGTGGTGCAGCACACCGGGACGGGGCCGGTCGTGATACTTCCAGTTGCCGTAGTTCTTCAGCAGGGTCGGGTGCAGGTGCGGTTTGTTGTCCGGCACGCCGCATTCGATGGCTTTGCGCAGCGGGGCAGCGGGGGCGGGGGTGGGTGCATTCATTCTCGATCTCCTCAGGCAGCAGCTTTTTTGGCGTTGATCCTGGCGACTTCGTCGTCCCAGCCAATCGTATTGACGTAGGGGTTCATGCGCGGCGTCGACACCATGTTGGCGTCGATCTCGACTTCGATGCCCTCAAGGAAATTGACCAGGCCGATGCGTTCGATCATTTCGCCGGTGCGCTCGTGCTCCAGTGCGTTTTCGGCGAAGAAGTCGATGGTCTTCTGGCCCAGTTCGACCAGCTTCTCGTAGTCCTCGTCGGTTTTCAGCGGCAGGAAGGGGATCACCACGGTGCCCATCAGGTCGCCGATTTTCAGCGTGCGCTTGCCGCCCATCAGGATGGTCGCGCCCTTGTCTGTGCCGGTTGCCAGGGCGCCGGTCATGACGTTGATGCAGTGCATGCAGCGCACGCAGTCCTTGTTGTCGATTTCCAGGGCCTGCGCATCATTGAGTGCCACGCTGCTGAAATTGTCGGCCTTTCGGACGTCCTTGATTTCCTTGATCTGGATCGCCTTGGTCGGGCAGCGGGCGACGACGTCGTTCACCAGTTCGTTCATGCCGTGCTTGGCGAACCACTTCTTTGCCAGCGCCTCGTCGGTGCGGATGTTGTCGCGCCAAGTGCCGATCACGGCCATGTCCGAACGCTGGATGGAGTTCATGCAGTCGTTCGGGCAGCCGGAAAACTTGAACTTGAACTTGTAGGGCAGGGCCGGACGATGGATGTCGTCGAGGAAGGTGTTGAGCACTTCGCGGTGCGCCTTGGCTTCGTCGTAGCAGGACTGCTCGCAGCGCGCGGCGCCGACGCAGGACATTGAGGTGCGCACGGCCGGGCCGGCGCCACCCATGTCGAAGCCCATGTCATTGATCGCGTCGAAGGCTGGCTGCACGTTTTCCGAGGTGGCACCCTGGAACATGATGTCGCCCGACTGGCCATGGAAGGCAATCAGGCCGGAGCCGTGTTTTTCCCAGATGTCGCAAAACTGGCGCAGCGTCGCGGTGTTGTAGTGCATGCCGGGCGGGGGCATGACGCGCAGGGTGTGGAATTCTGCCGCATCCTTGAATACCGGCTTGCCGGCGTCGTCCTTGATTTCGCTGAAGCGCGGAATAACCCCGCCGCCGTAGCCGCGCACGCCGACCGTGCCGCCCTTCCAGTAGCCCTTGCGGGTCTGGTAGGAATGTTCCAGATGGCCGAGAATGTCTACCATGTAGTCCTTGTCCTTGGCCAGGCGCTTCAAGCCGGTCACAAAGCTCGGCCAGGGGCCGCTTTCCAGTTGATCCAGATTCGGTGTTGGGTGCATGGGCTTGGCCATGGTCGCTCTCCTTGTGGTCGGGGGTAACTCGATAATGGAATCATAGAGTTGTGTGCGGTGCACAAACCATACTCCCGGAAGGTAATTACACCTACCCGAAAGGGTTATATGCTTGCACTCCCACGCGGTGATGGCTGATTGGCGGTCGCTGATGCCATAGTTCGCCCCCATAGAGATTGGAGTCCCATTGGATACCGTCACCTCGCTCGACAAATTCCGCGTGCCGATCGGCAACCAGGAGATCGAACTGCAGCAGTTCATCTTCGACGCTGGTGGCATGCCCCTGCTGCGCACGCGCATCCGCGAGCGCAGCCGCTTCACGATTTTCGACATCGATCCGGCCACGGCCGCGCGCTGGGGCAAGGTGCTCTGCGCCTGGGCGGCGACGCAGCCGGGCGGCGCTGAACAGGAAGGAGCCGAAATTTGAATTACTCCCCGGACGAGGCTTCAAGGCTGATGGTCGACGTGGTGTTTGCGCTCGAAGACGCAACGCTGGGCGACGACCATGCCAGCGCCTTGTCCCTGGCGGTGCGGCGCGCCTTGCCCTGGTTCGACGAAGAACCGGAAGCCGGCATCCTGCCGCTGTCGGGCCTGGCACGCGGCACGGGCGTGCGTTTCGTCGGCCGCCGCAGCCGCATGGCCTTGCGCCTGCCGGTTCGCCGTAGCGCCAGCGCCGACTTTCTGGCAGGCACACAACTCGAACTCGATGGCGTGGCGCTGAAGTTGGGCAAGTGCAGTGTGCGTCCGCTGTTTCCCGCTCGCGGTGTGGTTTATTCGCATTTCGTCAGCGTCGGAACGGATGATGAAATCGAGTTTCTTGAGCGTTGCGCTTCCTTGCTGGCGGCTCGCGGTCTGAAACCGCAACTGATTACCGGCAAGGCGCGTGAATTGCGCACGGCCGAAGGCCTGGTGCGCGGCTTCAGCCTCATGCTGCATGGCCTGGGTGCCGCTGACTCTCTGGCGGTGCAGGAAGCCGGTCTGGGTGGGCATCGTGCGCTCGGCTGCGGCCTGTTCATCCCTCATAAATCGGTTGTCGCCGTCGGCGGCTAACCATCACCGAATCCAAACGAGGAGACACCTCATGTCTGAAGTTGCCACCGTAATGCTCGATGTAAGCGGCATGCCCTGTCCGGCGCCCTTGCTGGGCGCGAAGAAGCTGATCGACGATTTGCAGCCGGGCCAGATCCTGCGCCTGATTTCCGACTGTCCGGGAACCGCGGACGACCTGTTTTCCTGGGCAAAGGTGACCGGCAACGTGGTGCTCGGCAGCGAGAAACAGGCCGACGGCAAGACCGCCTACATGATCCGCCGCGCCGGCGGCGCCAGCAACACGCTGATCGCTCACGTCACGCTCGACATGCGCGGCGTCTCCTGCCCCGGCCCCATCGTGCAGGCGAAAAAGCTGCTGGACGGCATGAAGGCCGGCGAAGTGCTGCAACTGGTCAGCGATTGCCCCGGGTCGGCCGATGACATCACGTCCTGGGCAAAGGCAGGCGCGGCCGAACTGCTGTCTGCACATGAATCCGGACGCGGGATTCACGAGTTCTATTTGCGGAAGGCTTGAAGCCTTCCGCAAATCGATTTTTTATGAACCCATCCCCCAGCCCCGTTCCACGGCCGGCACTGCATTGCCGGCCGGCTACGGTGGCACGACGCAGTGCGTCGCGAAACCCCACCTTCGCCCCCACGGGAAGGGGCAATTTTTTGAGAGGAGAAACTTATGAGCTACACCATCAACGGCGTCGAAAAGGAAGTTGACGATTACGGTTATCTGCTGGAACCCGATTTCAGCGAGGAGGCAGTGCCCATCATCGCCGCCGCTTGCGGCATCACGCTGACCGACCAGCACTGGAAGGTCGTCAATTTTCTGCGTGCGCGTTACAAGGAAGACGGCCAAACGCCGAACATGCGCAACTTGATCAAGGGCCTGCAGGAAGAAGGCGACATGCCCGAGGCCGACAGCGCGCTGCTGTTCGAACTCTTCCCCGACGGCGGCGCCGCGAAGGAAGGCTGCAAGGTCGGAGGCCTGCCGCAGCCCAAAGGCAAGGGAGGCTATTGAAAATCGGAACCGCAGAGACACAGAAGCACAGAGAAAACCAATGATGAGTTTTCTCCTGTCTTTCCTCTGTGCCTCTGTGTCTCTGTGGTGAAAGGTTTGGTGTTCTGATTTATGGCCATTCGAATTCGCTCCAGTTTCCACGCCGGCGGTAAGCCGCGCACGATGACCGAGCTTGCCGGCGTCATCGCGATGCTGGCCTGGAAACTGGCGATCGACTCGATCAAGCGCATGCGCCAGGCCGAGTACGACATCGACCTGGGCAGCGCCTATTTCGATTTCGTCTGCGAGTTCATGGTTTTCCTGGCGCTGGCGGCCGACCGCATCGCTTATCGCGAGTTGACGCCGGAGCAGCGCATGGAGTTCACCACGGCGCTGGCACAGCGCATCGCCGCGGCGATCGATGACAACCGTGACATGCTGCTCTATGACGTGGCGCCGGGCAAGGTCCGGCAGCACGTGCTCGACCTGTTCAACAGGCGGGGTCCCGAATACGGCGATCACGGCTATACCGAGCAAGGGCCCGACTTCGGCTTTCGCCGCTGTTTTGCCGCCTGCCTCAAGGAAGTGCTGCCGGAGAAGGATCAGCTCTGGGCCGTCGACCAGGTCATGGAAATCGAATCCCCCGAGGCCATCAAGGCGCTGGAAAAAACCCTCGCCGGGCTGTTTCACCCCGGCGAGGCAAAAAGTCGGCGTCCGCGCCACGGCGTCGAAGCGGGCGAGTGATGGGAAGTCCTTTCGATCTGGCCGATGCCGCCAGCTACCAGCGCTGGCGCGAGCGCAAGCTCGATTCCGCTCCGCGCCGCATCGAGGATATCGTCGTCACGCTGGACGATCCGCGCGCCCTGACGGCCGATGAACGCCATACCCTGCTGGAGCGCTGCGCCACAGCCAACATGGCGATCTACACCAGCAACACCGCCGGCAATGCCGACAAGGAAATCCCGCGCGGGCTGGGCAGGCAACTCGGGCTGGTCCATCTCGACAGCCACTGGCTCACCGACGATGACGCGATTTCGCCGATCTCGGTGCGCGGCGCCGAGGAACGCGGCGAGCGCAAGGAATTCATCCCCTACACCGACAAGCCGATCAGGTGGCACACCGACGGCTACTACAACCTGCCCGAACGTACCGTGCGCGGCATGGTCCTGCATTGCGTGGAGAGCGCCGCGACGGGCGGCGAGAACCAGTTGCTCGACCACGAGATCGCCTACATCCTGCTGCGCGACGAGGACCCGGACTTCATCCGCACCCTGTCGCGCGACGACGCCATGACCATCCCGCCGCGCATGGACGACACGGGCGTCGCCCGCGCCGCCCAACCGGGGCCGGTGTTCTCGATTGACGCGCAGGGCTTCCTGCACATGCGCTACACGGCGCGAACCATCAGCATCGAATGGCGCGCCGATGCCGCGACGCAGGCTGCCGTCGCGGCCCTGGCGCGGCTGCTGGCGACGCCGACGCCGTGGACCCTGCAGGGC
>JBIJDJ010000126.1:0-8474 GCA_044344175.1 Sulfuritalea sp.
GGGTTGCCCCCGCGCTGCCGCTCGACTTGCATGTGTAAAGCATTCCGCCAGCGTTCAATCTGAGCCAGGATCAAACTCTTCAGTTCAATCTGTCTGTTTTACTACTCACTCAAACGAATCTCAGAGGCTAAACTTTTACATTTAACCTTACTGTTATTTCGTGCAAGTGCTTGCTTCTCATACTATTAGCATCCAGCAGCAGCAGATCCATCACGTCATGCTTTCGCACTCCGCTCAGGACTCGGCCCGTGTCTTTCAACCCGGGCCAGCAATCGTCTCTTCGATTTCGAGACGACTACCCACCACCACCTCCAGCACAGCAAGCACCTACACCTATCGGTTGTTTGGTTTTTAAAGAACTTCGCCTTGTAGGGCGGCTCCGCAATCAGCAGAGAGGGGCGATTATAGGGGGCCATTTCCGATGTGTAAACCCCCTTCACGAGTTTTTTTTGGCTCACACAAAAAATGGCGGAGTTTCAATGCAGGCGAAGGCCGGCACTCCGCGCGTTGTATGGAATCTGGAATCATCTTTCTGCCGGCATCGTAGAATCCTTCTCCATGATTCCGTACTCCCTGATTCGGCCGCTGCTCTTTGCACTTGATGCCGAACGAGCTCATGAAGTAACGCTGCGTCTCCTCGCATTGGGCAATTCGCTGGGCGTTACGCACCCGGCGCCTGTCGGCGGCAAGCCGGTCGAAGTCATGGGGCTCCAATTCCCCAACCGCGTCGGACTGGCAGCGGGTCTCGACAAGAACGGGACCGCAGTCGACGGCTTCGGGAACCTTGGCTTCGGCTTTCTGGAAGTGGGCACCGTCACGCCACGCCCTCAACCCGGCAATCCCAAACCCCGCCTGTTCCGGCTGCCAGAGCACCAGGCCATCATCAATCGCATGGGCTTCAACAATGCAGGCATCGACGCATTGCTCCGACGGCTGGCGTCTGTCTGCTACAGCGGCATACTCGGCATCAACATCGGAAAGAACTTCGATACGCCCATCGAGCGCGCCGTCGATGATTATCTGATCTGCCTGGACAAGGCCTACCCGCGGGCAAGCTATGTCACCGTCAATATTTCTTCGCCCAACACGAAGAACCTGCGCCAGTTGCAGGGAGTTTTCGAACTCGACGCCCTGCTGGCGGCGCTCAAATCCCGTCAAAACGTTCTGACGGATCACCATGGCAGGTATGTGCCGCTGGCGCTCAAGATCGCACCGGATCTCGAGCAAGGCCAGATCATCGACATCGCTGACGCCCTCCGGCGGCACCAGATCGACGCCGTGATCGCGACCAATACCACGCTGGGCCGGGAAGGTGTCGAGTCATCGCCACTGGCCGCCGAGGCAGGAGGGCTGTCCGGCGGCCCGCTGTTCGAGAAATCCACTGCCGTGATTCGCAGCCTTGCCCGGGCGCTGGCCGGCGAACTGCCCATCATCGCCGCCGGCGGCATCACCAGCGGAGCGCGGGCACGCGCCAAGATCGACGCCGGCGCCGCCCTGGTGCAGATCTACAGCGGGCTGATCTATCGTGGCCCGGAACTCGTCAGTGAATGCGTTGAAGCCACGAACAGCTGAGCTGCGGCAGATTCAATTTCCGCACTTGCGCAAATACCCTTAAAGGCGAGATAATTTGATCTCCACCAATTATTGCGGACCGATCCGGGCATTCCGCGCACCATGACCAGCTATCTTTTCATCATTCTCGGCGCCGTTCTCGTCAACAACGTCGTCTTCGTGCGCATTCTCGGCCTGTGCCCTTTCATGGGCGTCTCGAAGAAGCTCGAAACTGCGACCGGCATGGGGGCGGCGACCACCTTCGTCCTGACCATGGCCTGCGGCGCGAGCTTCATCATCGACCGCTGGCTGCTGATACCCAATCAACTTGAATACCTGCGCACCCTGTCCTTCATTGTCACCATTGCCGCCATCGTGCAACTGACTGAACTGGTGATCCAGAAGACCAGCCCGCTGCTGCATCAGGTACTGGGCATCTACCTGCCGCTGATCACGACCAATTGCGCGGTGCTCGGCATCCCGCTGCTCAACGTCAGCCTGCGCCACAACTTCCTCGAGTCGCTGCTGTTCGGTTTCGGCAGCGCGATGGGCTTTACGCTGGCCCTGGTGCTTTTTGGCGGTATCCGCGAACGGCTTGAGGCGGCGGACGTTCCGGTTCACTTCCGCGGCACGGCCATCGCCATGATCACCGCAGGCCTGATGAGTCTCGCCTTCATGGGCTTCGCCGGCCTGGACAAGTACAAGTGATGGCCCCCACCGCTCTGCGTACCTGGAATTCCGCTTCGCGGGCAGGCAACGCTCGCAGAACCGGCTCGCTGCCCCCCACAGGGGGGCGCATGCTTCCTTGGGACGGCCCGGCGGAAGCAAGGTAACCATGCTCGAAGCGTTACTGGTCATGGCGCTGGGCGCCGTACTGCTTGGCGCCGCGCTCGGTTACGCGGCGGTGCGCTTTCGCGTCGAAGGCGATCCGCTGGTCGAGAAGATCGATGCGATATTGCCGCAAACCCAGTGCGGGCAGTGCGGCTTCCCCGGCTGCAAGCCTTATGCCACGGCAATAGCCAAGGGCGAGGCGGAGATTAACCAGTGCCCGCCCGGCGGAGACGAAGGCATCCACAAGCTGGCCGACCTGCTCGGACGCGAGTTCAAGTCCTTGTCTGCGGAACATGGCATCGAAAAGCCGAAATCTGTCGCCGTCATCGACGAGCAGGCCTGCATCGGCTGCACGCTGTGCGTCCAGGCCTGCCCGGTCGATGCCATCGTCGGCGCTGCAAAACAGATGCATACCGTGGTCGCTGCCCAATGCACCGGCTGCGAGCTGTGCCTGCCGCCCTGCCCGGTCGATTGCATATCGATGGAGCCGATTGCCGAAAGCGTCGAAACCTGGAAGTGGAAATATCCCGTGGTCAAGATCCTCGCCGCGCAAAAGGCCGCGGCATGAGCGCGCTGCAGCGCCTCTTCGGCTTCCACGGCGGCGTCAAACTGGCCTATCACAAGGAAGCACCAACTTCGCTTCCGATCGCCCTTGCGCCGCTGCCGGCACAACTGGTGCTCCCGCTGCATCAAAGCATCGGTGGCACGCCACGCCCTCTGGTCAGCGCGGGAGAGCATGTACTCAAGGGCCAGCGCATCGGCGACGCCGACGGCAACGCCTCCTCGGCGATTCATGCCTCCACCTCAGGCACCGTGGTCGCCGTCGAAACACGCCTGATGCCGCATACGTCGGGACTTTCCGCGCTGTGCGTGGTCATCGAAGCCGATGGTCGCGACGAGTGGATCCCGCGCCAGCCCTTTGACTTTCTTGCCGCCACACCGGTGCAGACCCGTGATTACCTGCGCGATGCCGGCGTCGTCGGCCTCGGCGGCGCGGTATTCCCGGCCTATCTGAAACTCAATGCTGGCAAGCAGGGAAACCTCGATACCCTGGTTCTGAACGGTGCCGAATGCGAACCCTTCATTACCTGCGACGACGTCCTGATGCGCGAACGCGCCGAAGCCATCCTCAGGGGTGCCGCGATCATGCGCGAGATGCTGGCTGCGGACAAAGTTCTGATCGGCATCGAAGACAACAAGCCGGAAGCCATCGCCGCCATGGAAGCCGCTGCCCGTTCGGCCAACTCTGCCGCCGGTAATTCCCGCGTCCGCGTGGTGGCGGTCCCTACCCGCTATCCCGCGGGCGGCGCCAAGCAATTGATCCGGGTCCTGACCGGCATCGAAGTACCGCACGGCAAACGCTCGACCGATTACGGCGTGCAGTGTTTCAACGTCGGCACCGCCTACGCCATTCACGAAGCCATCGAACTTGGCCAGCCGCTGATATCACGCATCGTCACCGTCGCCGGCAATGTCGGCCGGGCACGCAATTACGAAGTCCTGTTCGGCACGCCGATGCGCGACCTGATCGCTCTGTGCGATCCGCTGCCGGACAGCGACCGCGTGATCATGGGCGGTCCGATGATGGGTCTGCTGATGCCGGCGGATGAAGTGCCGGTAGTCAAAGCCACCAACTGCATTTTGGTCGGATCGAAGAAGCTGTTCCCGCCGCCGCCGCCGGAGATGCCCTGCATCCGTTGCGGCGAATGCGCCAAGGTCTGCCCCGCCGACCTGCAGCCTTTCGAAATGTACTGGTTCTCGCGGGCGAAGATATTCGGCAAGGCCCAGGAATATAATCTTTTCGATTGCATCGAATGTGGGTGCTGCGCCTACGTCTGCCCTTCGCGCATTCCGCTGGTCGACTACTACCGCTTCGCCAAGAGTGAAATATGGGCGCGCGAAGTCGGAAAGGAATCTGCCGACGTCGCACGCGAACGTTACGAGTTCCGCCTGCTGCGCGAGGAACGCGAGAAGCGGGAAAAGGCCGCCAAACTTGCGGCGAAGACGGCCGCAGGGCGCGAGAAGGCAGCCGCCGCAACCGAAGCCCGGATATCGACCGCCACGCCGGAAGAGACTGCCAAGAAGGCGCTTATCGCCGCTGCGCTGGAACGTGTCCGCGCCGAGAGAGAACTGGTGCATCCGGAGAACACCAGCAACCTGACCCCGGAGCAGCAGGCCGAAGTCGCCGCCATCGAGGCGCGCCGTGCCGAGATTCGTGAAATGGCCAAGCCGCACCTGCGGCAGGACGACTGAACAGGACCGTGAGCGCATCGTGAATAATTCCCCCCACTTCCTCCAGCCGGCCAGCGTCCAGTCGGTCATGCTGCGCGTGCTGTTTGCGCTGCTGCCGGGTATCGCCGTGTATGTCTGGTTCTTCGGCGCCGCCGTTCTGGTTCAGATCGTCTTGGCCTCGGTGACCGCACTGGCCGCCGAAGCCGCGATGCTGCGTCTGCGCGGCAAGCCGGTACTGATGTTCCTTGGCGATGGCTCGGCGCTGGTAACGGCCTGGCTGATTGCCCTGACCTTCCCGCCCATCGCACCGTGGTGGCTTACCGTGGTCGGCGTGCTGACCGCGATCGTCATCGCCAAGCATCTCTATGGCGGCCTCGGCCAGAACCCCTTCAATCCCGCGATGGTCGCCTTCGCCCTGATGATCGTGTCCTACCCGACGCTGATGTCGCAGTGGCCGGCGGCCGGCTTCACCGACTTCCTGCCGCAATGGAACGCGATTTTCGGTGCCCGCCAGCTCGATGCGATCACCATGGCAACGCCTCTTGACGCCCTGCGCACTGCCCTGCATAACGCCGACGCGCGCGCCACCGTGGCCGGCGTGCTCGGCAGCGAGGCGACCTTTGGCAATATCGGCGGCAAGGGCTGGGAGTGGGTTGCTGCCGGCTACTTCCTCGGCGGCGCCTACCTGCTGCAGCAGCGCATCATTACCTGGCACATGCCGGTGGCCTTTCTCGCCACGCTGTTTGCGATTTCCGGGGCCTTCTCCATTTACGATGCCACCCGTTTCGCCGGTCCCGGCTTCCACCTGTTCGCCGGAGGGGCGATGCTGGGTGCCTTCTTCATCGTCACCGATCCGGTTTCCGGCTGCACCACGCCGCGCGGCAAGCTGATCTTCGCCGCCGGCATTGCGCTGCTGACCTGGATCATCCGCACCTTCGGCGCCTATCCCGACGGCATCGCCTTCGCCGTCCTGCTGATGAACATCGCCGCCCCCCTGATCGACATGTACACCCAGCCGCCGGTGTTCGGGCACAAGGGCAAGGGGGGCAGCTCCCGATGAGCGAGCCGATAGAAGTCGCCCGTCGCGAATCCAGCGTGCTGCGGATATCGCTGCGCACCGCCGCCATCATGCTGGCCTTCACCCTGGTATTCACCGCCATGATGGCCGGCACCTACAAGGCCACGGCGCCGCTCGTCGCCGCCAGTGCCCTGGCCGAAAAGCTGCGCCTGATCGGCGAGGTGCTGCCTCTTTCCGAGTACGACAACGACCTGATGGCCGACGCCATCACCCTGGCGCCGCAAGCCGCTCTCGGGCTCGACGAGGAGACCCGCATCTGGCGCGCGCGCAGAAACGGTACGCCAGGCGCGCTGGTACTCGAAGCGGCGGCACGCGACGGCTATTCCGGCCGCATCAGCCTGATTCTCGCCGTTGGCGGCGACGGCAGGCTGCTGGCCGTGCGCGTCACCGGCCACAGGGAAACGCCGGGACTGGGCGACTACATCGACCCGAAGAAGGATCGCAACAAGACCCGGCCGTGGATCACGCAGTTCAACGGCCAGGGCCTCGACGTTGTGCCACGCGACAAGTGGCGCGTGAAAAAGGACGGCGGTCGCTTCGACCAGATGAGCGGCGCGACCATTTCCGCCCGTGCCGTTACCAATGCCAGCGGCCGCGCACTGGAATGGACGCTGGCAAACCGCGACAAGCTGTTCGCCCTGCCGGCCAATGCACGATTCGAGGAGACCAAGCCATGAGCGCCTACAAGGAAATCGCCTGGAACGGCCTGTGGAAACAGAACAGCATCTTGGCCCAGGTGCTCGGCCTGTGTCCCTTGCTGGCCGTCAGCAGCAACCTGGTAAATGCTGTCAGCCTGGGCCTCGCCACGATCGTGGTAATGATGCTGTCCAACTTTGCAATCTCGGCGCTGCGCGCGCTGATCCCCTACGAAATCCGCATCCCGGTGTTCGTCCTGATCATTGCGGCGCTGGTCACCGTGATCGACCTGGCCTTCAACGCCTTCCTCCACGACCTCTACCTGGTGCTCGGCATTTTCATCCCGCTGATCGTCACCAACTGCATCGTGCTGGCGCGCGTCGAGGCCTTCGCCGCCAGGAACGGCCTGCGTGCCTCGACTATGGACGGGTTGATGATGGGCATCGGCTTCGTCTGGGTGATCGCGCTGCTGGGTGCAGTGCGCGAGTTCATCGGCCAGGGCACACTGTTTTCCGGGGTCGAGATGATCTTCCCGACACTTTCCGGCATCCGGATCCTGCCGGAGAGCTACCCCGGCTTCCTGATCGCAATGCTGCCGCCCGGAGCCTTTTTTATTCTGGGGCTGCTGATCGCCGGTCGCAACTGGCTGGACGCACGCGCCAACCAGCGCATACGCGAACATCGCCAGCACGATCAACCGCCGCCAGCGTCGGTCCCGGCATGAGTCCAAAGAAGGTTCGCGAATTCTTCTCCCGCCTCGCGGCGGCAAACCCGGAACCGAAAGGCGAGCTCGAATACGCCACGCCCTTCCAGTTACTGGTCGCCGTGGTGTTGTCGGCCCAGGCCACCGACAAGGGTGTCAATCGCGCCACGCGTGCGCTGTTCCGCGACCATCCGACGCCGCAAGCCATGGCTACCCTCGGCGAAGAGGGGTTGACCGGATACATCCGGACCATCGGACTCTACCGCACCAAGGCGAAGAACGTCGCCGCCCTTTCGCACCTGCTGCTGGAACGCCACGGCGGCGAGGTGCCGCACGATCGCGCCGCGCTCGAAGCCCTGCCCGGCGTCGGGCGCAAGACGGCCAACGTGGTGCTCAACATCGCGTTCCACGAGCCGACCATCGCGGTCGACACCCACATCTTCCGCGTCGGCAACCGCACCGGCCTGGCAGCGGGGAAAACCGTCGAAGCCGTCGAGCAGAAACTGATGAAGGTCGTCCCCGCCGAATTCCGCCTGCACGCCCACCACTGGCTGATCCTGCTGGGCCGCTACACCTGCAAAGCGCGCTCGCCCGATTGCGTGCATTGCGGCGTCTTCGATCTTTGCGCTTACAAAGCCAAAAATGTTTAACCCGTCGCGCGACCAGGCGCGCCAGTTCCTGCTCGACGCCTGGGCCAAGCACCGGCAGCGGCTTCCGGGCACGGCGATGGAGGCCCTCGTCGCCGACCTCGTCGCCCTGCATCCCGAATATCACGCCCTGCTCGAAGCCGGGGATGCGCTGACGCGCGAATGGACGCCGGAACAGGGCGAGACCAATCCATTCCTTCATCTGTCGCTGCACCTTGCCATCGAGGAACAACTCTCCATCGACCAGCCGCCGGGCATCCGCGCCGCTTTCAACACCCTGCAAAGCCGGCGCGGCGATCGCCATGAAGCGCTGCATGCCGTCCTCGAGTGCCTTGGCGAAATGGTCTGGCGTTCGCAAAAGAGCGGTTTGCCGCCGGATGGCGAGGCCTATCTCGACTGTGTCCGGCGTGCGGCGGGTTAGCAACCATCACCAAAAAGTCGGCGCTGGCGACACGCCGAACCTTCCACTCTGGGATAATCTTCCGCATCCACCCTGAAAGAAAACACCATGCGCTTTGAAGGAACCGACTCCTACGTCGCCACGCCCGACCTGATGCTGGCGGTCAACGCCGCGATCACCCTGCAACGTCCGCTCCTGATCAAGGGCGAGCCCGGCACCGGCAAGACCATGCTGGCCGAGGAAGTTGCCGGCGCGCTGAACGTGCCGCTCTTGCAGTGGCACATCAAGTCCACCACCAAGGCGCAGCAGGGCCTCTACGAATACGACGCGGTGTCACGTTTGCGCGACTCGCAGCTCGGCGACGAGAAGGTCAAGGACATTTCCAACTACATCGTC
>JBIJDJ010000128.1:0-8388 GCA_044344175.1 Sulfuritalea sp.
CGCCCTCGCCCAGGCGTCCGGCCTTGAGCACCGTGGTCGCCGAGGCGATCGCGCCCATGTCGAGTATTTGCGACCAGCGGAAACTGAACCAGCCGTTGCGCAGCACCAGGCATTTGCTGCCGGGGGCGAACTGGCGGGCCACCGCTTCCATGGCAAAGGTGCCGCCGCCCGGCACCACGGCCACGGCCGCGGCGCCATAGGCGCGCTTCAGCGTGGCGGATACATCGCGCATGACGCCCTGAAAGGCCTGCGACATGTGATTGAGCGTGCGGTCGGTATA
Source organism: Sulfuritalea sp. (assembly GCA_044344175.1). Classification (GTDB taxonomy): domain Bacteria; phylum Pseudomonadota; class Gammaproteobacteria; order Burkholderiales; family Rhodocyclaceae; genus Sulfuritalea. Next base: position 281 of record JBIJDJ010000128.1, read on the forward strand.
GACCACGGAATACTCGAGGAGCCCATCGGGATCCACGTCGGGCAGCAAGCCGGGCATCATCTACTCCAGTCAGGAAATTCGTTGAAAAAGCTCTGCAATCTTAAAAAGTGCCGGGGTAGGCCCCGCCATCGAGCAGCCAGTTCTGCCCGGTGATGAAGCCGGCCTGCGCCGAACACAGCCAGGCACAGGCGGCGCCGAACTCCTCCGGATTGCCGATACGCCCGGCCGGAATGGTCGCCACACGCTCGGCCAGCACCTGATCATAAGGCACGCCGCGCGACTTGGCCTGGCCGCCGATCACCGTCGCGATGCGCTCGGTGTCGAAAAAGCCCGGCAGCAGGTTGTTGATGGTGACGTTGTGCGCCACGGTCTTGCGCGCCAGCCCGGCGACGAAACCGGTGAGCCCGGAGCGTGCGCCGTTGGACAGTCCCAGCACATCGATCGGCGCCTTCACCGCGCCCGAGGTGATGTTCACGATGCGGCCGAACTTGCGCGCGATCATGCCGTCCACGGTGGCCTTGATCAGCTCGATCGGTGTCAGCATGTTGGCATCGAGCGCCGCCAGCCAGTCGTCGCGCGACCAGTTGCGAAAATCGCCGGGGGGCGGGCCGGCGGCGTTGTTGACCAGAATGTCCGGCGCCGGGCAGGCGGCCAGCGCCGCCGCGCGGCCGGCGGGCGTGACGATGTCGGCAGCGACGGTGATGACCGTGGCGCCCGTCGCGGCGCGAATTTCATCTGCGGTCTTTTCCAGTGCCTCTGCGCCGCGCGCCACCAGAGTGACGGCAACACCTTCGCGCGCCAGCGCAAATGCGCAGCCACGGCCCAGCCCCTTGCTCGATGCGCACACCAGCGCGCTGCGTCCCCGAATTCCCAGATCCATCTCAATTCCCCCTTGCAGCCGGTCGCGTATCATAGCTGCGCCGACATGAAATTATCGGGAAGTACTACTTCCCTTCGGCCTGAGAAAACCAGCTGCCAGACGCAGGAAGCGCTGCGTTCTTCCGCGCAGGGCGGTTTTCAGGCAGCTTCCAGTTTTGCCACAGAGAGCGCCAGCCATTTCATGCCGGCGACGCCGAAATTGACCTGCACCCGCGCGTCAGTCCCGCCGCCTTCGGCGTTGACGATGACGCCGAGGCCGAACTTGGGGTGCACCACGCTCTGGCCGATGCGAAAGCCGCCACCGCCGGATGAATCGCTGCGGCGCGGTGCGGTGGCATAAGTCGGCACACCTGCCGCGCCATAGGCGCGACTGCCGGCATCCTGGACGGCAAAGCCCCCCTTGCCGGCGCGCGGCGTCAGCCATTTCACCAGTTCCTCCGGCACCTCGTCGAGGAAGCGCGAAGGCAGGTTGTAGCGCGTCTGCCCGTGCAGCATGCGGGTCTGCGCGAAGCTGAGGTAGAGCCGCTGCCGCGCGCGGGTGACGGCGACGTACATCAGGCGCCGCTCTTCTTCGAGACCTGATTTTCCGTCCCTTGTTTCCGACAGCGAGTTCTCATGCGGGAACAGGCCGTCCTCCAGACCGCTGATGAAGACCGCGTTGAACTCCAGGCCCTTGGCCGAATGCACGGTCATCAGTTGCAGCGCGTCGTCGCCCTCGCCGGCCTGATGCTCGCCCGCCTCTAGCGAAGCGTGGGCCAGGAACGACGACAAGTCATTGCCGAACTCGCCGGTGATCTCGCCATCCTGATTCGGCTGACCCTCTTCGGCGACGAAACTCGCTGCGGCATTGATCAGTTCATCGAGGTTGGCCAGGCGCTCCTGGCCTTCTTTCTCGTTCTGATAATGGGCGCGCAGTCCGGACAACTCGACGACGTGATCGACGAGTTCGGGCAGCGGCAGCTGCGCGGCGTCACGCAACGTGACAATCAGTCGCGCGAAGCCGGCGAGCTTGACGCCACCGGCACCGGCCACCTGCGGGATCGCCGCATGCAGGCTGCTTTGAGCTGCCCTGGCCGCATCCTGAAGGTTTTCCAGGCTGCGCGCGCCGATGCCGCGCGCCGGGAAATTCACCACGCGGGCAAACGCCGTGTCGTCATCTGTGTTGGCGATCAGGCGCAGATAAGCCAGTGCATGCTTGATTTCGGCGCGCTCGAAGAAGCGCAGGCCGCCATACACGCGGTAGGGCAGCCCGGCATTGAACAGCGCGTGTTCCAGCGCGCGCGACTGGGCGTTGCTGCGGTAGAGCAATGCAATTTCGGCGCGCATATGGCCGTCGCGCGACAGGGCCTTGACTTCCTCGACGATCCAGCGCGCTTCGTCGCCATCGGAATAGGACTCGTAAATCCGGATCGGTTCGCCGCTGCCGGCCTCGGTCCACAGGTTCTTGCCCAAACGTGAAGGGTTGTTCTTGATGATGGCATTAGCCGCATCGAGGATGTTGCCGTGGGAACGGTAGTTCTGTTCGAGGCGGATCATGTTGCCGACCTTGAACTCGCGCTCGAAGTCGGCCATGTTGCCCACATCCGCGCCGCGGAAGGCGTAGATGCTCTGATCATCATCGCCGACGCAGAACAGATGGGCGCCGCCGCCGGCGAGCAACTTCAACCAGCGGTATTGCAGTTTGTTGGTGTCCTGGAATTCATCGACCAGGATGTGGCGGAAGCGCTCCTGATAATGGCGGCGCAGCGGTTCGTTGCGCTCCAGCAATTCGTAGGAGCGCAACAGCAGTTCGGCGAAATCGACCACGCCTTCGCGCTGGCACTGGGCTTCGTAGGCTTCGTAGAGCCCGACGCGCTTGCGTGCCCAGTCGTCCCAGGCTTCCACGGCGGCGGCGCGCAGACCCTGCTCCTTCTGCGCGTTGATGAAGTGGCACAGTTCGCGCGGCGGAAACTTTTCGTCATCGACATTCAGCGACTTCAGCAGGCGCTTGACCGAAGCCTGCTGATCGCCCGAGTCGAGAATCTGGAACAGTTGCGGCAGGCCGGCGTCGCGATAGTGGGCGCGCAGCAGGCGGTTGCAGAGGCCATGAAAGGTGCCGATCCACATGCCCCTGACGTTGATCGGCAGCATGCCGGCCAGCCGCGTCTGCATTTCCCTGGCGGCCTTGTTGGTGAAGGTCACGGCGAGCACGCCCGGCGGCGAGACCTGGCCCGTGGAAATCAGCCAGGCGATGCGCGTCGTCAGCACCCGCGTCTTGCCCGAACCGGCGCCGGCAAGAATCAGGGCATGCGCGGGCGGCAGCGTGACCGCCGCCAGTTGCGGCGCGTTGAGAGGGTCGAGCAGGGGATTCATGGGCATCGCACGGGGCTAGGATGTCGATTATATCGGCCTGACCCGAGCCAATCGACAAAAAGTGAGCGCTAACAGCGGGCAGAAACACGGCAAGGACTTGTTGCACAGCGCGATACCGCGATGCACCAGAATAATTGGATTTAGAGTGTTTCACCCACATCAAGCCTGTAGAATTCGTCGTGCTGCAATGCAACACATTGCTTCCTGGAAGGGTGGCCCCGGCTCACAAGGCCGGGGTTGCCCGACTGAACAGGAGAACTCTATGAGAACCTACCCCAAGACACCGAAGATACTGCCCTGGCTGGCAAAAAAGGCCGGCATCAGCGAATCCAGAGCCGCCACGCTGTGGCATGACGCAGAACGCTGGGCCGGGCGCCGGGCGCCGTTCGGCTCGTCGCTCTATTTCAAGCTGGCCGTGGATCGTCTGCTGGAACTGGCCGCCGCCGAATCCTTGCGCGCAGACGCGGCTTCGTTCGGCTGGCGTCCATTGGCTCGCGCCCAAGCCAGGCTGTGGGCGATCTCGATGCAGGTGGCGCAGCAAGGCTCGGCCCTGACAGACCGCGGCTGGCGGCTGATTGGTTCTGCCGCAAGGCAGCACCAGCCAGGCTGACAAGCTTTCAGCGGGCTTAGCGTCCTACGGTCGGCTTTAGGCGGGTGGTGGCCTGCAGGCGAGTCGCCGCGACCTCGGCTTCCGCAGCGCTGGAATAGCCGACGAGCCTGAGTTCGTAGGTCCAGCCTCCACCCTCCGCAGCGCGCGGCCGGATGCGCGCGGCAAAACCCGCTTCGCGTATCCGGTCGTACAGCTCCAATGCGGCCTCCTCGCTTGCCGCCGTTCCCGCCAGCACACGCCACTTGCCCCGCGCACGCGCCGCGCCGTCACCCGCCATGATTTCTGTTTGTCGCGCCAGCGTGACGAAGGTTTCCATGTCGAGCGGCTTGACCTCGGCGGCCTTGCCGGTCGGCGCATCGAAATAAGTCATCGGCTGTGCCAGTTCGGTGGCCTGGCCTGCGCGAGTAATTTCGATGCGACCTTCGACCAATGCCACCAGATCGCCGTCCTTGTCGGTCTTGCCCCAGATATCGGTGCCACGAATGCCGATGGTCGCGGTACCGACGCGGATGGCAACCTCGCGCGGCAGGGCCTTCTTCAGCTTGGCGGTGGTGAAGCGAAAGGCTCCTGCAACGATATCGAGCGCGCCGCGAAAGGATTTTTCCGGCCGCAGGCTTTGCGAGTAAAAAGTGAACTGCGCTGCTTCGCCAAGCTTGACCCGGCTGCCTTCCGCCAAAATCAGGTAGGCGCGCGCGCCCGAACCAGTGCGCAACACATCGCCGCTCTTGAGCTCCATTCCGGCTGCGAGCGGCACGGTAACTCCGCCACGATCACGCCAGGCAGGAGACTTCACGGCTTCCACGGTCGCCGCGGCGGCGGCGGCCAGCACGGGCGTCGAATACAGCAATGCGAGCGAGGCAAGCACGGCGAAAAACGGGCTCAAGAACCGCATGCGAATCCTTTCAGTGAGAACGGGCGGTTATAATTCCACCCCTTGCCAGCACACAAAACCGACGCTCCGGCCATGCAGGAAAAATATCTCCCGACCGACATCGAACAGGCCGCACAGGCCCACTGGAACTCCACGCAGACTTTCCGTGCCCTGGCGAATTCCGCCAAGCCAAAGTACTACTGTCTGTCGATGTTCCCCTACCCGTCGGGCAAGCTGCACATGGGGCACGTGCGGAACTATACCATCGGCGATGTGCTCTCCCGCTACCACCGCATGAAGGGCTATAACGTGCTGCAGCCCATGGGCTGGGACGCCTTCGGCCTGCCGGCGGAGAACGCCGCGATGCAGAACAGGGTGCCGCCGGCGAAGTGGACCTGGGACAACATCGCCTACATGAAGAAGCAGTTGCAGTCGCTGGGTTTCGCCATCGACTGGGAGCGCGAACTGGCGACCTGCGCGCCCGAGTATTACAAGTGGAACCAGTGGCTGTTCCTGCGCATGCTGGAAAAGGGCATCGCCTACAAGAAAACCCAGGTGGTGAACTGGGATCCGGTGGACCAGACCGTGCTCGCCAACGAGCAAGTCATCGAAGGCCGCGGCTGGCGCACCGGCGCGCCGGTTGAAAAACGCGAGATCCCCGGCTACTACCTGGCCATCACCAAATATGCCGACGAACTGCTGTCCGCACTGGACACGCTGCCGGGCTGGCCGGAGCGGGTCAAGACCATGCAGGCCAACTGGATAGGCAAAAGCACCGGCGTGCGCTTCGCCTTTCGCTACGAACTGGATGGCAAGACAGAAAATCTGTGGGTGTTCACCACCCGCGCCGACACCATCATGGGCGTGACCTTCTGCGCCGTCGCCGCCGAACATCCGCTGGCGACCCACGCCGCGAAGAACAATCCTTCATTGGCTGCATTCATAGACGAGTGCAAGCATGGCTCGGTGATGGAAGCCGACATGGCGACCATGGAAAAGAAGGGCATGCCGACCGCCATCTTCGTCGAGCATCCCCTGACCGGCGACAAGGTCGAGGTCTGGGTCGGCAACTACGTGCTGATGAGCTATGGCGAAGGCGCCGTGATGGGGGTGCCGGCGCATGATGAGCGCGATTTCGAGTTTGCGAAAAAGTATGGTTTGGAGATTCGACAAGTCATCGCCGTCGAAGGCGAGACGTTCTCGCTCGACGGCTGGCAGGATTGGTATGCAGACAAGCAGCGCGGCCGCTGCGTGAATTCTGGCAAGTATGACGGCCGCGGCCTCGAAGCCGCCACCGCGGCTATCGCCGCCGACCTCTCGGCCAAAGACCTCGGCGCCACCCGGGTGCAATACCGCCTGCGCGACTGGGGCGTCTCGCGCCAGCGCTACTGGGGCTGCCCGATCCCGCTGGTGCATTGCGATGCTTGCGGCACGGTGCCGGTGCCCGACGACCAGTTGCCGGTCAAGCTGCCCGAGGACTGCGTGCCGGACGGTTCCGGCAACCCGCTGGCGAAGCGCGCCGATTTCGTGAACTGCGCCTGCCCGCAATGCGGCAAGCCGGCCAAACGCGAAACCGACACCATGGACACCTTCGTCGACTCGAGCTGGTACTACGCGCGCTACTGCGTCGATCCTGCGACCCGTGCGGCGAATTCGGCCATGGTCGATGCCGGCAGCAACCACTGGATGCCCGCCGACCAGTACATCGGCGGCATCGAGCACGCGATCCTGCACCTGCTCTACTCGCGTTTCTGGACCAAGGTGATGCGCGACCTCGGACTGGTGAACTATGACGAACCCTTCGCCAACCTGCTGACGCAGGGCATGGTGCTCAACCACATTTTCTCGCGCCGCACCGACAAGGGCGGCATCGAGTACTTCGCCCCCGAGGAAGTCGATCTCATGCGCGACGAGGGCGGCCATGTCACCGGTGCGACCTGCAAGGCCGATGGCCGGCCGGTCGATTACGGCGGCGTCGGCACCATGTCCAAGTCCAAGCGCAACGGCGTCGATCCGCAATCACTGATCGACGAGTTCGGCGCCGATACCGCGCGCTTTTTCATGATGTTCGCCAGTCCGCCCGAACAGACCCTGGAATGGTCGGACTCGGGCGTCGAGGGCGCCTACCGTTTCCTCAAGCGGATCTGGACCTTCGGCCACGCCAACCGGGAACTGGCGCGCGGCGCGCTGCCGGCAACGCTTGCGGCCGGCCCCGCGGCCCTGCGCCGGGAAATCCACCTGTTGCTGAAGCAGGCCAATTACGACCTCGGCAAGCTGCAGTTCAACACCGTCGCCTCGGCGGCGATGAAAATGCTCAATGCGCTGGAAAAGGCGCCGAAAGATGCTGAGCACGCACCGGTGCTTGCCGAAGGCTTCGGCATCCTGCTGCGCATCCTGTCCCCGATTGCACCGCACATCTGCCACGCGCTATGGATCGAACTGGGCTACGGCAGCGACATCCTCGCCGCTCCCTGGCCCGAGCCGGTGGAAGCCGCCCTGGTGCAGGACGAAGAAGAACTGGTGCTGCAGGTGAATGGCAAGCATCGCGGTAACATCCGAGTAAAAGTCGGCGCTGAGCGAGCGGCGATCGAGTCGGTCGCACTTGCCGCGGAAGGCGCGCAGAAGTTCATGGAGGGCAAGCCGGCGAAGAAAGTCGTCATCGTGCCCGGCCGTCTGGTCAATATCGTAGTCTGAGAGGTTCGCTATGCGCGCAACGAAACTATTTGTCATCCTGCTGCTGATCGGCCTCTTGAGCGCCTGCGGCTTCAAACTGCGCGGCAGCGCAGCCCTGCCCACCCAAACATTGCCGTTTGCGACGATCGCCCTGTCGGTAGACCCCAGATCCGAGTTCTACGCCGAGCTCAAGCGCGCCATCGAAGCCTCGACAGCGGGCACCCGGGTTGTCGACATCAAAGAGGCGGAAGCCATCCTGACGGTGCTGGGCGATACCAGCCTGAAAAGCATCCTCTCGCTCAGCTCCGCCGGCAAGGCCCGCGAATACCGGCTGGTGAGAACCTTCTCCTTCAAGGTACAGGCCAACAACCCTGCCGCCGCACCCGCCCCGCAAGTCAAGTACACCGATGCGCCTCCCGTCGCGGCTATCGAATACGTCGCCCCCAGCACCATCGTCCTGCGCCGCGATATCACTTACAACGACGACCTGGTGCTGTCCAAGGAATCGGAAGAAGTGCTGCTCTGGCGCGACATCCAGAAAGACCTGGTGCAGCAGTTGATGCGCCGGCTGGCGACCGCGAAACTGAATCCGGTCAAGGACGTCGAGTAGCAGAGCCTATGTCGGCAGGAATCATGCCCCGCGTTGGGTCCAGGATCGGATGGATGCAAGGCGCAGTGTGCGGCCAATGGTTGTTCCATTGGCAAGCGCTGCAACGCCGCAGA
>JBIJDJ010000129.1:0-8246 GCA_044344175.1 Sulfuritalea sp.
CGCTCATGACCCTGCGACGTATTCGTTTTGTTACCTGCTTGCTGCTGAGTCTGCCACTGCTCGCCAGCGTAAAAGTCGGCGCTGGCGAGACGGCGAAGGCGGCCGGAGCCCTGAGCCAGGCGCCTGTCCTCGCGCATCCGGAAAAGGCCGCCATTATTGCGGCAACGCTGGCCGGCCAGCGCATCGTGGCCGTGGGCGACTATGGCGTTGTGGTGCTTTCCGATGACAGCAAGAGCTTCCGTCAGGCCAGGAGCGTGCCGACGCGCACCGTGCTGACCAGCGTGTATTTCCTCAACGACAAGCAGGGCTGGGCCGCGGGTCATGACGGCACGATACTGGCAACCTCCGACGGCGGCGAAACCTGGCAAATCCAGCGCGCCGAGCCGGGCAAGGATCGCGTGCTGATGTCGGTCTGGTTTGAAAATGCGCAGCATGGGTTGGCAGTCGGACAGTTCGGACTGGCGCTGGAAACCAACGACGGCGGCAAGACCTGGCAGGAACGGAAATTGGTCGAAGGCGAAGCGGGGGACCGCCACCTGTTCCAGATATTCGCCGGGCCCGACGGACTGGCATTTATCGCGGCCGAGGCAGGGACCTTGCTGCGGACAAGCGATGGCGGCCGCAGCTGGAAGGCTATCCAGACCGACAACAAGGGGTCGTTTTGGACCGGCCTGGTGCAAAAGGACGGCAATGTGATTATTGCCGGCATGCGCGGACACGTGTATCGCAGCGCCGACATGGGACTCACCTGGGCCGAGATTCCCAGCGGAACCCAGCAGTCCATTACCGGCATCCTGAGCCACGAGGATGGCGACATACACCTGTTCGGCAACTCGGGTGTGTTGCTGCTGAGCAGCCAGGACCACGTCATGAGCCTGAAGGTCATGCCACGCGTGGATCGCAGCAACATCACAGCGGCAGTGCATGTGAAACAGGGCGATCGCCTGTTTTCGCTGAATGGCCTGCTGCCGGAGAAATGATCCGACATTTTCCGATGGAGCAGAACAGCCGATGACTGAAGCATTGAGCTACGTCCATGGCGCCAGCGCCCAAGCCCTGATCGGGCAGACGATAGGCAGCTACTTCGATGAAGTCTGTGCGCGGCATGCGGCGCGGGATGCGCTGGTCGTCGCCCACCAGAACGCACGGCTCACCTACGCCCAACTTCACGACCAGGTCGATCGGCTGGCCTGCGGCCTGATGCGCCTCGGCCTGAAGCGCGGCGAGCGCATCGGCATCTGGTCGCAGAACAGTCTGGAGTGGGTATTGACCCAGTTCGCCACGGCCAAGACCGGCTTGGTCATGGTGAATATCAATCCGGCCTATCGGCGGGCCGAACTCGAGTACGCCCTGAACAAGGTCGACTGCCGGGCACTGATTCTTGCCCCGGTGTTCAAGTCCAGCAACTATCTGGAAATGCTCTGCGACCTGGCTCCGGAACTCGCCACCCAGGCCCCCGGCCCGTTGCGTGCAGCGCGGCTTCCCGCGCTGCAGTATGTGATCCGCATGGGCAGCGAAAAAACGCCGGGCATGCTCAATTTCGATTCCATGCTGGCAGCGCCAACGGCTGACGAACTCGCCGCACTCGATAAGCTCGGCGGCGAACTGCAGTTCGACGATCCGATCAACATCCAGTTCACCTCGGGCACCACGGGCACGCCGAAGGGCGCGACCCTGACGCATCACAACATCCTGAACAACGGTTTCTTCATTGGCGAAGCGATGCGCCTGACGCCCGGCGACCGGCTGTGCATTCCCGTGCCCCTGTATCACTGCTTTGGCATGGTGCTGGGCAACCTCGCTTGCGTCACCCATGGCGCCACCATGGTGCATCCGGCCGGAGGCTTCGATCCGCTGGCGACCTTGCAAGTGGTGGCCGCCGAGCGATGTACCGCCTTGCATGGCGTGCCGACCATGTTCATCGCGATGCTCGACCACCCGCAGTTTTCGGGTTTTGACCTGTCGGCCCTGCGCACCGGCATCATGGCCGGCTCGCCCTGCCCGGTGGAGGTCATGAAGCGCGTCGTGGACCGGATGAACATGCGCGAAGTCACGATTGCCTATGGCATGACGGAAACCTCGCCGGTCAGCTTTCAGAGTTCGACCGATGATCCCCTCGACCGTCGCGTGTCAACGGTCGGACGCATCCAGCCGCATGTCGAGGTCAAGGTCGTCGATGCCGAAGGCCGCATCGTGGCGCGTGGCACGCCCGGCGAACTGCTGACGCGCGGCTATTCCGTCATGCTCGGCTACTGGAACGATCCCGAACGCACCGCCGAAGCCATCGACGCCGCCGGCTGGATGCATACCGGCGACATGGCGACCATCGACGTCGAGGGCTATTGCAACATCGTCGGTCGCATCAAGGACATGATCATTCGCGGCGGCGAAAACATCTATCCGCGCGAAGTCGAGGAATACCTGTTCCGTCACCCCAAGGTGCAGGACGTTCAGGTGGTCGGCCTGCCGGACAGGAAGTATGGCGAGGAGTTGTGCGCCTGGATCGTTCTGCGCGAGGGGCAGAAAGCGACAGAAGATGACATCCGGAACTTCTGCAACGGACAGATTGCCCATTACAAGATTCCAAAATACATCCGCTTTGTCGACGAGTTTCCGATGACCGTCACCGGCAAGGTGCAGAAGTACCTGATCCGCCAGAAGATGAAGGAAGAACTGGCTCTGGTGGAAGACAAGACTGCCTGACGGCGCCGGTCAAAAACCGGTAATCGGGCGGATTCAGCGGGCGAAAAGCCGAAGGCTAGGCAATCACGGCGGAGCCGGTCTTCGTCTCAGTTGCAGCCAGCCGCGTCGCGTCGGCCGACTGTACTTCTTCAACTTTTTTCAGAAACTCGTTGATAGCCGGGAAATTGTTCTGCAATGCCACGTCGGAAGCCCGGCCGGACGGCCCGCTCGTCAACGGTGACGCGCCGCATCTGATGAACATCTGAATCACCTTGAAATTGCCGCGCTGAGCGGCACGCATCAACGGCGTCATGCCTTGGTCATCGACCGTGTCCAGATCGAATTGCATGGTCAGCAGCGTCTTGATGTAGGGAAGATTGTCTCGCGCAATGGCGTCGAGCAGCACCTGGGTCGCTTCGGAATTCTGTTTGCGCGGTTTTGGTTCCAGCCCTGAGGGCAGCATCTTGGCTCCGTAGTTGAGCAGGGATATTGCGACCATCACGGTCAACGCCACCAGCATTGGCAACTGGCTGATTCCCAGGCTCTCGGCCCACTTGTCGGGCAGGTTGGCGCCGACGGCCAGCAATGCATACAGCAGAAAGAAGAAAAGCCGCACGTAGAGAAACAGGGCGATGACGACCATCAAACCCAACAGCGCCATCAGGACGCCGGGGTCCAGCCCGATTCTGTCAACCAGATGAGGGGGCAGGTTCGCGATCAATGCCATCGCTCCGACAAGCCCGAGCAAGGTCCATTCCCTGATTTGTTTTTGTCTGACGATGTCCATAATCAATCCGTTTCAGGCACTCCGATGGCAGGAGAGCGGAAAATTGTTCACACTGAACGAGAAGGCGTTGATTCGGCCTTGTTCAATGACCGATCCGCTCCAGATGGATGTCTTCCCTCCAATTTAGCGCATCTTGCGCCTTGATGGAATTTTCTTATTAAGAAGAAAATGGTTTTCATCATGGAATTATCCCTACAGCAACAATAGAATGGCAATATTTGTGCACAGCGGCAATCCGATTATTCCAAGGCCACGGGGAGACAGCAATGAAGCAGAAATGGGTGTTTGCATTCGAGGAAGGTGACGGCAAGAACAAGATGCTGCTCGGCGGCAAGGGCGCCAACTTGTGCGAGATGACGCAGATCGGCCTAAATGTTCCGCCGGGCTTCGTGATTACCACCGACGCCTGCCTCGCGTTCCTTGAAAAAGACCGCCTGCCCGAGGGCGCGATGGAAGAGACCCTGGCGCACATGAAGGCGCTGGAGAAAAAGACCGGCAAGACTTTCGGCGGCGCCGACAATCCGCTACTGGTCTCGGTGCGCTCCGGTTCGTCGATGTCCATGCCCGGCATGATGGACACCGTCCTCAACCTTGGTCTCAACCCGACCACGCTCAAGGGCCTGATTGCCCTGACCGGGAACCCGCGTTTCGGCTATGACGCATGGCGTCGCTTCATTCAGTTGTTCGGCAAGATAGCCCTCGGCATCGGCGACGAGCATTTTGACGCGGCCATGACCCTGATCAAGACCCGCTACGGTGCCAGCCAGGACGTCGACCTGAAGACCGAGCATCTGGCCGAACTGGCCAGCGAGTTCCTCGCCATCGTCCAGCGACATACCGGCAAACCATTCCCCGAGGACCCCTACCAGCAACTTGAGATCGCCATCGGCGCGGTGTTCCGCTCCTGGAACGGCAAGCGCGCCATCGACTACCGCCGGCAGTTCAAGATCACCAAGGACATGGCCAGCGGTACCGCGGTGAATGTGGTAACCATGGTTTTCGGCAACATGGGCACGGACTCCGGCACCGGCGTCGGCTTTACGCGCAATCCCGGTACCGGCGAAAACATCATCTACGGTGAATACCTGGTCAACGCCCAGGGCGAAGATGTGGTGGCCGGCATTCGCACGCCGAAGGCGATTGCCGAGATGGAACAGGAAATGCCGGAAATCTACCGGCAGTTACAGGAGTTGCACGCCCGTCTCGAGTCGCATTACGCGGAAGTGCAGGACTTTGAATTTACCATCGAGAAGGGCACGCTCTACTGCCTGCAAACGCGCAATGGCAAGATGAATGCGCGGGCCATGTTGCGTACCTCGGTCGAAATGCACAGAGATGGCCTGATCACTCGAGAGAAAGCCCTGATGCGCATCGATCCGATGCTGCTGGAGCAGATGCTGGCGCCCCAGCTTGCGGCCGATTTCAAGGGCAAGCCGCTGGCTACCGGCCTGTCGGCTTCCCCCGGCGCTGCCTCGGGCAAGATCGTGTTCGATGCCGATACGGCGGAAGAACGCGGCCGGCTCGGCGAACGCATCATTCTGGTGCGCGAGGAAACCAAGCCGGAGGATATTCACGGCTTTTTTCAGGCACAGGGCATCCTGACCAGCCGTGGCGGCAAGACCTCGCATGCCGCTGTGGTAGCCCGCGGCATGGGCAAACCCTGCGTCTCGGGCTGTGAGGCCATTGTCATTGACGACCATGCACGGCGCGCCATCATCGGTGAGACCACGCTCCACGAAGGTGACGTGATCACCATCGACGGCAGTACCGGCAATGTCTTTGCCGGCGAAGTACCGACGGTCGAAGCGACGTTTTCCGAGGACATGGTGACCCTGCTGGGCTGGGCCGACGAAGTATCCCGCCTCAAGGTCATGGCCAACGCCGACACGCCTGACGACGCTGCGGCTGCACGGGTTTTCGGCGCCATGGGCATCGGCCTGTGCCGCACCGAGCGCATGTTCAACAGCTCCGATCGCCTGCCCATCGTGCAGGAGATGATCCTCGCCGAATCCGTCGAGGAGAGGCAGGCCGCGCTGGATCGCCTGCTGCCGATCCAGCGCGCTGACTTCAAGGGCATCTTCAAGGCCATGAAGGGCCTGCCGGTAACGGTGCGCCTGCTCGATCCGCCGATGCACGAGTTCCTGCCGACGGCGTCACAACTGGAACTGGAAATCGCTCACCTGCATCATCTGCGCGACTCGATCAAGACGCTCGAAGAACTGCCGGAAACCCTGAAGTTGCTCAACCCGAAGCTTTACCAGCAGTATTCCGACGGTCTCTCCAAGCTGTCTATGGCGATGTCGATCTTCAAGGACAGCCACCTTGAGGAGGATGTAATCCACAAGAAGGAAAAAATCCTCAAGAAGGTTCGCGCGCTGTCCGAGGTGAACCCCATGCTTGGCCATCGCGGTGTGCGTCTGGGCATCACCTATCCCGAAATCTACATGATGCAGATTCAGGCAATTCTCGAAGCCGCAGCGCTGTGCGCCAGGGAGGGGATCGAGGTGCATCCCGAAATCATGGTGCCGCAGGTGGCGACAGTGGAGGAACTGCGCCGCATTCACAGCTACGTGCAGCGTCTGCACAAGGTGGTGGAACTGACCCACGGCATCAAGGTTGGCGTCAAGTTCGGCAGCATGCTGGAAGTAGTGCGTGCCTGCCTGCGTGCCGGCCGCATGGCCGAAGATGCCGAGTTCTTCTCCTTCGGCACCAACGACCTGACGCAGGCCACCTTCTCCTTCAGTCGTGAGGACGCCGAGAACAAGTTTCTGCCGGCCTATATCGAAACGGGAATCCTGCAGGACAACCCGTTCGAGGTGCTGGACCAGAAGGGCGTCGGCCAATTGATGAAACTGGCCGTTACCGAGGGACGCAAGACCAAGCCGGATCTGAAAGTGGGCATCTGCGGCGAACATGGCGGTCATCCGGCATCGATCCGTTTTTGCCATGACATCGGGCTGACCTACGTCTCCTGTTCCGGTCCGCGCGTGCCGATTGCCCGTCTGGCGGCTGCGCAGGCACAGCTGATGGAAGCCGGCGGCGCGGTTACCAAGAACGCGTAGGACAGGACACAGGCCAATCGAGGCAGCCGCAATGCCATAATCAGCCCATGGACGACAATGTATTCATGGGGTTGGCGCTTGACCTGGCGCGCGAGGCCGGTGCCGCGGGCGAAGTACCGGTGGGTGCGCTGGTGGTACTGAGCGGAGAAGTGGTCGGTCGCGGCAGCAACCAGCCCATCGGCCGCCACGATCCGACAGCGCATGCCGAAATCATGGCCCTGAGGGAGGCCGCGACGCGGCTTGGCAACTACCGCTTGCCGGGCAGTACGCTGTACGTGACCCTGGAACCCTGCGCCATGTGTGCCGGCGCGATCATGCATGCGCGCATCGACCGCGTCGTGTTCGGCGCGTGCGATCCGAAGACCGGTGCGGCCGGCAGTGTGATCGACCTGTTCGCCGAATCCCGCCTCAATCACCACACGGCAATCACTGGTGGCGTGCTTGCCGAGCAATGCGGCAGCCTGCTGTCGGGTTTTTTCGCGGCGCGGCGCGGGCGCACGCTGGTGGCGTAATCGATTCCTTCATGCAGATCCGCATCAGCCTGCCGCAGCAAACCCTGGAACTGCATGACAGCCTCGGCACGCTGCTGCGCCGCTACAGCGTATCCACCGCCAAAAACGGAGCCGGCGAGCAGAACGGCAGCTTTTGCACGCCGCGCGGCCGGCATGTGGTGCGGGCAAAAGTCGGCGCCGGCGCGACGGCGAATACGGTGTTCGTGCGCCGCCGTCCGACCGGCGAAGTGTGGACGCCGCAACTGGCCGAAGAATTTCCCGGCCGTGACTGGATCCTGACGCGCATCCTGTGGCTGTCGGGCAAGGAGCCCGGGCGCAACCGTCTGGGCGAAGTCGACACCATGCGCCGCTACATCTATTTGCACGGCTCGCCTGATACGGTGGCGATGGGCACCCCTGGTTCGATCGGCTGCGTGCGCATGAAGAGCAGTGACATCATCGAACTGTTCGACCTGATCCCGTTGCGAACGCCGGTCGAGATCGTCGAATTCGGCCTTGAGACAGGGGCATGGGCGGAACTCGCGGAGCAGGCGCGCCAGGTGCGCGAAGCGGTATTTGTCGCCGAACAGAAGGTGCCGCGTGGCATCGAACTGGACGAACATGACGCCGTGAGCCGGCACGTGATTGCGCGCGATGCCGACGGCGGGGCGATCGGCACCGGGCGCCTGCTGGTCAAAGGCAACCCCGGCCACATCGGCCGCATGGCGGTACTGGCCGACTGGCGCGGCAAGGGCGTCGGTCGTGCTCTGCTGGAACGCCTGCTGGAAGAGGCAGCCAATAGGAACATGCGGCATCTGGCCTTGCACGCGCAAACGCAGGCCAGCGGTTTCTACCGGCGCTTCGGCTTTGTCGAGGAAGGGCCGGAATTCATGGAAGCCGGCATTCCGCACCGGACCATGGTGCGCTCAAACTGTCCATAGGATACCGTCCCGGGCTAGCACGCCCGGGACATAAACCGGTAGCGTATCCGCTCGCCGGACCTCGCCCCGGGCAGCCAGGTCTGTTCATCGAAGCTGGTCCAGCCGTCGCTGCCGACGCACAACACGGTGGAGCCGCGCGTGCCGTAATCCGGCGACTTGACGAAGGCCGAGGAGAGCAGGCGTTCCCAGTCGAGCGGAATTCCCGTCTGCGGCAGGTGCTCGTCGGCATGAACTCCGTCGTCCTGCAGCAGCGCAAACAGCGCCCGATCGTCGGGCAGCCGGT
>JBIJDJ010000130.1:0-8223 GCA_044344175.1 Sulfuritalea sp.
TTTGCCGGACTGTTCGTAGGCATCGGTCATGGCGATGGCGCGAGCCACATCACGAGCATCCTCGTGGATGCTGCGGGCGATCTTGCGAATCGGCGTGTTCGGACAACACCGGTTCTTCAATGGGCACGCCGCGCAGTCGCGCTGGGTCGAGCGGAAGATGGTCGTGTCTTTCTTGGTAATGTGAGTGCGGGCATTTTTGAAGGGGCGCCAATTGGAACGAAGTGCCTTGTCTGCAGGGCAGCGATACTCGTTAGCCTGCTCATTCCACTCAAACTCGTTGGACGAGAACGTGCCATCCTGACGTTCCGTCTTGTCCCATACCGGCACGTGCGGCTCAATCTGCTTCTCATTGACCAGCCAGTTGAGCAGAGCGGCCGACCCATAGTTGGTATCGCCGACCAGACGTTCCGGCTTCAAGTCGAATCTGTCCTCAACCCGATCGATCATCGTTCGGGTAGCCTCAACCTCGGCTGCCGAATTGACGGCCGACGCTTCGACGTCAACGATGATGCCGGCCTTGAGATCAATCAAATAGTTGGTCGAATAGGCGAAGAAGGCCGGACCGCCGCGGGTGATCCAGGAGGCTGCCGGATCAGTCAACGACACGGCTTTGCGCGAGGTATCTGGATCATTGGTCTCCTCCAGTGCCGCAATGTACTCGCGCACCGGTCGGGACGCTTCATCTAGGTCACCCCAGTCAATCGCTTGATCACCCGGCACCCCACGTTGCCGTTGCGCATCGGCTTTGATGATGCTGGCGTCCGTCGCGAAGCCTTCACCGCGTACCAGCCCTTCGGCTATGCAACGTTGAAGGACACCCTCGAACAAATTTCGGAAAGCTTCGCTGTCGCGAAAGCGGCCGTGCCGGTTCTTGGAGAACGTCGAATGATTCGGCACCTGGTCTTCCAGGCCCAGGCGGCAGAACCAGCGGTAGGCCAGATTGAGATGAACTTCCTCGCACAAGCGTCGTTCGGACCGAATCCCGAAGCAGTAACCGACGATCAGCATGCGGATCATCAGTTCTGGATCAATCGAGGGTCGCCCGACGGGGCTGTAGAACGGTTCCATGTGTTGCCGGAACGCACTCAGGTCGAGAAACTGATGAATGCCCCGGAGCAGATGGTCCTCCGGAACATGGTCTTCCATGCTGAAGGTGTAGAACAACTGCTCACGACCTGTTGCTTGACGACCCATCATGGCAATGCATCCTCATAAACAATGCCATAATCATATACTTAATGCATATGGCATGTCAAGGACTTTTTCAACAGAATAAGTCTGTAGCGCCCATTCGGGCTAGAAAACGCACAAACCCTACGCCACCGTCTCTTCCGTGCCCTTATTGAAAGCTTTCCATAAGGGCACGCTGCGGTAGTTCATCCAGACTGAGCTGTTGTCCGCAACGGCCGAACTTCAGCCGCTCAACAAGATCGGGAAGGTACCGATTCAGCAATCACGCCGCCCTCAACCCGAGTATCTCCCTTGCCTCCCCCACCGTCGCCGGCCGCCGCCCGTAGCGGTCGCACACATCCACGATTTTCTTCACCAGTTCGGCATTGCTCGCGGCCAGTCGCGTCGGGTCGAAGTGCAGGTTGTCTTCGAGCCCGGTGCGGCGGTGGCCGCCGGCTTCGAGGTACCACTGCTTGACCTCGAACTGGTAACGCGCGGTGCCGGCGGCGACCCAGGTGGCGCCGGGCAGCACCTCGGCCAGTTCGCTGCGCAGGAAGTCGAAGACGCTGCGCCGCACCGGCAGCGCGTTGGCGATGCCGAGCACGAAAGCACGTGCGGCGGGTTCCCGTAGCTGCTGGCCGGGAAGATCACCGCGCCCGTGGCCCGCGAGGCGCGCCGTCAGTCCTTCGCCGGCGACAGTATCTTTTCCAAGGCGTCGGCCGCCTCGCGCAACTCGGGAACGCAGGTCAGCAGTTCATCCAGCGACCGGCGTGCGGTCGGCGCATGGCAGGCAACGGCCGCCACCAGGTTGCCGTCCTTGCCGCGCACCGGCACCGCCACGGCGACCATGCCATGCACGAACTCCTCATTGTCGATGCCTACCCCCCGTCGGGCAATCCGCTCCAATTCCGCTTCAAGCTCGCGACGATCCGTGATCGTGCGCGGCGAATGCCGGGTCAGTGCCAACTGTGTCAGGATGCTGCGCCTCTCCAGCACAGGCATTGACGCAAGGAACAGCTTGCCGCTGGCGGTGCAGTGCATCGGTACCCAGGTGCCGGGCTCCACATGCAAGCGCAGCGGCGCCGTGGTGTCGATGCGCTCGACATAGAGCACGCGGCCGGCGTCGGGTACGGTCAGGTTGCAGGTTTCGCCGAGTGAACGCACCAGGTTTCTGAGAACGGCGCGACACTCGCGCCGGATGTTGGAGCCGCGCAGTATTCTGAGCGCGAGGGTCGTCGAGCGGGTCCCCGGAACATAGCCGCGTCCAGCGGGCATGTGCAACAGGTAACCATGCGTTTCCATGGATCGCAACAGGCGCATCAGGGTGGTTTTCGGCACCTGCATCCTATTGGCCAACTGGGCCAGGGTCAGCGGCTGCGATGCTTCGCTGAGGTGTTCCAGTACGGTCAGCGGCCGCAGGCGCCTGACGTCCTCGCTCGAATCGCCGTTAGCAGCCTCCGGCGCCTCATCCGCTCCGGACTCGACCCGCGTCGCTGCCTGATCTTGACCCGTATGGGTCTTGCCTCGCTTGATTTTCCGTCTCCTCTGCGGGCGCTTTCGCGCCGATGGTCTTCACCGCTACATAGTCGCGCCAACACCAGTTTCAGCATACCTTTTCACCTTCGCCTTATGTACTGATTCCGGCGTCAGGTCTCCCCGGCTAGGCTCTCCTGATCAGGTGGTTATCCAGTCGAACGACGCCGACGGTGGCTTCCGCCGCGGCACGTGCCGCCTCGATCTGCAGAGCGGAGTCGACCACACCCCAAAGCTCCACCGCGCCATCGGTGACCGTGACATTGACCAGGTGCATCGGCAGTTCGGCCTCGTCCAGTGCCATCAACAACAATGCACGCAGCGCAGAGTCCTCGACGCGAACGCCGCTCGGTTTTTGCCAAGTCGCCACGCCGCGCAGCAGGTTGGCACGGCTGACGATGCCGACCAGTTTGCCATCATCCATAACCGGCACGCGCTTGATGTGATATTTCTCGAGCATGGCGGCGATTTCTGTGAGGGGCGTGTCGGGCGCGACAGTAATTACCTCTTTGGTCATCACATCCCGCGCGAGCCGGCCGAATTCCCGCAAGTAACGCTCCGCCGGTTCCTCCGGTGTGGCCAGCAGGCGCAGCCACCACGACGGGCGGCGGCGCGTTCCCGCCTCGGCGCGGTGCATCAGATCGCCCTCGCTGACGATGCCAAGCAGGCTGCCGTCTTCGCCGATCACGGGAATTGCGCTGATGTGCGCATCCAGCATTGTCCGGGCGATCTCCCCCACATCCGTTTCGGGTGTCACGGTGAGGATTGCGGTTGTCATGACGTCTTTGGCTAACATTTTCGGTTCTCCCTTCTATCCGGTGGCATGGCGCCGTTAAGTGCGGGTGACCAGCCAGGTCGCCAGTTGCGGGAAGATCATGACCAGGCCGACTCCGACAATCTGCAGGACCATGAACTGGGACATGCCGGCGTAGATATCCTTGAGTTCCCATTGTGGCACCACGCCCTTCAGGAAGTAGGCGGACAGGGCCACCGGCGGCGAAAGCCATGCGGTCTGCAGCGTCATCGCGACAAGGGTGCAGAACCAGATCAGGTCGATGTTCAGCGCCTGGACGATGGGCAACACGATGGGTACCACGACGAGCACGATGGGTACCCATTCCAGGGGCCAGCCGAGGATGAAGATCAGCCCGAGGATCACAACCAGCATCATCGTCGGCGGCAGGGCCAGACTGGTCAGCAGATTGGCCAGGTACTCGGCGCTGCCCAGGCGCGAGAACACCGCGCCGAACAGGTTCGATGCCGTCACCAGCATCAGGATCATGCTCGAGACTTCCAGCGTCTGGTAGGCCGAGCGGCGAATCTTTGCCAGCGTCATGCGCCGGCTGAGCAGCGTCAGGATGAACACGGCGGCGCAACCCACCGCTCCGGCATCGGTCGGTGTCGCGATGCCCATCAGGATCACGCCCAGCGTGGCGATGATCACCACGATCACCGGCACGACGCCGATCAACAGATCTTTCACCACGGCGACCATCGAGGTGGCGCGCATTTCCGGCGGCAGCGCGGGGCCGAGCGCGGGATTGAGCCAGCAGCGCACCAGGCACCAGGCGGTAAAGATGGTGGACAGCAGCAAGCCCGGAATCACCGCGGCGGCGAACAGGTCGGTCGCCGGCACGCCGACCACGGGGCCCATGACGATCAGCATCACCGACGGCGGAATCAGGATGCCCAGTGTGCCTCCGGCGGCGATTGCGCCCGCGCTCATCTTGGTGTCGTAGCCGCTCTTGATCATCGCCGGTCCGGCCATGACGCCGAGCAGCGTGACCGAGGAGCCGACGATGCCGGTGGCTGCGGCAAAAATCGTCGCCGTGATCAGCACGGCCAGGTACAGCGAGCCGCGCAGTCCGGCCAGTAACTGTTGTATGCCGGTGAACATGCGCTCCATCAAGCCCGACTGTTCGAGCAGGAAACCCATGAAGAGGAAGAAGGGAATCGAGGCCAGCACGGTGTCCTTCATCACCGAGAAGGTCTGCAGCACCGCGAGATCGAAGACCATCGGCCCGAACGCGATGAAGCCGGTACCCAGCGCAACCGCGCCCAGCGTGAAGGCGATCGGGAAGCCGATGAAAATGATGCCGAACAGCGCCGCCAGAGAAAGCAGTCCGAAAAGTTCGTTGCTCATGTCAGCTCCCTGGTGAGGCCTTTCGGTTCCGTGCCTTCCGCCCAGCGGCCGTTGATCGCGGCATCGAGGCTCTTGCATAATTCGGAGGTGCCCTGGATCGCCAGCAGCAATCCGGTCAGCGGCATTGCGGCCTTGAAGGGCCAGGTGATCGGCATCCAGGGGCTGCTGACGAAGCGTTCGCCGGTCATGAAGGCCTTGGCGAAGTAATCCCAGCCGTACCATAAAAATATCGCGGCGAAGGGCATGAACATCACGATGTAACAAGCCACATCGACGATACCCTGGGTGCGCGGTGACCATCCGCCGTAGAGCGAGTCGGTGCGGATGTGCCCCTTGCATTGCAGTGTGTAAGCCGAGCCGAGCATGAAGAAGGCGCCATAGAGCATGAAGGTCATGTCGTAGGCCCACAGCGTCGGGGAATTGAATATGTAGCGCGCCACGACCTCGTATACGAGCGACAGCACCATGGGGATGATCAGCCAGGCGGTCAGCTTTCCCGACCAGATGGCGATGGGATCGAGCGCATGCGCGATCCGCAGCAGTTTTGAGGGATGTCCGGTCATGGGGCCTGTATCCGAGAGTAAATCAGCAGGGTAAATGCGGTGCGCGACCCGGGCCGCGCACCGCTGCGCTTGATGTGATGCTACTTGCCGCCTGTCGCTTCTGCGCCGAGGCCGTAATACAGCCCGTTGATCTTGGTCCAGTAGGGCACCACGACCTTGGCGAAGGAGCGCTGCGACTCCAGAACTTCCTTGAACAGGGGATTGCGCGTCGCTTCCCGGTCGTACACAACATTGGTGGCCTTGAGGAAGGCCGAGAAGAATTCCTTCGGCGTGTCATGCACGGTGACCTTGTGATCCTTCTGCAGCTTTTCCAGCGCGACTGCGTTGCGATGCACGTTGAAGGTATAGGTTTCCGCGATCGTGGCCATCACGGCGCCCTCGATCACTGCCTTCAAGTCCGCCGGCAACTTGTTCCAGACCGTCTTGTTGATCAGCAACTCGCCGACGTCCGACGACTGGTGCATGCCCTGCAGGTAGTAGTGCTTGAAGACGGTGTGGAAGCCGAGGATCATGTCGTCCGCCGGGCCGATCCATTCGGCGGCGTCGATGACTCCGCGCTGCGCGGCCGGCACGATCTCGCCACCCGGCATGGCAACGGCGTTGATCCCCATTTCCTTGAAAATCTCACCCGTCAATCCCGGGGGCGAGCGGTACTTCATTTTCTTCATGTCGGCGATCGAACTGATCGGCGTCTTGAACCAGCCGAACGGGTCCGGACCCATCGGCTGCATCATGAAGGGCTTGATGTTCATCTTCAGGCCGCTCTCATAGAGTTTCTCGTAGAGCGCATTGCCGCCGCCCTGAGCCAGCCAGGCCATGTGCGACATCTGATCCATGCCGGTGCCGGCGCCCGCCGCCGGATTCGAGAACAGGGCCGCTGCGCTGTTCTTGCCCGACCAATAATGCGTCCAGGCAAAGCCGCCATCGACCACGCCCTTGTCAACCGCGTCGAGAATCTCGAAAGCGTTGACCACGGCTCCGTCCGGCAGGATGTCCATCTTGATGCGGCCATTGGACATCTTGTCGACGCGGTCGCCAAAGTGCTTCATCAGTTCGAAGTAGATGCTCGCGGTCGGAACCGCTGTCTGTATTTTCATGCGAGTCACTTGTTGGGCCTGCGTCAGGCCACCTGCAGTGACCAGCACTGCCGCGACCGCCCCCATCATCAGTTTCCGTATCAAAGTCGCCATCATTGTCTCCTCCGTTATTTAAAAAAACCGGAACCCCCGACCCGTCGGGCCAAAAGGACTCCACTATTGCCTCTTGGGCAATTCCTTACATGCCAGCATCCTGGCGAATCATGTCGGCGGCCTTCTCGGCGATCATCACTGCGGGCGCGTGGGTGTTGCCGGAAACGATCTCGGGCATGATCGAGCAGTCGACGACGCGCAAACCGATGATGCCATGTACCCGCAGTCGAGGATCGACCACCGCCATGCCATCGATTCCCATCTTGCAAGTGCTGGTCGGGTGGTAGATGGTCTGGCTGTAACGGCGGGCGGCCTCGAGCAATTCGGCGTCGGACTGAAATTGGGCTCCCGGCACGAACTCCGAAATGATGTGCGGCGCCATGGACGGGGCCTGCGCGATGCGGCGGGCAACCTTGATGCCGCCGATCACCACCGGATGGTCGCGTTCATCCGACAGATAGTTCGGGTGGATCGCCGGATAGACCAGCGCATCGGCCGACTTGATCTCGATGCGGCCACGGCTGTAGGGGCGCAACTGGCAGACCGACGAGGTGAAGGCCGAGAACTTGTGCGCGCCTTCGCCCGGCTTGTCGGCACTCAGCGGCTGCATGTGGAACTGGATGTCCGGGCGGGTGACGTCGGGTCCGGAACGGGTGAAGATGGCGACCTGGCTGGCCGCCAGTGTCAGCGGGCCGGTGCGATTGAAAGCGTACTGCATGCCGACCCAAAGTTGGCCGAGATAGCTGTTGACCTCGTCGTTCAGGGTCCGCTCGCGGGTTTTGAAGACCAGTCGAACCTGCAGGTGATCCTGAAGGTTCTCGCCTACTCCTGGCAGCGCATGCACCACCGGGACGCCTACCTTGGCGAGTAGTTTTGCGGGTCCCACGCCCGAACACTGCAGCAACTGCGGCGAACCGATGGCGCCGGCAGCCAGGATCACTTCAGCGCCGGCGCGTGCCTGATGGCGCTGTCCACTCTGGACATATTCCACCCCGACGGCACGCTTGCCTTCGAACAGCACGCGGGTGGTCTGGGCCCTGGTCTTGACGATAAGGTTCGGGCGCTTGCGGGCCGGCCGCAGAAAGCCGCGGGCCGTACTCCAGCGGAAACCCTTGTGGGCGGTCTGCTGGAAATAGGCCACACCTTCTTGTACGGCCCCGTTATAGTCCTCGTTGAACGGGATGCCGATATCCTTGGCACCCGCAATGAAATGGTCCGCAATCGGACGCCGCAGCCTGAGATCGGAGACCTTTAGCGGGCCGCCTACGCCGTGGTACTCGTTGGCTCCGCGCTCCTGATCCTCGGATTTCTTGAAGTAGGGCAGGACGTCGGCGTAGCTCCAGCCGGGATTCCCGAGTTCAACCCAGCGGTCGTAGTCTTCGCGCTGGCCCCGCACGTAGAGCAGCCCGTTGATCGAACTCGATCCGCCCAGCACCTTGCCGCGCGGCCATTGCAGCTGGCGATTGGCGATGCCCGGATCCGGCTCGGTGAGGTAGCACCAGTCCAACTTGGGGTCGTGCATGGTCTTGAAGTAGCCGACCGGGACGTGAATCCATGGATTCCAGTCTTCGCCACCGGCCTCCAGCAGCAGAACGCTGGTTTGGGGGTTTTCCGATAGCCGATT
>JBIJDJ010000131.1:0-8209 GCA_044344175.1 Sulfuritalea sp.
CTAGCCGCGAAGTCTGGCTGTTCTATGGCGTGCGCAACAGCCGCGACATGATCATGAAGCCGGCACTTGAGGGCCTCGCGGCGGCTCATCCGAATTTCAGGCTGCGTGTCTGCTTCAGCGATGCTCTGCCGGAGGACGTCGCCGTGCGCGACTACCAGCATCGGAGCCGAGTTGATGTCAATGTGCTGCGCATGCAGTTGCCGCTCAAGGCCTACCAGTTTTACATTTGCGGCCCGAATCCGATGATGGAGAGCCTGGTCCCGGCGCTCGAAGACTGGGGCGTCCCCGATGCGCGCATTCACTTCGAGGCCTTCGGCCCGGCCTCGGTCAAGCGCCGGACCACGACGACCGCCGCTGCGGCGGTGGCAGGCAACGAAACCGGGATCATGATTAATTTCGCCAAGTCCGGCAAGCAATTGCCCTGGCAGCCCGCGTCCGGCAGCCTGCTCGAATTCGCTGAGGCCAATGGCATCGCCGTCAATTCCGGCTGCCGCGCCGGCGGTTGCGGTAGCTGCCAGACCACGATCCAGTCGGGGGAGGTGGCCTATCGCCAGGTGCCGGACTTCGACCCCGAGCCCGGCAGTTGCCTGCTCTGTGTCTGTTCACCTAAAACCAGCGTGACTCTGGAGGCATAGATGACATCTTCACTCTGGCGCCGGCATGTGTTGCCCTTCACTCTGCTGCTCGGCTTGCTGGCTGCCGCCACCCTTGCCGGCGACTACCTGCTGCATCGCCTGAACCTGGTCTGGGTCGGCCGCTATCTCGGCATCCCGGGCACGCTGCTGATCATCGGCTCGCTGGTCTATTCGCTGAGGAAGCGCAAAGTCATCACGACCGGCAATCCGAAAACCCTGCTGACGCTGCACGAGATCGGAACCTGGCTCGGCTCGCTGATGGTGCTGGTCCATGCCGGCATACACTTCAACGCCATCCTGCCCTGGCTGGCGACGGTGGCCATGGGCGTGAATGTGATCAGCGGCATGGTCGGCAAGTTGCTCCTCGGTCGTTCGCGCGAGCATGTGCTGGGGCAGCGCGATCATTACCAATTGCGTGGTTTGTCGAAAGTCGAGGTGGAACGCGCGGTGTTCTGGGATGCGGTGACGCTCGACACCATGGCCAAGTGGCGCAAGGTGCATATCCCGATCTTCATCGTCTTTGCCGTGCTGGCGCTGGGGCACATCGTCAGCATCTTCCTGTTCTGGGGCTGGGCATGAACCGCATCCTCAAGTTCGTGCTCTTCGCCAACCTGGCGGCGCTGGCTGTCCTGGCTTTCGTCTACCCGCATTTGATGGTCGGGCCGGGCAAGCTGATTCCCGGCCACAGCAAGCTGGAAGCCGACTGCTTTGCCTGCCATGCCGCGTTCAAGGGCGCGGACTCCCGGCGTTGTGTCACCTGCCACAAGCCGGCCGACGTCGGCCGCCTGACCACGACCGGCCAGCCGGTCGCCAAGCCGCTCACTTCGACCCCCTTCCACCAGAAACTGATCAGTCAGGACTGCGTGGTATGCCACGCCGATCACGCGGGGGTCAAACGCTATTACCAACAGGGACGCTTCGACCATGCCCTGTTGCAAAAGGATGCGCGCGGCCAGTGTCAGGACTGCCACAAGTCCCCCGCCGATTCCTTGCACAAGCAGATCAGCGGCAATTGCTCGCAGTGCCACAGCCAGGACAAGTGGCTGCCGGCAAGCTTCGACCACAACAAGCATTTCGAGCTCGACCGCGACCACAACACCCGCTGCGTTACCTGCCATGTGAGCAACGACTACAGCCGCTACACCTGCTATGGCTGCCACGAGCATTCGCTGGCGGGTATCCGGCGCAAGCACATCGAGGAAGGCATTCGCGACTTCGACAACTGCGTCGAGTGCCATCGCAATGCCAACGAGCACGACATCCGCAGCCCAGGCTCCGGCAAGGCGACGGGTGGCGGCGGAGATCGCGGCAAGAGCCGCAAGGGTCATGACGATTGATCCTGCCACCGACATGACTCAAATCACTACACGGAAAGCGACATGAATATCGACCAGCAACGCGCCATCCTCACGATTGCCCTCCTCGCCGCTTTTGCCGACGGCGCCAACGACGAACGGGAGCGCGAGCAGATTCGCCGCCTCGCGGAAACACTCAGCGGCGAGCCGGGGGCTCCCGATCTTGCCGCCCTCTACCAGCAGGTACTGCTCAAGCGCGCCAGGCTGGAGGATGCCGTGGCACTGCTGCCGGAGCCCGAACACCGCCAGCTGGCCTACGAAATGGCCGTTTGCGTCTGCGATGCCGATGGACACATGACGGGGCCGGAGCACCAGTTCCTCGCCCGGCTCGCGGCGCTGCTGCAACTCGACAGCAACGTGACCGCCCCGCTTGACAGGCAGGCGGAGGATATGGCGGAACTCGCTGCCACCGCCGCGCCCGCTGCGCCAACGGCGCCTGCAGCGGCAGGCCCGGTGGTCGCCGCCACCACGAAAAGCTCCGAGGCGGAACTGGATCGCTCGGTGCTCAATTACGCAATCCTCAACGGCGCCCTCGAATTGCTGCCCCAGTCCTGGGCTTCGATGGCGGTGATTCCGCTGCAGATCAAGATGGTCTACGGCATCGGCAAGGAATACGGTTACGAACTCGACCAGGGACACATACGCGAGCTCCTGGCCACGCTCGGGGTCGGACTCACTTCGCAGTATCTCGAGCAGGTCGGGCGCAAGCTGCTCGGCGGCCTGCTGGGCAAGGTGGCCGGCAAGATGGTGGGGCAGCTCGGCCGGGCTGCCACGGGGGTCGCCTTTTCCTTCGCCACCACCTATGCGCTCGGACAGGTGGCCCGGCGCTACTACGCCGGTGGGCGGCAAATGAACGCTGCGCTGCTGCAGGAAAGCTTCCGGAACCTGCTGGAACCGGCGAAGCAGATGCAGGCCATGTATCTGCCTCAGATACAGCAGCGCGCCGGCAACCTCGACGCGGGCCAGATCATGGCCATGGTGCGTGGAACCTGAACCTGGTGCCGTCGGCGCGCCGTAAGCGGACCGCGCAGGCGGGCACTCGATTCAAGCAGCCGGATTTCCGCTGCGGATCTTCTTCCAGCCGGTGATCATCGCCAGTACGAGATTCTCCTGGTGCAGCCAGCTGCTGACAACGACTCCGGCAATGTGAATGACAACGATCGCCATCATGCCGTTGGAAGCGCCTTCGTGCAGTTCTTCCATGAAGTTTCCGCCGATGTCCTCGTAGACGGCCCAGCCGCTGGCGGCGGCGACCATGCCGAAGCCGAGCAGCAGAAAGATCGCCACCGCGCCGGCCGGGTTGTGGCCGACATGGTGTTGCGGCTTGCCGTTGATCAGGGACTTGATGTAGTCGATGACCTTGCGTGGTGTCGGCAGGAACTCGGCAAAGCGCGAATAGCCGCCGCCGACGAAGCCCCACAGCAGGCGAAACACGATCAGCCCGGCGAGGGTGTAGCCGGCGACCACGTGGATGTCACGCAATTTTTCGGATTCCGCGGTGAGGAAGGCGATGGCGAAACTCGCCACCAGCGACCAGTGGAAGATTCGCGTCGGCAGGTCCCAGACGCGGATGGGCTTGACTTCGGTTTGCATGGCAATCCTCACTTGGGAATGTTGATCGAGCGTTCGTTGTAGTCGCCTGCGGCGGCTTGGCGGTGGCATGCCGTGCAGTTGGCCGGGCTCTTGATCGAGGCGCGCTTGAAGGTCGCCGCGGCTATCTCGCGATGCTTCTTTTCAAAGCGTGTCGTTTCGGTAATGCGCAGCAGCGGGTTGCCGGCGGCATCGCGCGTGGCGCCGGTTTTGCGTCCGTTGGCATTGGCGACCAGAAAGTCGGTGATGGCGGCACGGCGCTTTTCATCCAGGCTGGCATCGGTGCCGAAGTGCTTCGACAAGCCGTTCATCATGGCGCGCCATGAGTCGGCATGCAGCATTTGCGGCGGAAAGGCCATGTGGCAGGAGGTGCATTCCTCCTCGAAGGCCGCATTCTTCGGCACGTTGTAGTTGTCGGCGTGGGCGGGCAGCGCCAAAAAGGCGAGCAGGACAGGAAGGGCGATTAAGGTTTTCATGGCGGCATCCCTTATTTCTGGGCCAGCAGCCAGGCCATGACGTCGGCCTTTTCCTGGGCGCTGCAGATGCGGTTGAGTGTGTCGTTGCAATTGCGGCGGAACCATTTGTCCACCTTGGCGGCATCGGTAAAGCGTTCGGCGTTGGCCGCAGGTGCCAGCGGGGTAATCGGTTTGTCGGTCTTGGCGTGACGGCCGGCTTGCGTCGGCTTCTCCGTGTGGCAGGAAGCGCAGCTCCACTCGCCGCCCTGTTTGCTGGTGAAGAAGCGCGCGCCGCGCTCGGCCGACGCGGGGGCCCCGGCTTCTTTTTCAAAGCGCGTCAGGAAATCGCGCGGAGTTTCGGCCTGGGCGGAGGCGGCGAAAAGGAGTGCTGCAATGACGAGAATGCGTCGCATGGGAATCTCCATGAAAGTGGTGTGGAAGCGATCATGGAGGGCGTGGCTTAACCCACGCTTAAGGCCTCGGGAGGGCGATCTATTTCTTCGGCGCGTCGTAGAAATCGCGCAATGAGGCGTAGCGCGCGGCCCGTGCCGCACGCACGTGCAGGATGGCCTTCTTCATCGGAATGCCGGCCTGCACCAGGGTTTCGGCGGCGATCAGCAGGCTGCTTTCGAGTACTTCCGGTACCACTTCTGTCGCGCCGGCGGCCTTGAGTCGGGCTACATCCTTGTCGTCGGCGGTGCGCACCACGACGGGGATATCCGGGCGCGTGCCGCGCACGATGCGCAGCACGCGTTCCGCCGAATGTGCATCGGAGTAGCTGACGACTACGGCGCGGGCGCGACTGATGCCGGCCGCCTGCAGCACCTCGCGCCGGTCGGCATTGCCGAAGACGACATTGATGCCCTGGGCGCGGGCGTCATTGATGCGCTGCGGGTCGATGTCGAGGGCAATGAAGGGGATGTTCTCGATGCCGAGAAATTCCGCGATGCGCTGCCCGGTGCGCCCGTAACCGCAAATCACCACATGCTGGCCGAGGTCGAGGCTATGCACGGCGATGTTGTGGATCACCGTGGCCTTGTGCGCCCAGTCGCCGCGTCCGAGGTCGCCGGACAGTCGCGCAGCGCGCTCGATCAGGAAGGGCGCGATGAACATCGACAGCAACATGGCCGAGAGCGTGATCTGGAACACGCTGTCGCTGATCAACTGCAACTGGCGGGCCAGTTCGATCAGCACCAGGCCGAACTCGCCGGCCTGCGCCAGTTGCGCGGCGGTGCGCAGGCTGGCGACCAGCGGCGTTTTCGCCACGCGCGTGATGAGCAGCATCACCACGGCCTTGCCGCCGATCAGCAGAACCACGGCCAGCGCCAGCTTGTGGGCGTTGGCCAGCACGTACTGGAGGTCGAGCATCATGCCCACCGTGACGAAGAAGAGGCCGAGCAGGATGTCGCGGAAGGGCCGGATGTCGGCTTCGACATGGTGGCGATAGGCCGTCTCCGAAATCAGCATGCCGCCGACGAAGGCGCCCAGCGCCAGCGACAGGCCGCTTTGGGCAGTCAGGAAGGACAGGCCGACCACGATCCACAGCGTGGTGAGTACCAGCAGTTCATTCGAGCGGACTCGTGCCACGGCATCGAACAGGCGCCCCATCAGCCGTTTTCCCAGCCAGACAAGCAGTGCGAGGACGGCCACGGCCTCCAGCGCGGCCATTGCCAGCGAGCGCAGCAGGTCGTCGCCGGAGGCGGCCAGCGCCGGCAGCAGGATCAGGCAGGGCGCCACGGCGAGATCCTGGAACAGCAGCACACCCATGGTCTGGCGCCCCGAGCGGGAGTGCAGCTCGAAGCGGTCGGAAAGCATCCTGGCCACGATCACGGTGGAAGACATCGCCACCGCCAGCCCTACGGCGATGCCGCTTTTCCAGTCCTGGCCATAGGCCAGCACCGTCACCAGGCCGGTGCCCAGGGCCGTCAGCGCCATCTGCGCCGAGCCGAAGCCGAATACCAGGGAGCGCATGGCCTGCAGGCGCTTGAGGCTGAACTCGAGGCCGATCGAGAACATCAGGAAGACCAGGCCGAACGCGGCGAAGCTTTGTACCTCGGCGCTCTCGGCCAGCAAGGCGAGTCCGTGCGGGCCCAGCGCCATGCCGATGGCAAGATAGGCGAGCATGCTCGGCCGGCGGAAACGGCGAACCACCGCGACGGCGACTACGGCAGCCGAGAGCAGGACAAGGACCGAGAGCAGGTTCGAATGCATGTGATGATCATAGCCCCATGCTGCATTCGTCATGTTGACCTGGGTAAAATGCGCCTTCGAATTCTCTGGCCGCCGCTTTACCCTCCGATGACCGATCCAGTTTCGCCACGCCGTTTGCGCTACGGCGAGTTTCTCAGTGCCGTCCGCGTCAAGCAGCGGCGCGTGAGCTACAAGGATGTGCATGCCGATGCCGGCAGCAGGCCTCGGACACGGAGCCTGCGCCTGGTCGACGTCCATCGCCTGCTGACGCCTTATGTCAGCGTGCGCTTCTTCGAGCAGTTGCGCGCCGTGGTGCCGCTGGCGCTGTTCCTGGCGCTGTTCCAGATCGCCGCACTGCGGGCCGATGTCCAGGAAGGCGAACTGATCACTTTCGGCATGCTGGCGGTGATGCTCGGTCTGATGCTGTTCATGGACGGCGTCAAGTACGGCCTGATGCCGTTCTCCGAGAGCATCGGATTCAATCTGCCCAATCGGACGACGCCGGCGGTGGTTCTGGGATTTGCTTTCCTGCTGGGCGGCATCGCGACCTTTGCCGAGCCGGCGATCGGCGCCCTGCGTGCGGCAGGCGGCGGTGTCGATCCCCTGCGCGCGCCCTGGCTGCACCTGTTGTTGACGCGCTATCCCGACCGGCTGGTGCTGGCCGTGGCGATCGGTGTCGGTCTTGCCGTGGTGGTGGGCATGCTGCGCTACTTTTTTGCCTGGCGCATGAAGACGCTGGTCATCGTCACTTTGCTGCCCTGCCTGGCGCTGACTGCCTACGCCGGCCTCGATCTCCGTCTGGCGCCGATTGTCGGTCTGGCCTGGGACTGCGGTGCCATCACCACCGGCCCGGTGACGGTGCCCCTGGTGCTGGCGCTGGGCATTGGCGTCGCCGCCGCCGCCGGCCAGGAGGACAACCCGCTGGCGGGTTTCGGCATCGTGACACTGGCCTCGCTGTTTCCGGCTGTTGCCGTGATCCTGGTCGGCATCGGCCTGGTCGGCGAGGTGCCCGATCCGGCGGCCCTGCCGGCAATAGTCGGCGCCGACGCTACGGCGCCATGGTGGGACCAGACGCCTGCCGCCGAACTGATCGCCGCGCTGCGTGCCATTGCACCGCTGATCCTGCTGCTCTGGCTGGCGCAGCGTTTTCTGGTCGGCGAAACGGTCAAGCAGCGCAACATCATCGCCTACGGCGTGGTGGTGGCGGTGCTGGGCATGGCGCTGTTCAATCTCGGCCTCAGCGTCGGCCTGATTCCGCTCGGCAACCAGGCCGGCGCCACCGTACCGGCCGCCTTCAGTGCGGCGGCGGGCGCTGCGCCGCTGTACCCTTATCCGCTGGGCATCGGCCTGACCCTGATCTTTGCCGCCGCGCTGGGCTATGGCGCCACGGTGGCCGAGCCGGCGCTGAATGCCATGGGCGTCACGGTGGAAAACCTGACCGACGGCGCCTTCCCCAAACAGTTGCTGATCCAGGCCGTGGCCGTCGGCGTGGCGCTGGGCATTGCGCTGGGCGTGGCCAAGATCGTCTTCGGCTGGCCGATACTGCCCTTGCTGCTCGGCGGCTATGCCGTGGCGCTGGGTGCTACGCTCTGGTCCGACGAAGAGTACGTGGCACTGGCGTGGGACAGCGCGGGCGTCACCACCGGCCCGGTCACGGTGCCGCTGGTACTGGCACTCGGCCTCGGGCTCGGGAAGGCGGTGGGTGCGGCGGAAGGTTTCGGCATCCTCGCCATGGCGTCCATGGGCCCGGTCGTTTCCGTCCTGCTGGTGGGTTTCTGGATACGGAAGAGCGCGGAACTCGCCGCGCGGGAAGAAGGGTAGGCATGAAACAACGCGACGAAATAGTAGTGCTGACCGATGCGGTGCTGATTACCTGCATCGTCCAGCGCGGAGTGGCCGATACCGTGGTCGATGCGGCAACCGAGGCCGGCGCGCAGGGGGCGACGATTTTCTATGCGCGCGGCACCGGCGTGCGGCAGAAGCA
>JBIJDJ010000133.1:0-8014 GCA_044344175.1 Sulfuritalea sp.
CGAGGCGTCATGCTTGACGGCGTCGGTGAGCAGTGCATCGACCAGGCGCACCACCGGCTGGCTGTACTCATCGAGCGATGCGGACAGGCTGCGGTAGTCGATCTCGCCGGTTTCGATTTCATGCAGGATGCCGTCAATCGAGAGCTCATGACCGTAATACTGGTCGATGGCGCGGGCGATTTCCGATTCGCCGGCAATCAGCGTTTCGATCTGCAGGTCGGGGTGAATCAGCGTCCGCAGCTTGTCCAGGGCGACGATGTCGTTCGGATCGGCAATGGCGATGGTGAGCCGCTGTTCACGTGGCGAATAACTGAGCGCCAGGAACAAATGTCGCTTGGCCAGCTCGCGCGGTATCAGGCTCAAGGCGTCCGCATCGATGATGGAATTGGACAGATCGACGGGCTTGTGGCCGAGCGATTCGCCCAATGCGTCGCGCAGTGTGGCTTCGGAGACGAAGCCGAGGGACACCAGCAGCTTGCCTACCGGCTGGTTGGATTTCATCTGCTCCAGCAGTGCAATGCGCAGTTGATCCTCGCTGATCACGCCTTGCGTGATGAGGATCTGACCAATGGGTCGGCGGCTGGGTGGTGAATTCATACGAGCATCATTATCCCGCATCTAACCGCGAGGGCAAGCCCCATGGCATGGAAAACGGCGCTTCAGTGGATGCTGACGTTGGCATTATCGACGTTAGGCCGAAACTAGAACCTGCTTGGGAGCGCATGCGACAAAACGGGCCTTCGACAGGCTCGGGCCGAACGGGGGCTGCGGTCAATTCGGGAAGCTATTTTGCAAGCGTTCCTCAGCGTTGCAGGGCCTGCAGTCGTGCCGTTGCCTGGGCCCTGTCGAAGCCCGCGGGCCGGCTCTGCGCGGCGGCGATAGCCAGGCTGTAATACTGCGCAGCGAGCTTGTTCTGGCGCAGGTGCTCGAGGCTGATGGCCAGATTGTAGAGAATGTCCGGATTGTCCTGCTCGGCGCCGTAGGCGCGGAAGTAGGCCTGTTGCGCCTCGTTCCAGCGGCCGTTGCGCGCATAGAGATTGCCGAGCGCGAACTGGGGTGCCGCGAGTTCGGGCTGAGCTGCCGAAAGTGATTTCAGGCGGCTTTCGGCCATACCGGGGTCGATCTGTGCGCGATTGTTGATGAGGGCTGACATGGCCGTCGTATCCTGCGGGTCGGCCTCGGCGATGCGCCGGTACAGCAAATCCGCCTGGTCATTGCGGCCCTGGCGCATGGCGACCGCCGCCAGGCCATGCAGGGCATCGGTGTTGCGCGGATCCGACTTCTGGGCGCGTTCGTATTCGAGCTGGGCCAGTTCCAGGTCACCGCGATTGAAAGCATCGAAGCCGCGGAGCAGGGCGGGGTTGACCTTCAAAGGCGCCTTGGTCACGCGCACCGGGCTATCCGTATCAGGCTCCGCAGCCGGGGCCGAACGCGCACGGCGGGTCTGGGCTGGAGTTTTGGCCGCGACCGGGGCGGCCTCGTCGTCGTCCTTGTCCCTGGCCGCGGGAGTTGCGGGAAGGGGGCTGTTCGATGCGCCGGCCACTGGCGCGGCAGGCGGGGTTGCCGGTGCAGCTGCAATAGTCGGCGCTGGCGGCACGGCGGCTGGCGGCATGGCGGCGGGCGCTAGCGGAGCCCGGCTGGCGACGAGGGAGGTTTTCGGCTGCAACTGCCACCAGAAATATCCGCCGATGCCGCAGATCGACAGGACGGTGATTGTCCCGATCGCAATCGCGAAGGCTTTCCGCGCCGGCGGCTTGTCGACCTGCTTCGCGGCGAAGACGTTTTGCGCGGCCGACTTGTCCTGTGCGGAGGCTCTTTCTGCTTGCGGGCGCCGTGTTTCGGCGGCGCCTGCCGGGCGCAGCGGCTTGCCGCCGCCGGCCAGCGGTTCGGCGGACGGCTCAACCGCCATGGCGGGCGATGCCGACCCTGACTGCGCTTTTAATCGCGCGGACGCGGCCTCTTTGGCTTCTGCCAGAAACCGGGTGTCGATTTCTTCAAGGTGCGACGCCAGCGCCTGGGGCGACAGGTTGGCGGCGGATGGCGAACTTGCGGCAGACTCGGTCAGGCTTGAGGCGGGGATCGGCTCAAGCGAAAGTCCTGTCGCGGCCTCCGGCCCGGTTGAATCGCCCGCGGCATCTTCTTGCCCCTGACGCTTCGCCAGTTCGGCCTTCTTCAGCGCGTCCATCAGCAGGCTCATTGCGCGCTTGCTCCCGAGGTTCCGAATAATTGCAGATTTTCCGGGCCGGGGTTGTTGCCGAAGAAATTCTTGCCAGGCAACTGGTCGCGGAAGCTGCGGTAGTCGCCATTGATACTCGGATCGCGGATGACCGTGGGTTTCAGCAGGATGACCAGTTCGGTTTTGGCCGTGGTGTCGTTGTGTGAATTGAAAAGCGCGCCGAGCGCGGGAATTTTGGAGATGCCGGGTATGGTATCGGTCGTGTTTTCGAGTTCGTCGGACATCAGGCCCCCCATGACGGCGATTTCGCCGTCGGTGAGCCGGAGCATGGACTCCATTTCGCGGGTCTGAATCTCAGGCACCTTGTTCGCTGGCGTTACCGGGTCTTCTACGTAGCGCAACACCCGCGAGATCGATGGCCTCACGTTCAGCAGGATCGAGCCGTTCTCGCTGACCTGGGGGGTGACGCTCATGACCAGACCGACCGCGACTGCCACTGGCGTGGCTGTCTGGACTGGCGGGAAGGATGAGTTGCCGGTTATCACGGCAGAATCGGTCTTGATGTTGAAATACACCACGTTATTGACCACCTTGAGCATGGCCGTCTGGTTGTTGAGCACGCTCATTTTCGGGCTGGACAGAACCTTGACGTTGCCGAAGGTTTCCAGCAGCGAGAGGGTTGCGACAATGCCCAGCCCCGGCGACACATAATTCAGCAGGAAAGGCAGGGTGCCTCTAGTTAGATCGGCCACTGGCGACCCCGGCGTCGGCGTCGAAAGGATCCCGCCGGCGACACCGCCACCGGTCCTCTGGAGCATCGAAAATCCGGCCGAGGGCGGCCCGGGGCGCAAGGCACGCAGGCTCGACCATTGGATGCCTTGCTGGTACTTGTCATTCAGATTGACTTCGGCGATGGTGGCTTCAATGATCACCTGGCGCCGTGCGCTGGTGGTCGTCATGTCGAGGTATTCCTGAACCTTCTCATGCTGCCTCGAGGTGGCGCGAACCACGACGATTCCCGCGTCAGCGTTCACGATGATCGAAGCGGCCTCGCGAAATGTAGTGCGCTTGACGACCGTGGTGCCCTGTTGCTGCAGGCTGGCGGCATTGGGGCTGCCGGCGAGACTGGTGGTCGCAGCAGAAGCCCGGCCTGACGCTGCGGTTTGCGCGCCCTGGGCGCCGGTACCGGTAGTGGCCTGTTGATCCGAGCGCTCGATGACGGTTTCGCTTGATCCCTCCGGCAGGATCTTGTCGCTCTCATGCAGGATGTCTTTCAGGTTCTTTTCCAGCGACACCCAGAAATCGTTCTTTGACTTGCTGGTTACGGTCGTGGTTGAGTTGTTGCCGCCCCCTGACGAACTGCTACCGATCGCGCCGCTGCTGGTCGATGCAATCGAGGTGTTGATCGAGTTGGTACCGGTCGCGTCGCGTGACATGTTGACGTAGTCGACCTTGTAGTTGCGCAGGAAGGGCGAATCGGGCATCACGATCAGATTCGGGCCGTCGATCTCCCAGCGCATGTCGATTTGCCTGGAAATGCGCGACAGGATCTGTTGCAGGGTCTGGTCGATGGCGTTGACGGTCACCACACCATTGATTCCGGGATGAATGTCAACGTTGAGCTTGGCGTCGCGAGCGAGGGCGAACAGAAGGTCTTGTACCGGGATGTTGCGCACCGACACCGAGTAAGACTCGGTTTTTGCCGCCGCCTTCGGCCGCGCCAGCATCACGGTGTTGGCGACCGGCGGCGGGATGTCGGGATTCGGGGCAGCCAGACCTTCGGCGCG
The DNA here is from genome assembly GCA_044344175.1 of Sulfuritalea sp. Lineage (GTDB taxonomy): Bacteria > Pseudomonadota > Gammaproteobacteria > Burkholderiales > Rhodocyclaceae > Sulfuritalea. The sequence goes on from JBIJDJ010000133.1 coordinate 3,964, forward strand.
GATATGCCCGGCGGACGGCGGCTTTGACGGAATGCCGCCGCATGCGGCGATCATCAGGCTGGCGGCCAGCACAGCAGCTAAGGGCGAAATCACTAGTGGGCGCAAACGAATCCCCGATCTGATGGGCACATTGAAATTAGGATAACACATTATGTTTACTGTGCAAGTCAATGATTTGATGGAGTGAGGCAGCTCAGTTCTCAGCGTCATGAAGGCATCAGCGAAGTCGCGCGACCTTGCGCGGGTAAGGTTGGTTCGCCCGCAGAGGTTTGGGCAACTCGCGGATGGCGGCAGACGCGGCCGCCCTTGTTGGATAGTCTCCATACATGACTCCGAAGCGCGGCTTGCCGCTGAGTTCGGAGTAATAGACATGAATGTTGCTCATTTCAGCTTTGCTGGAGGATAGCCTGCGCAGCAGCGTTTCAACTTCAGCATGCTGGCCGGCGTTTGTGGCGAATACCTGAATGAACCAGCGATCATCCGGCAATTGTTCCAGCCAGGCATGTCCCGCTTCGAGTCGGTCGCGGGTCAGCGGCCCGACTTTTGGTTTGACAGGCTGTTGCGGCGGTGCGGCAGTGGTGGCTTCCGGGTTTGCGGCCGGTGCCGGTACCGGCGGCGGTGTGCGTGGTGCCGCGACCGGCGTGGGAGATGCGGCCGGCGGGGGGGGGGTGGAACTGGCTGCGACAGAGGGGGTGGCGGGCGGCGGTGTCGCAGGTGATGCAGTGCCGGCGGCGGGCGGCGGGGCGGCCGTTGGCGGTGGCGCGGGTGGCGATGCGGGTGGTGGAAGATCCGCGGCGGCAGATGGTGTGGCCGCTGGCTGTGGAGCCGTCTGCGGAGCGCTGGCGGTGGCCGGGGGCGCAGCGGCTTCGGCGCCGGTTGCGGCGGCGGGCAGAGCAGGGACCGCGCCGGGTGTGCTGGCGGGTGTCACGGGCGCGCCGGCCGGCATTGCCGGGACGCTGGTATCGGTACGCGATACGGTCAGCCAGGCGATACCTGCCAGAACGCTCATGACGAGCACAGCGCTGATCCAGAGGATCCGGGCCTTTCTTGTCGCCTTGCCGCCATAGGTGGCGTCGCTGAACTCGCAGTCGCGGATCGCGGCTTGCAGCTCTTTCGAGCCGACCTGGTGACTGCCCGAGGAAAAGGCCGCCAGCAGGGCCTTGTCGGCAAGAATGTTGATGCGACGGGTCAGGCCGAGCGAGCTCTGCTCGATCATTTTCAGCGCCGGCGCAGCGAAAACGCTGGGGCCGCGATAGCCCGCGGCACGCATGCGGAAATCGAGATAGTGGCTTATGGCCTCGCGCACCAGCGGCTCGAGGCCGAAGTTGTGGGTGATGCGCTCTTTCAGCTGGCGCATGTCGGGGCGGGCGAGTATCTCGTTCAGCTCCGGCTGGCCGAACAGCACCAGTTGCAGGAGTTTGCTGCGGTTGGACTCGAGGTTCGACAGCAGGCGGATTTCCTCGAGCGTTTCCACCGGCATGGCGTGGGCTTCGTCAATCAGTACGACCACCTGCCGGCCTTCGCCATAGGATTTGATCAGGTGGTCGTGCAAGGAGCGCATGACCACCGACGAACGGGCATTGTCGGGGACGTCAAGGCGCAGTTCGTCGGCAATGGCGTAGAGGATGTCATCGCGCGAGAGGGACGGGTTGGCCAGATAGATGATGGTGACGTTGTCGGGCAGGCGCTCCATCAGGACACGGCAGAGCATGGTCTTGCCGCTGCCGACTTCGCCGCTGACCTTGACGATGCCTTCATCATGGGTGATGGCATAAATCAATGCATCAAGCGTCGCGCCGCGATTGGCCCCGTCAAAGAAGAAGTCGGTATGAGGCGTGATGCGGAAGGGCGGTTCGTTGAGGCCGAAGTGTTCCAGGTACATGGTGTCGGTCAGTTAGTCAATCCGGACGCTCATTGCGGGATGCCGCGCTTCTCTTTTGCCAGCGTGTCGATGCGATTGTAAAGCGTGGTGCGATTTACGCCGAGCAGTCGCGCTGCCTGGCTCATGTTGTCATGAGCGAGCTGCTGCGCGGCTTCTATGTAAGCTTCTTCCCATAGTTGGAGCGTGGCGCTCAGGTTGAAGTCGTTCCGGCTCTGTATATCCCCCAGGGCAATCGCCACAAGTTCAGCCCTGCTTGCCGAAGTCGGCGCTGACAGGACGCCGGCGACCGGCGATTCGTTGCCGAGATCCAACTCGGCTTCGAGGTCATCGACGCCGACTTCCCTGCCGGCAAACTTGGTGGTCAGGCGGATTGCGATATTGCGCAACTCGCGGACATTGCCCGGGAATCCATAGGCAAGCAGACGTTCGGCGGCCGTTGCGCTGAGCCTGAACGGCGGCAGATTGGCCTGTGCCGCATAGATGGCCCGAAAATGTTCGAGCAGTTGAATGCTGTCGTCACCGAGCTCGCGCAGAGCGGGTATGGCGATAGTGAACACCGAAAGCCGGTGGTACAGATCTGCGCGGAATCGCCCTTCGCGGACCTCCTTCTTCAGGTCGCGATTCGTCGCCGTGACGATGCGCGCGGTTGAATGTCGGGCGAGTGTTTCACCGATGCGCTGGAACTCGCCGTTTTCCAGCACGCGCAGGAGTTTGGGTTGCAGGTCGAGGGGAAGTTCGCCGATTTCATCGAGAAACAACGTGCCGTCCGACGCGTCCTCGAAATAACCGGCGCGTGGCCCGCTGGCGCCCGTAAACGCCCCCTTGCTGTGACCGAACAGCGTCGCTTCGACCAGGCTGGGCGAGATTGCCGCGCAGTTCAGTGCCAGATAGGGTTTCGCCGCCCGTTCCGAGAGCCGGTGCAGCGCGGCAGCGGCAAGTTCCTTGCCGCTACCCGACTCACCTTCGATCAGCACCGGAAACGGCGAAGGCGCAAATTGCCTGAGTTGGGCGCGCAACTTTTGCAGCGGAGCGCTTGCGCCAATCAGGCCGTCATCTATATCGGTCGATGTGTCTCTAAAAGACAACACTCGCCCAATGAGCTTGCGCAGATATTCCGGATCGGCCGGTTTGGCGACGAATTCGGTCGCCCCGAGCGCTCGCGCATGGCGCGCATTGAGTGAGTCGCTTTGGCCGGATAGCACCACGATGCGGGTTTCCGGGGCATGCGCGAGGATGTCTGCAATCAGGGCAAAGCCTTCATCCGGACGATGGGGCGTGGGTGGCAGGCCGAGATCGATCAGGGCCAGAGCCGGGGCATGCTTGCTGTCGCGCAACAGCCCAACTGCTTCAGCGCGCGTTGAGGCCACGCTTACCGCGTAATCACGGCCGAGAAAATAGCCCAGCGTGTCGACGATCAGCGGATCATCATCGACAATCAGCAGCTCGATTTTGCCGGTGGGCGAGCTCAAGGGCGTGGCGTGGCCTGTTTTGAGTTGATGGCAGCATCATAGCCGAAACCGGCGGTGGCCAATTCCGCTTGTGGATGGCGTTTACCCCGTTCTTCGCCGGCTGGGATCGCCGGCTGGGACCGGTTGATGGGGATGTCTGTTCTGCTAGAATTGCCCGCTGTGAATTTGACCGGGGTTCCCGGTGTGAAATATGTCCCAGGAATCCCTCGTCGAAATCCGCGATCTGAACTTCACCTACGACAGCCGGCCGGTTCTCACCGGAATCAACATGACGATTCCGCGCGGCAAGGTTGTTGCGGTGATGGGGATTTCGGGATGCGGCAAGACCACTACGCTGCGCCTCATCGGTGGCCAGTTGAAGCCGACCTCAGGCGAGGTGCGGGTCGGCGGGCAGGTGGTGCACGAGCTGGCTGCCGATGGCTTGTATGCCCTGCGGCGTCGCATGGGGATGCTGTTCCAGTTCGGCGCCCTGTTTACCGACATGTCGGTGTTCGACAATATCGCCTTCCAGATGCGCGAGCACACCGATCTGCCGGAAACCATGATTCGCGACCTGGTGCTGATGAAGTTGCACGCGGTGGGATTGCGCGGCGCTCACGATCTGATGCCGGCCGAACTTTCCGGCGGCATGGCGCGCCGGGTGGCATTGGCGCGGGCGATCGCCCGTGATCCGAAGCTGATCATGTACGAAGAGCCCTAC
>JBIJDJ010000017.1:0-25632 GCA_044344175.1 Sulfuritalea sp.
TGCGCTTGGACATTTTCTGTCTCCATCCTTATCTTAGTGAGCGGCCTGCACATCTTCCCGGGGTAGGACCGGAAAGCGACGGGTGATGATGATGTAACCGAGAACTTCGACTGCGAACATGCCTGCCGTGACGAGGACTTCGGCCAGTGTCGGGAAGTAGGTGAAGCCGCCCGCATCGCCGATATTGGTCTCGTAGCCGATCAGGAAGCCATTGAAGCGCAGCAGCGCGCCGCCCAGCATGAGCAGGATTCCGGCGAGAAACAGCCTGGCCGGATTGCGCCGGTTGGACTCGGCCCCGATCAGGATCAGCGGCGCGATGAAGCAGGCCATTTCCAGCCAGAACATCAGCGCCTCGATGGAGGGGACGAAAGCCTTGGGCAGTGCGCCGCGCACCAGCAGGTCACCGATCCGGATAACCAGATAGACCACCAGGAAGCCCAGCATGACCTTCGCCATCGGCGTCAGCATGTGCGTCTCGATCTTGCGCCGGTAGGCCGAAGAGGTCAGGCAGGACTCGAACAGCACCACCGCGTAGCCCATGGTGATGGCCGTCATCAGATACAGGGCCGGTTGCATCGGCGTCTGCCACAGCGGATGGATCTGCACGCCCATCACCACCAGCAGGGTGCCCAGCGAGGACTGGTGCATCATCGGCAGCACCGTACCCAGCGCGATGATGAAGAACATCACCTTGCCAACTTTTCTCCTGGCATCATCGTTGCCCAGCTTTTCGAAGACCACCGGCGAGAACTCGATCCACATCACGATGATGTAGAGCGAGATGCACACCGCGACTTCGAACATCACCGAACTCGGATTGATCGAGCCGGGCCAGAACATGTTCCACACATTCCACCAGCGGCCAAGGTCGAAGATCACCCCGGCACCGGCCAGCGTGTAGCCGAACAGGCTGGCCAGCAGGGCCGGTCGTACCAGCGGATGGTACTCACCCTTGTTGAAGATGTAGACCAGCATCGCCACCGAGAAACCACCGCAGGCAAAGGCCGAGCCGATGACGACGTCGACCACGATCCAGATACCCCAGGGGTAGCCATCGTTCAGCGCAGTAACGGTGCCGAGTCCGAACAGGAAGCGCACCGCCAGTATCGCCACCAGCAGCGCGATGAGCACGCCGCAGGTGAGCGTCACCGCGTTGACCAGGCTGCCACCTACGGCTGCCGGCGCCGCGTGTTGATTGTTGGCCATGATCAGCTGCCCTCCTTGTCGGACGATTCATCGTCAGGCTTGACGTTGCGCTTGGCGACATAGGTCATTGCGCCCAGCACGGCGAACGGCATGATGAGATTGCCGTAAAGCGTGTGCTGTATGGTCTCGGACATCGCTGCAGCAGCATCCGGCGGCAGATCAGGCATGCCGACCTTGGCGAAGTTGACGCCGGAGAGCTTGAGCACTTGCGTGCCGCCATACTCCTTTTCGCCATAAACGTGCTGCAGGTACTTGCCGGCGGGCGTCTCGTAACTCTGATCCGGACCACCGAGCTTGCCGCGCGGAAATTTGGCACGCTCGCCCGGCTTGAGCGCAAGACGGCGCCTGGCCTCGACGAGCAGATCGGACGTCTTGCCGTAGAGCGTCGCTCCTGTCGGGCAGACTTCGGCGCAGGCCGAGTAGTGACCGTCCTTGGTGCGATGACGGCACAGTTCGCACTTGCCGATGCGGCCGGTCGGTGAATCGTACTGGTATTTGGGAATGCCGAAGGGGCAGGCCGCGACGCAATAACGGCAGCCGATGCACTTGTCCGGGTTGTAGCCGACCACGCCGGTCACCGGGTCCTTGGTCATCGCCGATACCGGGCAGGCCGAAACGCAGGATGGATCGCCACAATGCATGCAGGAGGTCTTCATGAACGCATAGCCGTTCGTCTCCTGATCCTTCGCCTCCATGGTGCCGTTGCGGTACATCTTGATCAGGTTGAAGGTATAGCCGGACGTATCCAGCGGCGTATCCCACAGATGATCTACCGTGGAAAACTCGGGCGGGTTGTTGTTGGCCTCCTTGCAGGCAGCGACGCAGGCCTTGCAGCCGACACACAGCGTAGCGTCATAAAGCAGCCCGAGCGCCCCGGGCGGTGGTGGTTTTGTTTCCCGTGCCATGGCCGGTGCCGCGGCGACGCATGCTGTAGCCGCCACCCCGCTCGCAAGGACACCCTTGAGAAAATCTCGCCGGGTGCTCATGATTACACCTGCGCCTTGTCTGCAGCCTGTTTGCCAGGCGCGTCGGCGTCCTTGGCGCGCTCGGCGTCCTCGGCGGCATGGGACAGGCCGAGGTTGCGCGTGAGCATGATCGCCGCACCCGCCGCCGCACCCGCAACGGCCGCCACGGCAGCCGCCGAGGCAAACGAAGCGGCCTTGCCCTGCTCCTCGACGATCCGCGGGTACTGCAGCGGCGGCGTCACGTTGAGCATCTTGGCGACCTGATGAATCGGCTTTTCGAAACCGACGCCCTTCTCGGTACAACCGATGCAGGGGTGGCCGCAACCCACCGGCCAGTTGTTCTCGCCGGCGTCACCAAAGCCGAGGGTGGAGCAATTGGCGTAGGTTTCCGGCCCTTTGCAACCCAGCTTGTAGAGGCAATAGCCCTGGCGATGCCCGACATCGCCGAATTCCATGGCAAAGCGACCGGCGTCGAAGTGGGCGCGGCGCTCGCAGTTTTCGTGAATCAGACGTCCATAGGCAAACTTGGGACGGCCCAATTTATCAACTTCCGGGAGCTTGCCGAAAGTCAGGAAATGCACCACGGTGGCGAGGAAGTTGTAGGGGTTCGGCGGGCACCCGGGGATCGTGGGCACTACCTTGCCCAGAATTTCAGAAACGCTGGAAGCGCCGGTCGGGTTCGGCCCGGTGGAAGGCATGCCGCCCCAGGACGCGCAAGAGCCGATGGCAATCACCGCCGCCGCGTCGGCCGCACATTCCTTCAGCAGATCGATCGCCGTATGACCGCCGATCTTGCAGTAGATGCCGTTGTTCTTGGTGGGAATGGCGCCTTCGACCACCAGAATGTACTTGCCCTTGTTCGCCTTCATGGCGTCCTTGCGGGCGGCTTCGGCCTGATAGCCGGCTGCTGCCATGAGCGTCTCGTGGTAATCGAGCGAAATAACGTCGAGGATGAGCTTTTCGAGTGTCGGATGCTCGGCGCGCAGCAGCGATTCGGTACAGCCCGTGCATTCCTGGAAGTGCAACCAGATCACTGACGGCCGCTTGGCCGATTCGATCGCCTTGGCCACCGCCGCCTCGGCACCGCTGGGCAGGCCCATGGTCACCGCCAGCGTAGCGCAAAACTGCAGGAACTCGCGCCGCGGCATTTCGAGGCGTTGCTCGACGTCTTGCAGCGTCTTGCGGCTGGTATCAAAAAAGTCGTTCATATTGCCCATGTCTGCTATCCCCCTCCGAGAGCCAGGCCGCGTCCGGACCTGGTATTAGATGTGGTAACGCAAATCTTGGGCCAATGCAAAACAAGCAGTGCTATTGTTTTACTTCAGCTAATTATAGCTCATACTTGACATATTACATTAACTATACAGATTAGCGTGTTACCACCTTACTAACCATGTGACTGACGGGATGTAGCCGGAAGGCCCGCCAAAGAGCAAGGTCGTAAGCAATCTTGAAGCAGCCGCTAGCGACCAGCGGCGCCGCCAACCATCCGGCGGCAAACAGCGCGCCGCCGAATGACGGACTCAGCGCAGCAGCCAGACTGCGCGGCACGGCAGTAAAGCTGGCCGCTGCCGCACGTTCTGCCGGAGTCACAACGGCCATCACATAGGCCGAGCGTGCCGGTACATCCATCTGCGAGAGCATCGCGCGCAAGAGCAGGAAACTGATCGCCAGAGGCAAATTGGGCGCCAAAGCGGCAAGTATCAGAAGCAGACTGGCCGGAATGTGGGTGAATACCATGGTATTGAGCAAGCCGATGCGCGCGGCCATCCAGGGCGCCACCAGTTGCGAAAATGCCCCCAGAAGCCCGGCCCAGAAAAAGAATACCCCCGCCAATGTCAGCGAAACACCGAAGCGTTCGAACAACCACAGTGCCAGCAGCGAATTCACCACCAGTCCGCCGGCAAACGAATCGAGCGAGAACAGCGCGGCAAGCCTGACCACGATGGCGCGCGACGGCCCCAGCGGCGCCGCTGCCACGGCCTGCTCCGCCACCGGACCCTGCGGCATGCGCACATACAGCACCCAGATCAGGGCGCCAACGCCGCCGTAGACCACGAACATGCCACGCAGCGCTGTCAGCCGGTCGATTCCGGCGCCCGCAAGCGAATCCGGCACCCCGGCGACCAGCGCGCCCAACGCGGCGCAGAAGGCGCCTGTCAGGCTGTAGCGTGCGAACAGCCGGGTGCGGGCGTGGCCTTCGGCCGCCAGCGACAGCCTGGCATGTTCCAGCGGCAGAAACACGCTGACATCACCCGCACTCGGATTCAGAGTGCCGACGAAGGCCACCAGGAGCAGCGGCCAGAACGCCGACAGACCGGCGAAACCCAGTCCCGTGGCGGTCATCAGCAATGCCGCGCCCGGCAGCAGGAAGCGCGGCGAACCGCGATGGCCCCAGGCACCCAGCGCCAGTGTCGCCAGTGCCGAACCGAGCAGCGTGGCGGTGCTCAGCAGCCCTACATGCCAGATGTCGTAACCCAGCGCCAGCAGGTAAGCCGGCAACAGCACCGCAACATAACCGTCGACGCAGGCGCGCAGGCCGCGGCCGATAAGCAGCAGGCGCACCTCCGGCGCCATGCCCGTGGCTGGGCTCATTTCGGCTGCAACAGGCGGGCGATCTTCTTCAAGGGGTATCGGCACACCAGGCATACAGCGCGTCATACAAGACCATTCCGTGTTTCAGCATTTCGTGGTCGTCCTCGAAGTTGAGCGACAGTCCCTTCGAGATCGCCAACAGGCCGGCAGCCTCTTTCGCCAGTTGCGGCGCACCGCAATCCGCAGCGCGCACAATCACGGCCAACTTCGCCAGCGCGGGATCGTGCAATGCATATTTGGCAATAAAGGCATCGAAGCTGCACAGGTCGCCGCGGTGACCAAGTTCGACGCCCGGCACATCGTAGGGAATCGCACCGGTCTCCTGCGCCACGCGCATGACCTCGCCGCCCGACACGTAGAGAAATTCCGGCGCTTCATCGACGAAGCGCGCCACCAGCCAGGGGCAGGCAATGCGGTCTATCTTCGGGCGTTCACGGGTAATCCATTTCATGCCGATACCTCCGCCAGGCCGCCCCAAGGAGGCATTCGCGGCTTGCCCCCTCTGGGGGTGTGGGCAGCGAACGAATGTGAGCGTGGGGGGGCCACAATTTTCTCCTTCAGCGAACGAACGACAGCGCAAGGCCCAGCGCCGCACAAACGCCGATCACCTTCATGATGTCGGCCTTGTACTTCCACAGCGCTGCAAGGCCGGCGATGGCGATCAGCACCGGCAGCCACTCGAAGGGCCCGGAAAACGGTACAGCCTCGGTGGCTAGTGGCCAGAAGGTATGCCAGGCGAAGAAGACCGCCAGATTCAGGATCACGCCGACCACGGCCGCCGTGATCGCCGTCAGCGGCGCGGTGAATTTGAGTTCGTCACGCGTCGCCTCGACCATCGGGCCGCCCGCGAGGATGAAGAAGAAACTCGGCAGGAAGGTGAAGAAGGTCGCCACCGCCGCGCCGGCCAAGCCGGCAACAACGGAATTGGCGGCTACCGCCTTGGTCACGCCGCCGACGTAGCCGACCCAGGTCACGATCATGATCAGCGGCCCCGGCGTGGTCTCGCCCAGCGCGAGGCCGTCCATCATCTGCGGGCCGGTGAGCCAGCCGAAGTGCTCCACCCCGCCCTGATAGACGTAGGGCAATACCGCATAAGCACCGCCGATGGTCAGGAAGGCCGCCTTGGTGAAGAACGCGCCCATGTGATAGAGGTCGGCACTGCCGCGCAGCGCCAGCAGCGATGCCGCGCCGATGACGACGAATATCAGCGTGGTCACGGCGAGTTTGGCCCAGGAAAACTTCGCGTGCGGCGGCGGCGGCGTGTCGTCGTCGATCAGGGCCGGGCCGTAGCCCTTGTGGCTGGCGCCATGTCCGCCGGCGCCGGCGAACTTTCCGGGCACCAGTTTGCCGCCGATGGCGCCAAGGAAGCCGGCAGCCAGCACGATCCAGGGAAACTCGATCTTGAAAAAGAAGATGCCGATAAAAGCCAGCGCAGCGACGGTCAGCAGCACGCCGTTCTTGATCGCACGCGAGCCGATGCGCCAGGCGGCGAACAGCACCACGGCCACCACCGCCGGCTTGATGCCGTAGAAAATCCCCTGCACCGAGGGCATGTCGCCGAAAGCCAGATACAAACCAGCGAGTAGTGAAAGCAGCACGAAGGCCGGCAGGAAAAACAACAGACCGGCCATCAGCCCCCCGCGCACCCCGTGCAGCAACCAGCCGGTGTAGATCGCCAGTTGGCAGGCCTCCGGGCCGGGCAGCAGCATGCAGTAGTTCAAGGCATGGAGGAAGCGATGTTCCGAGATCCAGCGTCGGCGTTCGACCAGTTCCTGGTGCATGATCGAAATCTGCCCGGCCGGCCCGCCGAAGCTGATGAAGCCGAGCATGAACCAGAAGCGCAGGGCCTCCAAGAATGCCGGCGCGGGAGGCGCGGTTGGGGGGATTTCAGCTTGCGCCATGCGCCCGCTCCTCGCGGTAGTTGCGGTAAAGACCGTCGAAAATGCGACCCGCCTCGGTCAATAGCTCGTCGTCGTCGGCCGCCGCAGCGCGCAGACCCGACAGCACGGCCTCGATGCCGGCCGCCTCGGCCACCGGCACACCGCCGACATCGAGGCAATGCACGATGACCGCAATGCGCGCCAGTGCCGGATCGCTGTCGAGCCCGAAACTCGCCGCCAGCACTTCGAAAGTCACGCGACCGCCGACGTGGGTGAAGGCGGCATGGTCGAAGTCGAAGCCGAGCGCCGACTTCGGGCATTTCTTCGGATTGTCCAGCCAGAGGAATTCCGCCCCGGGGTCGATGAAGCGGCGGATCAACCAGGCCGAGGCCATGCGATCCACCCAGAGATTCTTGCGCGTTGCCCAAGTCCGCCCTTGAAAGTCGGCGCTGACGAGACGGCGAATTTGCCCCGCTGTCGCCGATGGCTCGCCGCTGGCTGCTGACTCCAGCGCCGCCAGAGCCGCTTCGACCTGACGCCGAGCCTCGCCGGGAAAATGGTCGATGGCGATCAGCGCCGCCAGTTCCCGGCGCAGGGCGCGCAGGACTTTGACTACTTTCGCATCGGATCCGGCCATCGCCGACAGCAGGCGGGCGTACTCCGCACTGCGATCAAACAGCGCGACGATTGCAGCCCGCTGCGTCGCATCGCGGCCGTCGAGACGATACAGGTCGGCCGTGCCCTGTACCACACGCACCTCGTCACCGATCCGCGTCAAGGCCGCGACATGTTCGGCCGACTCGGGCAGCAGATATACGCCGTCGCGCAAAGTTGCGCAACCGAGCGCGCGTAGCGCGCGCCAGATGCGCATACGACCGGCTGTTTGCCGGCTCGGCAGACTTACAAAAAGAGCCAGAAATTCCACGGGAGGGCTTTATCGAGTAAGGTATGTAGCAAATATAACAAAAATACTTACTATGTAACTAATATCAAGCAACGCGGTAGAGGCGCGCAGCCCAAAGGCGAAAAGCCCGTTTCGGCATGATCACCAAAAGGGGCTTTTCGTGTAACGCTTAGCTGAACTTGTAATGCGCCCGCAAGCTGTAACTCAAATCGGCGCTGCCCATAAGGGCTGGAGTCAGCAAGACTCCTGATCAAAGGGTAAAACACTAGATCGCGGATTTTGGTTCAGCGCTAAGTTCCTCCCGAAGATGCCTTCAAGTCGAACGCAATTTGACTGTATGCCTCGCCACGAACAATGTCAAATGAACCTTGCTTGCGATTACACCTACTGTGCGTGGGGACGATTGGATGTACCATCTGTCGCAACCCGCCAGCACTTCACTTACATCGTCAGGAGATCCGAAATGGCCAAGGGACAAATGCGCAGCAACCGCGAGCAGAAAAAACCCAAGAAGGACCAGACCAAACCCGCCACGCCGGCTTTGCCTTTTGGCGGCGCACAGGGAAAGTCATCGATTCCGACGCCGGTCAAGAAGTAGCGGAATCCCGGCCCGGCGAACGCTGTAGCGCCGCTCCTCCAGGACGACCCGAAACTAGGAGGCTCACAGCGCCTCGGGGCCATTCTGGCAACCGGGATTGACGGTGCCGTAACCCTTGGCGACGCCCGGCGCGACCGTATCGCGTCCGTCCAGTTTTAGTTTCTGCCGCTACGCTTAACGCCAATAATACTGGCGTTAGCCTCCACTGAAACTTCGTTTTCTGAACCTGCATCTGCGACCGTCAATCCGTAGCCGAGTCGCAATTTTTCCGAAGTGCCATGGCTCTCAAATCAACCATCTTCAAGGTAGAACTCCAGATCGCCGATCTGGACCGGAATTACTATCAGAACCATACGCTGACCGTCGCCCGGCATCCGTCGGAAACCGATGAACGCATGATGGTCCGGGTGCTGGCATTCGCCATGTACGCCGACCCCGCCCTGGCATTCGGCAAGGGCCTGTCCTCGGAAGACGAACCGGATCTGTGGCGCAAGGACCTGACCGGCACCATCGAACTCTGGATCGAAGTCGGTCTGCCTGAAGAAAAGCGCCTCCGGCGCGCCTGCGGACGCGCCCGCCAGGTCGTGGCGGTGACTTACGGTGGCCGCGTCGCGGACATGTGGTGGCAGCAGAACAAGGCAGCCCTGCAGCGACAGGACAATCTCACGGTCATCAACCTGGCAGCAGAGGAGTCGCGTGCGCTGGCAACACTGGCGGAGCGCGGCATGCAACTGCAATGCACGCTGCAGGAAGGCGAACTGTGGCTGATCGTCGACGGCGAAAACACGCGCATCGCGCCGGAAATCAGGATGGCGCCGTCAGACGGCTGACCTCGGCGTCAGCACACGCAAGGCCGCTTCCATCCCGCCCTGCTCCAGTTGCACCGGTATCGCGAGCATCAGGTTCAGGGCCAGGCCGAAATCCTCGACGACATGGCCGGCGGCGTCGCGGTAGCGCCCATCGACATCCGGGCCGGTCGCGCGCAGGCGCTCGCGCAGGGGCCGCAGGTCGTCGGCATAGCCGATCACGATCTTGCCCAGCGCCAGCGCGTAGCCGATCTCGACGCAGGTTCCCGAATCCGGCTCATCGCCGCGAAACGGGTTGAGATTGGCCAGCACGGCGTCGGCTCCGGCGATGCACTGCAGATTGCTGCGGTAAATGGCGGCGGCCGTCGCCGGCACCGCGTCGTCGAGCGGGATCAGGGCCTCATGCCCTGCTGCGCGGCAAAGTCCGCGCACCCGACTGGCCCAACCCGCCGCATCAGGCCGGAATACATCCGGCCCGGCAAGGTAGATCTTCACGCGACGGCCCTCATGCCATTCGCCGCCGCCCGGACAGACGGCCACGACACGGGCTTCCGCTTCAGAGTTCCTCCTGGCCGAGCATGATCAACTCGTAGATGGCCTTGGGCGTGCCCGGCAGTTGCGCGATGTGAATTGCGGTCATGCCGTCGAGCCGGGCAATCTCGATGTCGGCACCGACTGCCAGCAGCAGTTCGACGGGGGCGGCATGGCCATGGAGGATCGCCGTGATCAGCGGCGTGTTGCCATCCTGGTCCTGGGCATCGACCTCGCAGCCGGTACTCACCAGTGTCGCCGCGATGCTTTCATGGCCGCCCGCAGCAGCCGCGTGCAGCGGGCGCTCCTTGTTCGGACCGAGCACTTCGACATTGGTCCCGGCCTCGCACATTACCCGCACCGCGGCCACGCAGCCGAGTTTGGCCGCGACGTAGAGCGGCGGACCGTCGCGCGCCAGCATCGCCTCGGTGAGGCTGATATTCACCCAGTCGGCGGGCGTAAGTTCGGGTGAGGGCATGGATCAGGCAATCTGTTTCGAGAGGAATGCCATCATGCGCTCCCAGGCCAGGCTGGCGGCATTGGCGTCATAGACGTCGGCACGGCGCTCGTTGAAGAAGGCGTGGTCACCCTCGTAGCGAAACAGTTCCGGCGGATTACCGGCGGCGCGCATGGCGGCTTCGAGCGCGTCGGCAGCGGCCGGAGTGCACCAGTCGTCCTTGCTGGCGAAGTGGCCCTGGAATGGAATCCGGATATTCGCCGGATCGGCGAACTCCCTCGGCGGAATGCCGTAGAAGCACACACCTGCCGCCAGATTTGGCACATGCACGGCGGCGGCGATGGTCAGCGCGCCGCCCATGCAGAAGCCCATGGCGGCAACCTTGCCGCCGCCCATTCCCCGCAGGTGGTCGACCGCGCCGCGAATGTCTTGATGCGTCGCACCGGGGAAATCGAGCCCGTTCATCAGGTGGCTGGCCTCGTCGGCCTGTTGCGTGACGCGACCCTTGAACAGGTCGGGGGCTAGGGCATTGAACCCGGCGCGGGCAAAGCGGTCGGCCACGCCGCAGATCTGATCATTGACCCCCCACCATTCCTGGATGACAACAACCCCGGGACGGCCCTGCCCCGCCGGCGCAAGATAGCCGCGGCAGGTGCTGCCGTCGGGCCGGCTGAAATCGATCATCTGACCCATGCATCTCTCCTCACACGTTACAAAAATTGCAATTTACCGGAAATCGGCTTGCATCGATGCTCGGATTCCGCATAGGGTCCCTCTCGTATAATGTAACTCTTCCCTCGCCGACAAATCCGCCGTGAATTCCGATCTCGCCCGCCTGCAGCCTTACCCCTTCGAAAAGCTGCGCCACCTGTTTGCCGGCGTGTCGCCAGCGCCAACTTTTCGCGAGACCAAGCTGTCGATCGGCGAACCGCAGCATCCGACGCCGCCTTTCATCCAGCGGGCACTGGCTGACAATCTGGCCGGTCTAGCCAACTATCCGACCACCCAGGGCTCCGATGCCTTGCGCCAGGCCATTGCCGCCTGGATTGGCCGCCGCTACGGAGTGCCGACGCCGGATTTCGCAACCCAGGTGGTGCCGGTCAATGGCTCGCGCGAAGCACTGTTCGCCTTTGCCCAGACCGTCATCGATCGCGGCAACGGCAAGGCAAAAGTGGTCTGCCCCAACCCCTTCTACCAGATCTACGAAGGCGCCGCCCTGCTCGCCGGGGCGGAGCCGGTGTTCCTCAATACCGTGCCGCACAACGACTTCGAAATGGAGTGGGATGCCCTGCCGGAGAGCACCTGGCGCGACGTGCAACTGGTGTATGTCTGTTCGCCGGCCAACCCGACCGGCAAGGTCATCGGCCTGGAATCGTGGAAGACCCTGTTCGAACTTTCCGACCGTTACGGTTTTGTCATTGCGTCGGATGAGTGTTATTCGGAAATCTATTTCGACGAAGCGAAGCCGCCGCTGGGCGGTCTCACTGCCGCCGCGCAACTGGGACGCAGCGATTACACCAACCTGGTGGCCTTTTCCAGCCTCTCCAAGCGCTCCAACGTGCCGGGCCTGCGTTCGGGCTTCGTCGCCGGCGATGCCGCGATCCTGAAAAAGTTCCTGCTCTATCGCACTTACCACGGTAGCGCCATGAATCCGGCGGTGCAGGCCGCCAGCATCGCGGCCTGGAGCGACGAGGCCCACGTCCGCGACAATCGCCGCATGTATGCCGAAAAGTTTCATGAAGTGACGCCGCTGATCGCCCATCACCTCGATTGCCGGATTCCCGACGCCGGCTTCTACCTCTGGGCCAAAACGCCGATTGCCGATACCGATTTCGCCCGCGAACTGCTGCGTCAGAAGAATGTTGTGGTATTGCCCGGCAGCTATCTCGCGCGCGAGGCCGGCGGGGTCAATCCCGGCGCCAATTACATCCGCATTGCCCTGGTCGCGGCACACGAGGAATGCCTCGACGCCGCGCGCCGCATCAACGATTTTTGTCTATCTCTTTGAAGGAAGCCGCCATGAACGAACTCCAGCAGATCATCGAAGAAGCGTGGGAAGACCGCGCCAATCTCAGCCCCGGCGCCGCGCCGGCGCGTTTCGGCGATGCCGTGGCGCATGTGCTGGGCGAACTCGACTCGGGCGCCCTGCGCGTTGCCGAGAAAATCGAAGGCCAGTGGACCACGCACCAGTGGATCAAGAAAGCCGTGCTGCTGTCCTTCCGCCTCGAAGACAACGTGTTGATGGATGCCGGCCCGGTGCGCTACTTCGACAAGGTGCCGAACAAGTTCGCCCATTACGATACGTACAGCTTCGAGAAAGGCGGCTTCCGCGTTGTGCCGCCGGCCGTCGCCCGGCGCGGCAGCTTCATCGGCAAGAACGTGGTGCTGATGCCCAGCTTCGTAAACATCGGCGCCTATGTCGACGAAGGCACCATGGTCGACGCCTGGGCCACGGTAGGCTCCTGCGCCCAGATCGGCAAAAATGTGCATTTGTCGGGCGGCGTCGGCATCGGCGGCGTGCTGGAACCCCTGCAGGCCAACCCCACCATCATTGGCGACAACTGCTTCGTCGGCGCCCGTTCGGAAGTCGTCGAAGGCGTCATCGTCGAAGACAACTGCGTGATCTCGATGGGCGTGTATATTGGCCAGAGCACCAAGATCTATGATCGTGCCACCGGTGAAGTGATGTACGGGCGCATTCCGGAAGGCTCGGTGGTGGTCAGCGGCAACCTGCCTTCGGCCGACGGCAAGTACAGCCTGTATTGCGCCGTCATCGTCAAGCGGGTGGATGCCCAGACACGGGCCAAGACCGCCATCAACGAACTGCTGCGCGACTGAACGCAGCAGGCTACACGCACCGGAGACAAGAACATGGGAACGATGCAAAGACTGTTTGGCTTGATGGCGGATAAAAATGCCTCGGACTTGTTTCTCTCGGTCGGCGCCCCGATCACCATCAAGATGCTCGGCAATTCGATGCCGATCAATCCCACCATCCTCGACCCGACGACAGTGCGCAACCTGCTCGCCGAAGTCCTCAGCGAGGATCAGATGGCGGAGTTCGATCGCGAGAAGGAACTGCAGACGCGCGTCGTGGCGCCGGACGTCGGCGTTTTCCGGCTCTCCTGCTTCTTCCAGCGCGGCACACCGGCCATGGTGGCGCGCTACATTCCGGTGGACATCCCGAAATTCGAGTCCCTCGGCCTGCCCCCAGTCCTCAAGGAAGTCATCATGGAAAAGCGGGGGCTGGTCCTGATGGTGGGCGCCACCGGTTCCGGCAAGTCGACCTCGCTGACCTCGATGATCGACCACCGCAACGAGCATGCCTCGGGCCATATCCTGACGCTGGAAGACCCGCTCGAGTTCCTCTTCAAGAACAAGAAGTCCATCGTCAATCAGCGCGAAATCGGCACCGACACCAAGGCCTACCAGATCGCCCTGAAGAACGCCCTGCGCCAGGCGCCGGATGTGATTTTCATCGGCGAGATCCGCGACAAGGACACCATGAGCCAGGCCATCGCCTACGCCCAGTCGGGCCACCTTTGCCTGGCAACGCTGCACGCCAACAACAGCTACCACGCGATGAGCCGCATCATCAGTTTCTATCCCCTGGAAAACCGCCCGTCGCTGCTCGCCGACCTGTCGGTAACGCTCAAGTGTGTGATCTCGCAGCGTCTGGTGAAGAAGCCCGATGGCAACCGCGCCGCTGTGGTGGAAGTGCTGCTCAACTCGCGCTACATCGCCGAGTTGATCGAAAAAGGCGACCTCAGCGAGATCAAGGACGCCATGGAAAAGAGCATGGTGCCCGGCAGCCAGACCTTTGAGCAGGGCCTGTTCCAACTCTACAGGAGCGGCACCATCACGCTCGACGAAGCACTCGCCAACGCCGATTCGGCCAACAACCTGCAGCAGGTGATCAACAACGCCGCCGACCCAGCGGCGGCACCCACAGCCGCTGCCGCCGGAAAAGCGGTCGATCCGGCAGCCGCACCCGATTACACCAAGTCGGTCGCGCCGGGATCCTTCAGCGACTTCAAGCTGAACATGGACAACTGATGCCGGTTCTGGAAAAAGCCAGGGCACTGATCGCGCGCCCCTCGGTAACGCCAGACGATGCCGGCTGTCTCGACCTGATTGCCTCCTGGCTGGAACCGATGGGATTCAACATCGAGCGTATCGATGTCGACGGAGTGTCAAATCTCTGGGCGCGGCGCGGCACGGCCGGGCGGCTGATCTGCTTCGCCGGCCACACCGACGTAGTCCCCACCGGCCCGCTGGAACAATGGACCTCGCCGCCTTTTGATCCGACCATGCGTGACGGCTATCTCTATGGCCGCGGTGCCGCCGACATGAAAAGTTCCATCGCCGCCTGCGTGGTCGCCATGGAACGGCTGGTGAATCGCCGTGGCGCCAGCGCCGACTTTTGCAATGCAATCGACAACAATTCGCTCGCATTGCTTCTGACCTCCGACGAGGAAGGCGACGCCGTCCACGGCACGGTGCGCGTGGTCGAGGCGCTCAAGGCACGCGGTGAGACCATCGACTGCTGCATCGTCGGCGAACCGACCAGCGTCGCCCGCCTCGGCGACACCATGAAGAACGGGCGTCGCGGCTCTCTTTCGGCGAAGCTCTCCATCAAGGGCGTGCAGGGCCATGTCGCCTATCCCCACCTGGTAAAGAATCCGGTACACCTCGCATCCCCGGCGCTGGCCGAACTCGCCGCGACTTCCTGGGACAGCGGCAACGACTACTTCCCGCCGACCAGCTTCCAGATCTCCAACGCCCACGCCGGCACCGGTGCCGGCAACGTCGTGCCCGGCAGCTTCGTCATCGACTTCAATTTCCGTTTCTCGACCGCCAGCACGGTGGACGGCTTGCAGGCCCGCGTACATAAGCTGCTCGACCGCCACGGGCTCGAATACGACATCGCCTGGACGCTGGGCGCCAGGCCCTTCCTGACCCCGCGCGGCGAACTCTGCGCAGCGCTGGCCGCCGCCGTCGCTACCGCGACCGGCATCGCCACCGAACTGTCGACCACCGGCGGCACCTCCGACGGCCGCTTCATCGCCGACATCTGCCCGCAACTGGTGGAATTCGGCCCGGTCAACGCCAGCATCCACAAGATCGACGAATGCATCGCCGTGGCCGACCTCGAGCCGCTGGCGCGCATCTACGAACTGACTTTCGAGCGCCTGCTTTTCTTCCACGCCTCCCCCAATGACAAGAAAGCAATTTAATCGCCCCCACCCCCCAACCCCCGCCCGGGCGGGGGTGACTGTCAGCTCGCTGCGCTCGACGGCCACTGGTCGCTTCGTCCGCCGCGCTGGAGGCCTTTCACGCTCATGATCAACAGCGCCACCGACGAACTGGTCACTGTCCGCGACTGGCTGCGCTGGGCGGTCAGCCGCTTCAACGAGGCGGGCCTGTGCTACGGCCACGGCACCGAAAACGCCTGGGATGAAGCCGTCTGGCTGGTGCTGGCCACCCTGCACCTGCCGCGCGACACGCTCGAACCGTGGCTCGACGCCCACCTGACCAAGAGCGAACGCATGGCCCTGCTCAGCAACCTGCAGCAGCGCGTGGTGCATCGCCTGCCCACCGCCTACCTGTTGCAGGAAGCCTGGCTCGGCGAATTCCGCTTTTACGTCGACCAGCGCGTCATCGTGCCGCGCTCCTGGTTCGCCGAACTGCTGGAGTACGGCTTCGCGCCATGGATTGAAGACCCGGAAGCCGTTGAATCCGCGCTGGATCTTTGCACCGGCTCGGGCTGCCTCGCCATCCTGATGGCCCACGCCTTCCCCAATGCTGCGGTCGATGCCATCGACATCTCACCCGACGCGCTGGTGGTGGCCAGCCGCAACATCGCCGACTACCGCCTCGAAGACCGCGTCAAGGCAATCGAGTCCGACCTCTTCGCTGCGGTAAAGGGCAAGTGCTACGACCTCATCGTCTGCAACCCGCCCTACGTCACGGCAGAAGCCATGGAC
Source organism: Sulfuritalea sp. (assembly GCA_044344175.1). Taxonomy (GTDB): domain Bacteria; phylum Pseudomonadota; class Gammaproteobacteria; order Burkholderiales; family Rhodocyclaceae; genus Sulfuritalea. The sequence goes on from JBIJDJ010000017.1 coordinate 15,930, forward strand.
GCCCTGCCCGCCGAGTACCGCCACGAGCCGGCCCTGGCGCTGGCCGCCGGCGCGGACGGCCTCGACGTGGTGCGCCGCATCCTGGCCGAAGCACGCGAACATCTCGGTCCAGGCGGCGTCATCGCCATCGAAGTCGGCCACAACCAGGACCTCGTCACCGCCGCCTTCCCCGATCTGCCGGCGGTCTGGCTCGATACCGAACACGCCGAAGGCAAGATTTTCCTCGTCATGCGCGAGGACCTGCCGGTGGCCCGCAAGCAGGTCTGAGTTCCACGAGGCCGGCGCTCCGCTAAACTCTCTGTTTCGGCTTTGCAAGCGAGTCTCAAGAATGACCTCCACACCGGCAAAACCTCCGTCGCGCAATGCCTTGCTCGAGACCATCAGCGCGAAATTCGCCGTCTTTCGCGAGGGCCGGCCCTTGGCGCTGGGCATCCACAAGGTCATCGTCGAAAGAATGCCGGAGATCGATACCGCGCAACTACGTCTGGCGATGCGGCTCCACACGGCGTCGACGCGTTACCTCAAAGCGCTACAAGCGGCCAGCGAGCGCTTCGATCTCGACGGCAATCCGGCGGGCGAGGTGACGGCGGAACAGCGCGAAGTCGCCAACACCACATTGCGTGAACGCTTCAAGAAGAGTGCCGACCGCAGGAAGGCCGAGGAACTCGCGCTGAAGGAAGCGCAACGGGAACAGGAAGCGCAACAGAAGCGGCAGGAAAAGCTGGCGCAGCTCGCCGCCCACTTCAATCTCCGTTGATTCCCGGGCGCCTCGAATCGCCCCGGACACCCCGCGTCGCCGTAGCGCCAGCGCCGACTTTTCGCACCCTTTATTCCCCGGTCAGGTCGATCTCGTCGCGGTGGCCGAAGCCCCGGCTGTTGTCGATGAAATGGAAGTGCTCGGGCACCAGTCTGAACCAGCGCACCCTGGCCAGGGCCTTGACGATGGCGGGCGGGACCTTGGCCACCGCGCCGACGATGGGGAACTTTTCGCCATACAGATGCTGGGCACGTTCTTCCTCGTCGCCCTGCAGCTCGACGACACGGCCTTCAAGCTGGATGCCCTTGATCTGCGACCACTCGCGATAGTCTTCCTGGATGGTGGCGGCGCAGCGGCTGTCCAGCGCCAGGTTGCAACAGTGGCGCGTGTTCGGCGCGGAAAGAAAGATCAGTGAGGCGCCGTCGCCGGCATAGAACACGGCGGAGGCCCAGGGGCCATCCGCACCGTGGGTGGCCAGCGTCATGACGTGATGCCCGCTGAGATAGGCGGCCACCTGCGGCGGCAGCTTAGTTGACAACTGCGCTGGCAACTGCACCGGCATCAGGCGGACTCGGTGTTCTGCTTGTCGAAAGTGCCGATGGCCGCACCGTCAGTGGCTTCCGTGCCTCCATGCAGACGCTTCAGGCGATAGGCGATCTGCGGCCGGGTCAGTCCGAGCATGCGCGCCGCGGAAGACAGGTTGCCACGCGCCTTGTCGACGGCGGTTTCGAGCAGCATGGCCTCGACCTGGTCGAGCGTCAGCGCGCCGTTGAACACCGCTTCGCGCAGATCCTTGCCGGTCTCCCAGCAGTTGACGTCGAGGCCTCCGCTGTTGCCGAGACCGAACTCGGTCGGCTGCTCCTCGCTGCATGACATGAACAGATGGCTGACTTCGATGCGCGTGCCGCCGGGGGCGAGGATCACCCCGCGCTCGACCGCGTTTTGCAACTCGCGGATGTTTCCAGGCCACGGATAGGTCAGCATGGCGCGCTTGGCCTTATCGGTGAAACCCCGCAGTTTCTTGCCATGGATCGCGGTATGCCGGGCCAGGAAATGCTTGGCCAGCAGCGGTATGTCCTGCTTGCGCTCGCGCAAGGGCGGAATGAGTATCTGGTAGGCGTTGAGCCGGTAGTACAGGTCGGAACGGAAACGTCCCGCCTTGACCAGATCCTGCAGGTTGGCGTTGGTGGCCGCCACGAATCGTACATTGATCTTGCGCGTCTTCTGGTCGCCGAGACGTTCGATCTCGCCTTCCTGCAGCACGCGCAACAACTTGGCCTGCGCCGACGGCGGCAGATCGCCGATTTCGTCCAGGAACAGCGTGCCGCCGTCGGCCCGTTCGAAACGCCCCGGACGCGATACCAGCGCACCGGTAAAGGCACCTTTCTCGACGCCGAAAAGTTCTGACTCGACCAATTCCTGCGGGATAGCCGCGCAATTGACGGCAACAAAGGGCTTGTCGCGACGTGAACTCGTTTCGTGCAGGCTGCGCGCGAAGACCTCTTTGCCGACTCCGGTTTCGCCCTGCAACAGGACGCTGATGTTGCTACCGGCGGCCTGCTTGAGCAACTCGTAGGCGGCGCGAAAACCCGGGGAAATTCCGGCAACGTCTTCGGGCAACTGATCACGGTCGCCGATGGACGACCGTAGCTGAACCACCTGAGTCTGCAGATCGATGAGCTGGTCGGCGATCGATTCGCTGTTGAAGAAACGCATCTGCTCGGCGGCGTCTTCCCATTCCTCGGCCGGCTTGCCGATGATGCGGCAGTTGTTGTGCCCCATCCCGGTGCATTCGACTTCCTTGTAGAGAATGGTGCGCCCCATGAAAGCCGAGGTGTAGCCGCAGGCGTAGCCGATCTGTGTCCAGCACACCGGTTCGCTGTGAATGCCGTAGTGGTGGCGATGCCATTGCCCTTCCCATGAATGTTCCCAGAGGATCTCGGCGTAGAACGTTCCGGCGTGACGGTCCAGTTCCACCTTGACCGGGGTCGCCCGCACGATGCCCTCCAGCGTGTGCAACTGCGGTCCGGTCATGAAGGCTTCGAGGTCAGTGGAATCCTCGGCGCGGGTCCGGGCGAGTTCGGCATCGCGTACGCCGGACGCGTAGCCCATGCGCGTCAGCAGCCCCTTGGCACGGTCCATGCCAAGCGTATCGATCAGTTCCTTGCGCAATGCCGCCTGCGCCTCGGCGTGCACCAGCAGCATGCGGTGCTCATGCAGCCATATCTGCCCGGTATCGGCGCAAAAATGCACGCGCGCGCGCAAATCCTCGTTGGTTGAACGCCCGACGCTACGGAGTTTGGTCATGGCCTCACTCTCACTGTGCCTTCTCCTCAATCCTTGATTGTATGCGCATATCCGGAAAGTTTTTTTGATTGAAAACAAACAATCAGCTTTCCACCCATCGCCGGTCGCGATTCCGGCATTCATGGAAAGGTTAAATCTCAAGTACGGTGGCGGACAATTTGACCAATTGAGTAGTAGTCGACGCTCCCGACCTCCCCGCCGGCAGCCCCACATGCGGCCTTCCCGTTGGTATTTTTGTTGCGCCTGCAAATATCGCCTGCGCCAATGCTGCCATGGCTCTCAATTTAGGCAGGCTTGCTGCGCCAGCCAAATATATTGCATCGCATCAATGGTGGGTGGCCCGAGCCTTGCGTTACCTTCATCGCTCCGGACACCCGCCCGGACCCGACCAAGCCGATATTCACAAGAATTACATAAGGAGACATCCAATGAAGTTTCCCGTTCCGCACGATGTAAGCGCCAAGACGATTCCCGGAACCGAGGGCTGGGAGAGGATGTATCCGTACCAGTACCAGTTCGTTACCGACGATCCGGTGCGCAACCAGTACGAAAAGGAGACGTTCTGGTTCTACGACGGATTGCACTATCCGGAGCCGCTCTATCCCTTCGACACAATCTGGGACGAAGCCTGGTTCCTCGCCTTGTCGCAGTTCAACAACCGCATCTTCCAGGTGCCGCCGGTGCGTGGCGTCGACCACCGCATGATCAACGGCTATGTGTATATCTCGCCGGTACCGGTCAAGGACGGCGCGGAAATCGGCAGTCGCGTGCCCAATTTCATGGAACGCGCCGGCTACTACTACAAGAACTGGGATGCGCTGGAGGCCAAGTGGAAGATCAAGATGGAGGCCACCATCAAGGAACTCGAGGACCTGCAGATTTCACCCCTGCCGGATCTCGAAGATATCTCGGTGGTCATGGACGCACTCGGCGAATCCAAGGGCTACCACCTGATCAAGAACTATGACGACCTGATCAATCTCGGCATCAAGTGCTGGCAGTATCACTTCGAGTTCCTCAATCTCGGCTATGCGGCCTATGTCTTCTTCATGGACTTCACGCAGAAGCTGTTCCCCAGCATCCCGCTGCAACGCATCACGCAGATGATCTCGGGCATCGACGTCATCATGTACAAGCCGGATGACGAGCTGAAGGAACTGGCCAAGCTGGCCGTCAAGCTGGGCGTCGATCAGGCCGTAACCGGCCATCGTGACTGGGTTGCAGTCAAGATCGCCGTCGAGAAGTTGCCCAAGGGCGCGGAGTGGCTGGCCGCGTTCGAGAAGGCGCGCTATCCGTGGTTCAATGTCTCGACCGGTACCGGCTGGTTTCATACCGACCGCAGCTGGAACGACACTCTGGACATTCCGCTATCCGGCATTCAGACCTACGTCGACAAGTTGAGAGCGGGCGTCAGCATCGATCGTCCGACGGAACAGGTCCGGGCCGAACGCGACCGCATCACCGCCGAGTACCGCGACCTGATCAGCAATGAAGCCGACCTGAAACAGTTCGACGAGTTGCTCGGCTGCGCCAAGACGGTGTTCCCCTATGTCGAGAACCACCTGTTCTACGTCGAGCACTGGTTCCACTCGGTGTTCTGGAACAAGATGCGCGAAGTCGCGGCAATCCTGAAAGAGCATGGCATGATCGAGGAGATCGAGGACATCTGGTTACTGCGCCGCGACGAGATCAAACAGGCCTTGTGGGACGTCGTCACCGCCTGGGCCACCGGCGTCACACCGCGCGGCAGCTTCACCTGGCCGCCGGAAATCGAGTGGCGCAAGGGCGTCATGGAGAAATTCCGCCAGTGGAGCCCTCCTCCGGCCATTGGCATCGCGCCGGAAGTGATCCAGGAGCCGTTTACCATCGTGCTCTGGGGCGTCACCAACAAATCCCTGGCCGACTGGTCCGCGGTGCAGGACATCAGCGATCCCGATAGCATCACCGAGCTCAAGGGCTTTGCTGGCAGTCCCGGTATCGTCGAGGGCAAGGCGCGTGTCTGCCGCAGCGCAATGGACATCCGCGATCTGCAGGAAGGCGAAATCCTCGTGGCACCAACCACCTCACCGTCATGGGCGCCAGCCTTCGCCAAGATCAAGGCGGCGGTCACCGACGTCGGCGGAGTCATGAGTCATGCCGCGATCGTCTGTCGCGAGTACGGCTTGCCGGCAATCGTGGGCACCGGGCACGCCACCAAGATCATCAAGACAGGAATGATGATCAGGGTTGACGGTTCTTCGGGTGTGGTTTCGATCACCCGCTAGTTATTGAAAGCAACCCGACAATGAGCAACGCTTTGGCACTTGGAGAAACTGGCACGGAGGCGGCAATGGATAGCGCGACACCCATGGTGTGCTGGTTTCAGGAGTGCAACAAGGACTCCGTGGATCTGGTGGGGGGCAAGTGCTCCTCGCTGGGCGAACTAATCAATGCTGGAGTGCGGGTACCGCCGGGCTTCGCCCTGACGACCCATGGCTTCAGGCAGTTCATGCGCGACGCAGGCATCCAGTCCGCGGTGGGCAAACTTCTCGACGGGCTTGACCATGACGACATGGACAAGCTCGAAGAAGCCTCCCGCGTCATTCGCGAGATGATCGAATCCTGTCCCATTTCCATCGAACTCGAGGATCTGGTTGCCGAGTATTATCGCAAGTTGTCGGTACGCTGCTGCGTCCCGGCGGTTCCGGTCGCGGTGCGTTCCAGCGCCACGGCCGAAGACCTGCCCGGTGCCAGCTTTGCGGGCCAGCAGGATACCTACCTGTGGATCCGCGGCATCGACGAGGTCATGCATCACGTGCGGCGCTGCATTTCCAGTTTGTATACCGGCCGCGCTATTGCCTACCGGATGAAAATGGGCTTCCCCCATGAACAGGTGGCCATCAGCGTCGGCATCCAGAAAATGGCCAATTCCTTCTCTGCCGGCGTGATGTTCACCATCCATCCGACCAATGGTGACCGCTCGGTCATCGTCATCGACTCGAATTACGGTTTCGGCGAATCCGTGGTTTCCGGTGAAGTGACACCGGACCATTTCGTCGTTAACAAGGTTGCATTGGACATCATGGAGCGCACCATTTCGACCAAGGAAATTTGCTACACGGTCGATCTCAAAGCGCAAAAATCAATCGCCACCGAGGTTCCCTTCGAGCGCCAGAACGTCCAGTCGATCATCGATGATGAAGTGACGGAACTGGCCTGGATGGGCAAGAAGATCGAGAAGCATTATGGTCGCCCGATGGACATCGAATGGGCCATCGACAAGGACCTTCCCGCCGGCGGCAATATCTTCATTCTGCAGGCGCGGCCAGAAACGATATGGAGCAACAAGCAGCAGGCTCCGGTGTCGTCCGGCAGCGCTTCCGCCATGGATTACATCGTCGCCAACCTGATCGCCGGCAAGCGACTGAGCTAGGAGGAAATACGGAATGATCGTACGCAACTGGATGCAGTCGAATCCCGTCGTGATCGGCAGCGACACCCTGCTGTCCGAGGCGAAGCGGCTGCTGACCGAAAACAACCTGCACGGCCTGCCGGTGGTTGATGGCGGTCGCCTGCGCGGATTGATTACCCGCGCCAACTGCCTGCGCGCCGCCCATTGCGTGCTGCGCACGCAGAACACCGATGAATTCAATTTCTTCTCGACGCGCATCAAGGTCAAGGACCTGATGGTGCGCAACCCGGCCACGGTGGAGGCCAACGACACCATGGAACACGCCCTGCAGCGCGGACAGGAGCTTGGCATCGGACAGTTTCCGGTGATGGACCAGGGGCAGGTGGTGGGCATGATTTCGGCCAACGAAATCTTTTCTCTTGCCGCGCACTTTCTTGGCGCCTGGGAGAAACGCAGCGGAGTAACCCTGGCGCCGTTGGAAATGAAACCCGGAATGATCGGCAAAATCACCGATATTGTCGAAGCCGCGGGAGCGGAAGTGCAGGCGATCTACCCGATCGGCAAGCCGGAGGACATCAACCCGCAGGAGCATCACCGCAAGAAAGTCATCATCCGCTTTCATTCCGACAACACCCGAATCGTGGTCAAGGCGCTCGAGGATGCGGGCTATCCTGTCGTCGAGTCCGTCCAGGCAGCGCATTAACCCTTAACAATTTTTTACTCCAAGGAGCATCCCCAATGGACCTCAGGTATTTCATAAACCAGTGCGAAGCCGCCGACGAACTGAAGCGCGTCACGGCGGAAGTCGACTGGAACCTGGAAATTTCCCACGTTTCAAAGCTGACCGAAGAGAAAAAAGGCCCCGCGCTGCTGTTCGAGAACATCAAGGGCTATTCCTCGCCCGTGTTCACCGGCGCCTTCGCCACCACCAAGCGCCTGGCGATCATGCTCGGTCTGCCCCACAATCTTTCGATGTGCGAATCGGCGCGGGCGTGGATGAAGAAGACCATCACCTCCGAGGGCCTGATCAAGGCCAAGGAAGTCAAGGATGGTCCGGTGCTGGAGAACATCATCTCCGGCGACAAGGTCGACCTCAACATGTTCCCGGTGCCCAAGTTCTTCCCGCTCGACGGCGGGCGTTACATTGGCACCATGGTCTTCCTGGTGCTGCGCGATCCGGAGACCGGCGAAACAAACCTCGGCACTTACCGCATGCAGATGCTCGACAACAAGACCTGCGGCGTGCAGATCCTGCCGGGCAAGCGCGGCGAACGCATCATGAAGAAGTACGCCAAGCTGGGCAAGAAAATGCCTGCGGCGGCGGTGATCGGCTGCGACCCGCTGATTTTCATGGCCGGCACGCTGATGCACAAGGGCGCCAACGACTTCGACATTACCGGCACCGTGCGCGGCCAGCCCGCCGAGTTCCTCATGGCGCCACTGACCGGTCTGCCCATCCCGGCCGGCGCCGAGATCGTGCTCGAAGGCGAGATCGACCCCAACAACTTCCGTCCCGAAGGCCCCTTCGCCGAATACACCGGCTATTACACGGATGAACTGCACAAGGTCATCAACAAGCCGGCACTCGAAGTGAAGCAGATCCTTCATCGCAACAACCCGGTGCTGTGGGCCACCGGTCAGGGTCGTCCGGTCACGGACGTACATATGCTGCTGGCTTTCACCCGTACCGCCACGCTGTGGACGGAACTGGAGCAAATGAAGGTTCCCGGCATCAGTTCGGTTTGCGTCATGCCGGAATCGGCGGGCCGCTTCTGGGCTGTGGTCTCGATCAAGCAGATGTATCCGGGGCATTCGAACCAGGTGGCGAGCGCCGTATTGGGCAGCAATACCGGCTCCTATGGCATCAAGGGCGTGATTACGGTCGACGAGGACATCATGGCCGACGACCTGCAGCGCGTGATGTGGGCGCTGTCCTGCCGCTATGATCCGCTGCGCGGCACGGAGATTCTGAAACGCGGTCGCTCGACGCCGCTCGATCCCGCACTCGATCCGGATTCCAACAAGCTCATCACCTCGCGCATCATCATGGATGCCTGCATTCCCTACGAATGGAAGCAGAAGCCGGTCGAGGCGCGCATGGACGAGGAAATGCTGGCCAAGATCAAGGGCCGCTGGGCCGAGTACGGCATCGATTGAGGACAATGGGCATGGAACAGGCAAAAGACATCAAGCTGGTCATTCTCGACGTCGATGGCGTCATGACCGATGGCCGCATCGTGATCGACGACAATGGCGTGGAATCGCGCAACTTCGACATCAAGGACGGCATGGGCGTCGTGGTCATGATGATGTCCGGCGTGGAAGTGGCGATCATCACCTCGAAGAAGTCCGGGGCGGTACGTCATCGCGCCGAGGAACTGAAAATCAAACGCTTCCACGAGGGCATCAAGAAGAAGACCGAGCCCTATGAAGAAATGCTCAAGGAAATGGGCATCACCGATGCCCAGGTGGCTTACGTCGGCGACGATCTGGTCGACCTGTCGATGATGAAGCGCGTCGGCCTGCCGATCGCGGTGGGCGACGCGGTCGAGGACGTGAAGAAACATGCCGTCTATGTCACCAAGGCGCGCGGCGGCTACGGCGCCGTGCGCGAGGTGGCGGAGATGATCCTCAAGGCCCAGGACAAGTGGGACAAGATTTTGTCGAAGATCAGTTGAGTTTCGGGTTGAAAACTATCCATCAGATCAGGAGTTGACCGTGTCAAAAATAAATGCACCGAAAAACAACCGCGAGTTCGTCGAGGCCTGCATTAAGTCAGGCGACGCCGTGCGCATCAAGCAGGAAGTCGATTGGGACTTGGAGGCCGGCGCCATCGTGCGGCGCGTCTGCGAACTCGGCGAGTCCGCACCCTTCATGGAGAAGATCAAGGATTATCCGGGCTTCAGTTATTTCGGGGCGCCGCTGTCCACCTACCGGCGCATGGCCATTGCCCTCGGCATGCCACCGGAGTCAACGCTGCCGGAGATTGGCAAGGAGTACCTCAAGCGCACCAACAGCGAACCGATCGCCCCGGTGACAATTGACAGGAAGGACGCGCCCTGCAAGGAAAACATCCTGCTCGGCAAGGATGTCGACCTGTGCAAGCTGCCGGTGCCGCTGGTGCATGACGGCGACGGCGGCCGCTACGTCGGTACCTGGCATGCGGTGGTAACCAAACATCCAGTGCGCGGCGACGTGAACTGGGGCATGTACCGCCAGATGATGTGGGACGGCCGCACCATGTCCGG
>JBIJDJ010000134.1:0-7951 GCA_044344175.1 Sulfuritalea sp.
TTCTCCTTGTCCGCTTCAGGCTTGTCGAACAGCACGTAGCCTGCGGTGGCCGCGGTGCCCGGCGGCATTTTGCGGACCATCTGGTCTTCGGCGAAACGCCGCATGGTTTCGTCATTGGCCATGACGAAAACGGCGAGCTTTTTCATGGGCCCGCCCCGATAATCCGGGCTTTCCCAACTGGAGGTCAGCGAGGTGGTGGCACAACCTGCGAGCAGTGTGACGAACCCTGCCAACGCAATGCGAAAAACCGCATTTGATGGCTTGATATGTTTCATGAAAACCTTCCTTGTCAGAGGATGAAAAATGGAACTTAGAAAACTCAGTTGAACCACAGAGGCACGGAGGACACAGAGGAAAAACAAGTGATTCCCGTGTCTCTGGCACTCACCCGTTGGGTGATCGGTATCGAATCGACAACCCATTGATTCTTTGCCTTTCTCTGTGCCTCTGTGTCTCTGTGGTGAGGAATTTAGTTAGCCGGCAATCGGGCGAGTATCCCCGTGCCTGACGGTCGAGGTCAAGCACGGGTTTCGTGCGAAAATTCGCCGTCGAATCCGCCAATTCAGGAAAACAACGATGCGTCACTTACTTTTCTGCCTCGCCTGCCTGCCTGCGGTGTCAATGGCCCAGCAATTACCGGATAACTTCAACCAGGAACAGTTCGAAAAACGCTTCCGCGCGGCGGACAAGGATGGCGATGGCAGGCTGTCGCGCGAGGAAGCCTATGCGGCCTTCCCCAGAGCACCGGAGTTTTTCAAGGAAATTGATGCCAATAACGACAATCACGTGACGCTGATTGAATTCAATCAGGCCATGAACCGGCGCGCCGAGGCTGCGCTGAAGGCAAGCAGCCTCGCTCCCGGCGCAAAATACGTCAAACCGGGGCACCTCAAAGATGACCAGACGCCAGCCGGCGGCGAATCCGACACGACAGACCTGTCTGCCGCCATCGCGCAGAAACGCAGTAACGATTTCTATGAATTTCTCGAGGGCCGGCGCGACGGCAGCAGCACCCCGAGCGATCGTGATTTGCCCGATCCAGTTGCAAGCCCTTCGAACTTGTTCAACAAATCATTCTGAGTACAACCGCCGGCGCACCGGCATGCCGCCGCGGGATACCGTACCCGCATCTCGCAGGGACAAAAAAGCAGCCCGCGGGCTGCTTTTTCAGGTCCGCTTCTTCAGGCCTACTCTTCCATCGAGTTGAGGCCGTAGATGGCGATCAGCACTTCGCTCGGCTTGAAGGGCGCGAACCAGCGATCGAAGATCGGCACGATATTTCCCGACCGGTAGATGCTGGCGAGGCCGCGATTGACAGCCAGGCGGAAGTCCGGATCGCCGCGACGCAGCGCAAAGGCGTAGGGCTCCAGCGAGAAATCCTCGTCCAGCATCACGAAGCGCGTGCTGGAAGAATCGCGGGCAACCAGACCCACCAGGACGATCTTGTCGCCGGCCAAAGCCTGTGCCTTGTTGTCTTCCAGAGCCTGGAAGGCCTCGTCGCGGTTCTTGAAGGGAACCACTTCCGCAGCGATCTTGGCATTGGAGAGCGCTTCGGTCACGCGCCTTTGGGTTGTCGTCTCGGCCACTACAGCCAGTTTCTTCCCCGCCAGGTCAGACGCCTTTTTTACACCGCTATCGCTGCGCACCAGCAAGGCACCGGTTTGCAGGAAGGTGGTGGTGCTGAAATCGACTTTTTCCTGGCGCTTGAGCGTGTTGGTGGTGACGCCGCATTCCATGTCGGCCTTGCCCGTGGCCACCATTTCGAGGCGCTCCGGCGTGGTTCCGGCCACCCAGTTGATTTTCAGCTCATCGAGACCGAGTTGATTCTTGATATATCCCGCGATGCTTTCGCAAAGACTGACCGAGTAACCCGCGGGCTTGAATGTCCTGGTGTCGTCGAAGGAGAAAGGCACCGAATTCTGGGCGTAGGCAAGCGTAATGGTTTTGGACGATTTGATCTTCGCCAGCGTGTCCGGCGCGTCGGCGGCATGGGCACTGACGGCGAAGGCCACCAGCAAGGTGAGGGTGAGCAGTTTTTTCATCGCACTTTCCGGGTAGTGAGGGTTCAAGAATATATTGCCGGCAGGCGCCGGGCATCGCTAAATGTTTGCATCGGCGGCCTGGGCGGCCATTGTACTTGGGAAATTATCAATCTCCGCAAGCCCGCCTGCGAGTGATTCAGCGCTTGAGGGATAGCCCGAATCACCGTATCGCCAGCGCCGACTTTCGGGCGCTACCCAAGCACTACCCAAGCACTACCCAAGCACTACCCAAGCACTACCCAAGCCCATTGCCGATCCCGGGCAACTACGGCAAGATCAATCCTGCGCAGATCACCATCGCGGAACCCGTTGCGCGTTGCGCGGTCCTATCCGGCCGGCAAACCAAAAACCGAGAGGAGAACCTGATGCAAGGCATGGCAAGAGTGACATGGCTGGCTGCGGCCGGCGTGATTGGCGTGGCGGGTTGCGCAAGCATTCCGCAGGGCCCCAAGGAAATGACCTTCTTCGTGACCAGCGTCGGCCCCGGCAAAGGCGGCGACCTCGGCGGCCTCGAAGGGGCCGACCGCTACTGCCAATCGCTTGCGCAGGCCGCGGGCGGCGGCGAGCGCACCTGGCGTGCCTACCTGAGCACCCAGGGAGCGACATTGCCCGATACCAACTTCGTCAATGCGCGGGACAGAATCGGCGCCGGCCCATGGCAGAACGCCAAGGGCGAGGTAATCGCGCAGAGTGTCGACGACCTGCACTCGCCGGGCAGCAACCTGACGAAGCTGACCGCTTTGGACGAAAAGGGTCAGCCCGTCAACGGCCGCACGGAGAAGCCCAACAAGCACGACATAATGACGGGTTCACGACCCGACGGAACCGCCTTTCCCGGTGCCCAGTTTCCGGATATGACCTGCGGCAACTGGACGAAGAGCGGGGCCGATGGCGCTGCGATGACCGGCCATTTTGATCGCGCCGGTCCGCTCAACGCGCCATGGGCGGTCTCCTGGAATTCGTCCCACCCGACGCTGGGCTGCAGCCTGGAAAAAATTCGCCCGACGGGCGGTGACGGACTGTTCTATTGCTTCGCGGTGAAATGAACCTGAAAAACTCAATTGAACCACAGAGGCCAGAGAACACAGAGGAAAAACAAAGTGCTGCGCGGTAATGCCGGATCACCCAACGGGTGAGAGGCTGCCGACCCAAAAGGCATTGGTTCATCGCCTTTCTCTGTGCCTCTGTGTCTCTGTGTCTCTGTGGTGAGGTTTTAGGATGAACCCGGCCTGCCGGCCACGGGACTCGGCGAATCGCAGCGGACCCGGCGCGGGTCCTTGCCGCAGGAAAATTCAGCCAGTGATCACGGCAATGGCGCCGGGGCCGGCACCGCCCCCTCGTCAGGCACGATCCTGACCGGCAAGGGGGTCGTGGCGTCAAGATGGACGTCGCGCTGCGGGTAGGGAATGGCGATTCCTTGCGCCGCAAGAGCGCCCTCGATCATCGCACGCAGATCGCTGGCCACCTGGCGGGCGGGCGTGCCGCCGCCGACGTCAAGCCAGTAGTACACCGAGAAGAGCAGCGCATCGCTGGCGAAATCCTCGAACAGCACTTCGGGGGCGGGATGCTTGAGCACCTTGCCGTGGCGCCCCGCGACTTCCTCGAGCAGTTGGATCACCACGCGCACCGGCGAACCGTAGGCCACCCCGACCTTGACGTTGAAGCGGACACGGCCGCTGGTGTATGTCCAGTTGGTCAGGTTCTGCTCGATGAAGGTGCTGTTCGGAATGATCGTTTCGATGCCGTTGACGTCGGTGATGGTCGATGCACGCAGGCCGATATTTGTGACGTTGCCGCGCACGCTGCCGACCTCGACCAGATCGCCGATACGGAACGGACGCTCGCCGAGAACCATCAGGCCGCTGATCAGGTTCTTCATCATGGTCTGCATGCCGAAACCGAGGCCGATGGCGACCGCGCCGCCAAGGAAGGCAAAGACGGTGAGAGGGATCTTGACCCAGAACATCACGATGACCACGAGAATTATCAGCTCGACAGCCAGAAGCCAGCTGCGCAGAATGCCGGCATGCGCTGGCTGCCAGCCGAAGTAGCGCACCAGCACGCGCGCCAGAAGGCGTGCCGCGAGCAAGGCCAGCGCGTAGCCGGCAACAACCAGAATCAGCGCAAGAAGAATCTTGCCCATGGTGACGCTGCGCTTGCCGACCACCTGTTTGCCATCGACTTCGATCGTGTCTTCGACCGCGATCAATTCGAAATTCCAGAATGCGGCGGCGTAATCCGCTGCGACGGCCGTCCATTGCCGGCCGCGCTCCGCCAGCGAGCGCTGGCTGTTGCTGCTGCCGCCAAATTCGGCAAGCATCTGCTGGGCCAGGGTCAGGTTCAGATCAAGCCCCGTCAGCGTCCGCTGGATGCCGTTGGTCTGCTCGGCGTAGATCTTCTGCAACTCGCGCAGGTGGCTGTTTTGCGCCGGAAAATCCGCATTTTCCATGCGTCTGTCGATGTCAATGACGCGGTTGTTGGCGCTCTTGTAAAACTGTTCCAGCTGCTTCTTCGCCCCAATCAGGAAAACCTCGAGCTTTTCGGCGGCTTCGCGGGCCAACAGACGGCTGCGGGTGTCCTGCTTCTGGACGCCTTCGTAGCGCGCCTCCCAGAGCAAACCCCGGGTCCGGTTAAAATCGAGCAGTTCGCGCAGACGCTCGATGCGTGCCGCGCCGGCGTCGAGGCGCGCCTGCTTCAGTTCGAACTCCTGCTCGAGACGAGTCAGGCGGGCCAGGTACTGCGCCTGGGTTTCGCCCTTGCGCCCCCCTGCCGACCTGAGTGATTCGCTGGCTTTGCGGGCTGCCTGGGCTGCCGCATGAAGTCGCGGGTACTCCCCTGTCATCTTTTCGGTTTCGGCAACCAGTGCGTCCCGCTCGGTGGTGAGCCCGCTGCGCACATGCGCCAGATCCGCCTCCGTGAACCGGGTCTCTGCGGCAACCTGTTCCTGCTTGCGCTGGACAAGATCGAGATCCAGTTGCGCAATGGCGATTTTTTCGTCGAGCAGTTGCCGCATGGTTTCCTGATGGCTGATCACCGCCTCGGAAACGCGCACAGTCAATTCCACCGATTCCCGCTCCCAGGCAAGCTGCACCTGTTCCGCTTCCGTATGCTTGCGCTCGGCTTTTTCGGTGACTTGCCGCAACTGCTGGCGGGCGAGCTTGAGGCGTTCGCGCAGGTCATCGGTCGTCTGCCGCAGCAACTCCTTGCGCCCGCGCAGGCCTTCCAGTTCAGTGCCGGCCGCATTGCGCTCTGCGCGCAAACGGTCGGCCAGCAGAATCGAATAGGGCGGCTTTTCGGCGAGGCCCGTCCAGGCCTGCAGTTCCTTCTCGACTGCGACACGCCTCTCGGCCGCCTCGTCCAGCTTCTCGATATCGGCCATGTGTTGCACGAGCGTGCTGACCAGGAATGCGACACGGATATGGCGCTGTTGCAGGGAGCGCTGTTCGGTGCCGGGCGGCGCCCCCGCACTCAAGCCATTCGGCCCGTCCAGTACCTCGAGCAGCTTGCGTTCGCTGGCAAGCCGGGCGCTCAGCTCGGCCATTTTTTCCGCTTTGCCAGGCGCCTGGGCGCCGTTCGCCGGTTTTTCCGCCTTGCTCTGGGCGCCCGCGGCGCCCAGGCCGGGCACGGCCGGAACCTGGGCCATGGCGCTGCCGGAAAACAGCCACGCCGCGACGAGGATCACGGACACAGCGCCGATTGCCTTGCGCGCCTGAGCCCACATCGATGCACGGGGGAAACCGGGTTCGGTGCAAACCACCGGAAAGGACGGACATTTAGAGCTCACAAGGTCGAGTATCCTCGACCGTTCAAGTCCCGGTCAAGTCTGAGCATTGTCCGATGGACTACCGCATCACCTGGCGCAGGCTCTGAGTGCCATCGAATCGAAAGTTTTTCTGCAGGCGGGAATAAACCGGGCGCACAGTTCGTATATGAGGTGCAGCACCCCATCCCTACCCCAACGGAGAACACCATGAAAACAAGACAACTTATCGCCGCCTTTGCCTTCACAATTGCCGCCGCAGGCGCATTCGCCGCCGGCGCCCCGGTCAAGACCATGGACGGCGTCCTGGTCGGCGCCAAGGACATGACGCTGTACACCTTCGACAAGGACGCCGACGCCAAGAGCATGTGCAACGGCCCCTGCGCCGTCAACTGGCCGCCGCTGATGGCCGGCGCCGGCGACGCGGCCAGCGGCGACTACAGCATCATCACCCGCGACGACGGCGGCAAGCAGTGGGCAATGAAGGGCAAGCCCCTCTACTACTGGATCAAGGACGCCAAGCCCGGCGACAAGACCGGCGACGGCGTCAACAGTGTCTGGCACGTTGCCAAGCCGTGATGGCCTGAGAGGTTGTGAAGAAATCGTAGCGAGCAGGCCGGAGTGCAAGGCGCGATTGAGCGAACGACGAGACATATCAAATGGATAGGCGAGGAGTGAGCGAATGAGCAACGCCGCGATCCGGTCGCGCAGTAGATTTATTCACGGCCTCTGAAGTGAGCAGCCGCGACGCGATCGTGTCCGAGATTCCCCGTCTGCGCCGCTACGCGCGGGCGCTGACGGGGAGTGCCGACACCGCCGACGACCTGGTGCAGGAGACCCTGCAGCGGGCACTGGAAAAGTGGCGATTGTGGCAACGCGAACGTGACTTGCGGCCCTGGCTGTTCTCGATCATGCACAACCTCCACGTCGATGGCCGCCGCCGCGATCACCGCATCGATTTCTGCGACGATGACGATCTGCCGGTGCCGGTGCAGCGCGCCAGCCAGGCCGATGCACTGGAACTGCGCGACCTCGAACGCGTGCTGGCCTTGCTGCCGGCGGACCAGCGCGAAGTCCTGTTGCTGGTCGGCCTCGAGGAATTGAGTTACGCCGAAGTCGCCCGCGCACTGAAGATTCCGCAGGGCACGGTGATGTCCCGCCTGTCGCGCGCACGCACGCGCCTCAAGGCGCTCCTGGCGGGAGAAACAGCACCGCAACTGAAAGTGGTCAGCACATGAACGCCCCGATTTCCGAAGACGACCTGCACGCCTACGCCGACGGCCAGCTCGACCCGGCGCGCCTGATGCGGGTTGAAACCTGGCTCGCCGGCCATCCTGAAACGCGTGCGCAGATCGAGGAATGGCGCACCCAGGCCGCCGGCCTGCACCGCGCCTACGACCGCATACTCGACGAGCCCATCCCGGCGCGGCTGGTTCCGGCGGCCAATTCCCCGCGCTGGCTTAATGCACGCAAGCTCGCCGCCGTCGCCTGGCTGCTGTTCGGCGCCGCCATCGGCTTTTTCCTGCGCGGCGAGACGGCACGCGACCCGGGTACCGCCGTGGCCCTGAATTCGCTGCCGCGCCAGGCAGCGGTGGCCCACGCCGTGTTCGTCCCCGAAGTCCGCCACCCGGTCGAAGTCGGCGCCGACCAGGAGGCCCACCTGGTGGCCTGGCTGTCCAAGCGCCTCGGTGCGCCGCTGAAGCCGCCGCAACTCGAGGAAACCGGCTACCGGCTGGTCGGCGGCCGCCTGTTGCCCGGTGATAGCGGCGAGGTGGCGCAGTTCATGTACGAGAATGCCGAGCACAACCGCCTGACGCTGTATGTGCGCCCCGCCGCGCCCAAAGGCGGCGAGACCAGCTTCCGCTACGCAAGAGAAAACAACGTCGACGTCTTCTACTGGACCGACAGCCGCTTCGGCTACGCGCTGTCGGGTAATACCGGGCGCGAGGACATGCTGCACCTGGCCACCGTGGTCTATCGGCAGCACGACAAGTAGCGCGGCGAACTGTTAGCCCAAAAAGCGCAGTTGAACCACAGAGGCACAGAGAACACAGAGGAAAAACAAAGCGCTGCGTCGTAGCGTCAGATCACCCGACGGATGAGTCGCCGCCGATCCGCAAGGCTTTGATTCATTGCTTTTCTCTGTGCC
>JBIJDJ010000018.1:0-25353 GCA_044344175.1 Sulfuritalea sp.
AAGTCCAGAAGATGGAGGAAATCCGCGAGCCCATCATCACCACCAAGATTTTCGTGCCACAGGAATATCTCGGCGCGGTGATCACGCTGTGCGAAAGCAAGCGTGGCTCGCAGGTGAACATGGCCTATCACGGCCGCCAGGTGCAACTGACCTACGACATGCCGATGGCCGAAGTGGTCATGGATTTCTTCGACAAGCTGAAGTCCGTTTCGCGCGGCTACGCCTCGCTCGACTACGAGTTCAAGGAGTACCGCGCGGCCGATGTGTGCAAGCTCGACGTGCTGATCAACGGCGACAAGGTCGACGCCCTGTCGCTGATCGTGCATCGCGCCAATGCGCCGTATCGCGGCCGCGAACTGGCAGCCAAGATGCGCGAACTGATTCCGCGGCAGATGTACGACGTCGCCATCCAGGCGGCGATCGGCTCGACCATCGTCGCCCGCGAAAACGTCAAGGCCATGCGCAAGGACGTGCTGGCCAAGTGCTACGGCGGCGACATTACGCGCAAAAAGAAACTGCTGGAAAAGCAGAAGGCCGGCAAGAAGCGCATGAAGCAGGTCGGCAGTGTCGAAATTCCTCAGGAGGCTTTTCTGGCGGTATTGCGGGTGGGTGACAAATGAATTTCGCACTGATACTTTTCATACTCGTCGTCGCCACCGGCATCGTCTGGTGCATCAATCATTTCTGGGCCAGGAAGAAGCGTCCGGCCGGTGCGCCGGATCCCTGGTGGGTCGAGTACGGCGGCAGCTTTTTTCCGGTGATCCTGGCCGTCTTCCTGCTGCGCTCGTTTCTCGTCGAACCTTTCAAGATCCCCTCCGGTTCGATGATCCCGACCTTGCTGGTGGGCGACTTCATCCTGGTGAACAAATACACCTACGGGATACGCGTGCCGGTACTCAACAAGAAGATCGTCGAACTCAATACGCCGCAGCGCGGCGACGTGGTGGTGTTCCGCTACCCGCCGGACCCATCACTCGACTACATCAAGCGCGTGGTCGGCCTGCCGGGCGACAAGATCGTGTATCGCAACAAGAAGCTCTCCATCAATGGCCAGGAAGTCGCGCAGAAGAAGACCGACGACTATCTCGACCGCGATCGGCTGTTCTATACGCCGCGTTTTGTCGAAACCCTGGGCAGCGTCGATCATCACATCCTGGTCGAAGCAGAGGCGCCGTCCTTCGTACAGCAGATCACGCACTTTCCGTACAGCGAAAAATGTAACTACAATAGCGAAGGCGTCAGTTGCACGGTTCCGCCGGGACACTATTTCATGATGGGCGACAATCGCGACAATTCGCAGGACAGCCGGTTCTGGGGCTTCGTCCCTGACGAAAATCTGGTCGGCAAGGCATTCTTCATCTGGTTCAATTTCTCCGATCTGAAGCGGATCGGCTCGTTTCACTAGGGAGTTAACATGAAATTTCAGCGTGGGCTTAGTCTGAACGTACTCATGTATGGCGGCGCGGTGGTGGCATTGCTTGCAACCCTGGCGATGAAGGCCATACCACCCTGGATCGAGTACGGAAACCTCGTCAAGGCAGTCAAGGGGACCGTTGGCGACACCGGCCTCAAGGACGCCTCGGTGGCCAAGGTGCGCGATGCATTTACCCGGCGCGCCGACATGGATGATGTCAAGAGCGTCACTGCGCAGGATCTGGACATCACCAAGGAGGGCGGCGAACTGGTGATCTCCTTCAAGTACGAGAAAAAGGTACCGCTGTTCGCCAACGTCAGCCTGGTCTTCGATTTCGAGGGCAGCAGCTCCAAGCAATGAAGCTGCAGCGTCTGGAGGCGGCGCTCGGCCACGGCTTCGGCCGGCCGGAGTTGCTGCGCCAGGCGCTCACCCACCGCAGTTTCGGTTCTCCCCACAACGAACGGCTTGAGTTCCTTGGCGACTCGGTACTCAATTGCGTCATCGCCGGTGCGCTCTACAAGAGCTTCGCCACCCTCAAGGAAGGCGAGCTTTCGCGGTTGCGCGCAAGCCTGGTAAGACAGGAAACCCTGGCGGACATCGCACGCAGCCTGGGCCTCGGCGAAATGCTGCAGTTGGGCGAGGGCGAGTTGAAGAGCGGTGGTGCGCAACGGCCGTCGATTCTGGCGGATGCCCTGGAAGCTATTTTCGGGGCGGTCCATATCGACGCCGGCTTCGATGCCGCACGAATGGTGATCGAACACCTCTACCTGCCGGCCATGGCGCGCCTCGACCCCAGTGACGCCGGCAAGGATCCGAAGACGGCCTTGCAGGAGATTCTGCAGGGGCGGCATCTGCCCCTGCCGCGCTACGCGCTGCTCGCCGCGCGCGGTGAGGCTCACGCCCAGGAGTTCGACATCGAATGCCTGATCCCGGAACTGGGCATCCGTACCACCGGCAGCGGCGGCAGCCGCCGCATTGCCGAACAGCAGGCGGCGCAGAGCGCGCTGGCGGAGATCAGGTCATGAGTGAAGCGTTTCGTACCGGTTATCTGGCCGTCATCGGCCGGCCCAACGTCGGCAAATCGACCCTGACCAACCGCCTGGTCGGCGCCAAGGTCAGCATCACCTCGAAGAAGGCGCAGACCACCCGCCACCGGATTCACGGCGTGCTGACCACCGGCCATGCCCAGTTCATTTTCGTCGATACGCCGGGCTTCCAGATGACGCACAAGAATGCGCTGAATCGCCTGATGAACCGCAGCGTGACCTCGACCTTTGCCGATGTCGACGTGATCCTGCTGGTGGTCGAAGCCGGCAACTGGGGCAACGGCGAAGCCGAGATTCTGCGCATGCTGCCGGTCGGGACGCCGGTGCTTCTGGTGATCAACAAGATCGACCGGCTGGCCGACAAGAAAGAGCTGCTGCCCTTCATGGCCAAGGTTGCCGCGCTGCACGAATTCGCCGAACTGGTGCCCCTGTCGGCCGAGAAGGGCATCGGCACGGATGAGCTGCTGGCTACCGTGACGCGCTATCTGCCGGAAGGCTCGCCGGTATTCGACGCCGACGACATCACCGACCGCTCCGAGCGCTTCATGGCCTCCGAAATCCTGCGCGAAAAGTTGTTCCGCAATCTGGGCGAAGAACTCCCCTACGGCATCGCCGTGGAAATCGAGAAGTTCGAGCAGGAGGGCGAGCTGCGCCGGATCCATGCCGCGGTGATCGTCGACCGGGCGGGGCATCGCGCCATCGTCATCGGCAAGGGCGGCGAGCGGATGAAGCGCATCTCGACCGATGCGCGCAAGGAAATGGAAACCCTGTTCGGCGGCAAGGTCTGGCTCGAGACCTGGGTCAAGGTCAAGGGCGGCTGGGCTGATGACGAGCGGGCCCTGAAGTCATTGGGCTACGATTGAGCGCCGTCCGCCGGGCCGTCCCGAGGACGGCGCAGCCAAGCCCATGGAGCGAGCGCAGCTCGCGAACCACCGTCACCCCCTCGCTTGGCGAGGGGGCGGGGGGGAGGGCGGTTTCGTGAGTAAGCGTGTTGACGGCCAGGCGGCCTATGTCCTGCACCTGCATCCCTACAGCGAGACCAGCCTCGTGGTCGATGTGTTCACCCGCGAGCATGGGCGCGTGCCGCTCCTGGCGCGCGGGGCGCGGCGCCCGCGCTCGGCAATGCGCGGCATGCTGATGTCCTTCCAGCCGCTGGAACTCGGCTGGTTCGGCGGCGGCGAGGTCAAGACCCTGGCCAAGGTGGAATGGCTCGGCGGCATGCCGCTGCTGGGCGGACGCTGCCTGCTGCTCGGTTACTACCTCAATGAGCTGCTGCTGAAAATGCTGCCGCGCGAGGATCCGCATGGCGCGCTGTTCGATGCCTATGCCGCTGCCTTGCAGGCGCTGGCCGCGGGTGGAGCCGACGCACCCGAGTTGCGCCGCTTCGAGAAGGCCCTGCTGAAGGAACTCGGCTACGGGCTGACGCTGGATGTCGACGTCGAATCGGGCCGGCCGCTGGTGGCGGAGCGGGAATACACCTACCTGATCGAGCGCGGCCCGGTACAGAAAGTTCCCGCAGGGACGCACCGCGCTGGCGCCGGTGATGCGGCGCCGGGCGACGCGCCCAGCCTGAGCGGCAAGACGCTGCTCGACATGGCGGCCGACGACTATGCCGATCCGCGCACCCGGATCGAAAGCCGGCAGCTGATGCGGCAGCTTATCGCCCATCATATGGGCGGCAAACCCCTGCAGTCGCGACGCGTATTCATCGAGTTGCAAGAGCTTTGAGCAATTACAATTTAACCTTTGGCGCTTCGGCGGAGCGAGCATGATTGAACTTGGCGTAAACATTGACCATGTGGCGACCGTGCGCGAGGCGCGCAAGACCCACGAACCCGATCCGGTATGGGCGGCCGTCGAGGCGCACCTGGGCGGCGCCGACGGCATCACCGTGCATTTGCGCGAAGACCGCCGCCATATCCAGGACCACGACGTGCGGCGCCTGCGCGAACTGACGCACATCAAGCTCAACCTGGAAATGGCGGCGACCGAAGAGATGGTCGGCATCGCCTGTGCACTCAAGCCCGAGATGGCCATGCTGGTGCCCGAAGGCCGGCACGAGATCACCACCGAGGGCGGGCTTGACGTCGCCGGGCAGGAGGCGCGCCTGCGCGACGTGGTAGCCCGTTTGCGCGACGCCGGGATCGTCACCAGCACCTTCATCGATGCCGAACTGCCGCAGGTCGAAGCCGCGGCGCGGATCGGCGTGCGTGTCTGCGAAATCCACACCGGCCCCTATGCACATGCCTTCTTCAACCAGGGCCGCGACAAGGAAAGCCCTGCCGTGGTCGCCGAACTGGAGAAGATCCGCAAGGCCGGCGCCGCGATCCGCGCTGCCGGCATGCGCTTCAACGCCGGCCACGCACTCAACTACTTCAACGTGCAACCGGTGGCAGCGCTGCCCGGCATTCGCGAACTGCACATCGGCCACGCCATCGTCAGCCGCGCTATCTTCGTCGGCATGCGCGAAGCCGTCGCCGAGATGAAACGATTGATGCGTGAGGCTCAGTGCGGATAGAAACTGTGAACCACAGAGACATAGAGACACAGAGAGAACGAGTGAAACTGCCGCGGATTTCTTTTGCCGGATGCTATGAATCGAATGCCGTCGATACCGGACGGGTAATCTCTCGATCATGCTTTCCTCTGTGTCTCTGTGCCTCTGTGGTGAAGGTTTTTTCATGATCTTCGGCGTTGGTACCGACATCGTTGCCGTCAGCCGCATGGCCGGGTACTGGCAGCGCCACGGCGAGCGCGGCCTGGAGAAGATGCTGGCTCCCGCCGAGCGCGAGGCCTGCCGCGCGAGCCCCGATCCGGCACGTTTCCTGGCCAAGCGCTTCGCCGCGAAAGAGGCGCTGGGCAAGGCTTTCGGCACTGGCATACGGGATCCCTTGCTGCTGCCCGACATCGCCGTCGAGCACGACGAACTCGGCAAACCGTCCTTCGGCTATTCGCCCGCGCTGGCCGCACATTTCGCCGGACGCGGCATCAGGGCCCATCTCTCCATCAGCGACGAGCAGGACTACGCCGTCGCCTTCGTCATACTGGAACAGTCATGAAGGCAAGCCCGCTCGGCCCGCTGATGATCGACATCGCCGGCCTCGAATTGTCGCAACCCGATCGCGAGCGCCTCGTTCATCCGCTGGTCGGCGGCGTGATCCTCTTCGCCCGCAACTACCGCGATCCGCAACAGCTCACCGCGCTGTGCGCGGCGATCCACGCCTTGCGGTCACCGGCGCTGCCGATCGCCATCGACCACGAAGGCGGCCGCGTGCAGCGCTGCCGTCAAGGCTTCACCCAAGTGCCGCCGATGCGCCGCCTCGGCGAACTGTGGGATACGGACCCGGCTGCGGCGCGCAAGGCCGCCGCAGAGGTGGGCTATCTGCTGGCGGCGGAACTGCGCGCCTGCGGCGTGGATTATTCCTTCGCTCCGGTGCTCGACCTCGACTGGGGCCCCAGTGGCGTCATCGGCGACCGCGCCTTCCACAAGGATCCGCATGCCGTGGCCGAACTGGCCGGCGCCCTGATCGAAGGCCTTGCCGCCGCCGGCATGGGCTGCTGCGGCAAGCATTTTCCCGGCCACGGCTGGGTCGCCGCCGATTCGCACCTGGCGACTCCGGTCGACGAGCGCAGCCTCGCCGAAATGGAACCCGACCTCGTGCCCTACCGGCGCCTGAAGTTGGACGGCGTGATGCCGGCGCACGTCATCTACCCCGAGGTCGATTCCCGTCCGGCCGGCTTTTCGCCGGTGTGGCTGGAAAAATTGCGCAGGGAATTCGGTTTCGACGGCGTCATCTTCAGCGACGATCTGTCGATGGAAGGCGCCAGTTTCGCCGGCGACATGGTGCAGCGTGCCGAAGCGGCGTGGGCAGCCGGTTGCGACGTGCTGCTGATCTGCAACGCACCCGATGCCGTCGCCACCGTGCTGGAAAACTGGAAGCCGGCTGTCGATCCCGTGCGCGCGGCGCGGCTGGAAAGACTGGCGCCGGGCGGCCGCTGGCAGCAGGATGCCGTGCGCTACGCGGCGGGCAAGGCGGCGGTAGAGAGTCTTAAGGCCTGAGGGCGCCGCTTGCAGGAGTCGGCGCTGGCGGTACGGCGCTTGGACTTGCAAGCCTGGGGCTAGGCGGCGGGTTTGGGCAATGCGTAGGTATAAAAAGCTATGCCGGCAAGAATGCCGATGCCATCGGCAAGCCAGTCGAACACGTCGCCGTAGCGGGTTGTCGTCAGTGTGGCTTGCATGATTTCGATGGCTGCTCCGTGCGCCAGCAAACCCGTGGAGACAAGCATTACGCGTCGCGGGAACGCGAGACATCCGGTGACTGAAAGTGCCACATAGCACAAAGTGTGCTGCGCCTTGTCCCAGAATTGCAAAGCCTGCGGCACGGAGGCGCTTGGAATCAGGGAAAGAATCGTTACCAGAGTCAGGCCAAGGAAAAAAACCTGCGGCATGTAGCGAAGAAATCGTTTCATTGGATATTTCCGGACACCCGTTGCGGTTGGCAGGGATCAGGGTTGCGCCAGGTAGGCCGCCCGGATGGCTTCGATGCGCTGCCGGTTCACCCCGAAATCCTCGCGCCCCAGGCGGCTTGCGCTGCGCACTTCAATCACGCCGCGCGTCGGGTTGAACCAGAACTCCAGGTCGTCCACGAATCTCAGCCAGCGTGTTTCCGCCTGGGCATGGAGATAGTTCGGTCGCTGCTCCACCAGCTTGATGCCCGGCATGGACTGGAGAGCGGCTGTCAAAGCCTGTAGCGAGTTTGCGGCAACTCCGCTTTTAAGCGGCAGGGGTTTGATGTCGGCATACTCCCGTTGCGGATGATCCGGGTACAGCGCTGCCTGGCTGGAGATGCTGTTGCGGGTTGGCGAGGGCGGCTTCAGGCGGGAATTGCTTACGCCAAGGTCGGCAGGCCGGGTCCCGCCGAGAACGCCGGATCGGATCGCGATGACTGCGACTACAAGGAGGCCGAAGGCAACAATGAGTGCGGTTCTCATGTGGGGGATATTAACGTGTCACCCAGCCGCCGCATACCGGAAAGACCTGGCCGACAAAGCAACTCGCGGGTTCGCTGCAAAGGTAGGCGGCGAATTCGGCGTCTTCCCTGGCGCCCACCAGGCGCCCCAGCGGAACCTCGCGCTTCAGGCGTTCCTGGAAGCGCGGGTTGGCCTGAAGCTCGGGCGGGAAGTAAGTCGGATTGTCGACAAAGTTCTGGGCGATGGCATTCACCTGGACATTGTGCGGCGCGACTTCCACGCCCACGGCCTGCACGTAGGCAAGCTGGGCGCCGCGCGCGGCGCTGTAGCTTGAGGCGCGCTTCATCCCGCGCAGGGCGGACGCGCTGCCCATGACGAGAATCTTTCCGGCGCGCCGCTCGATCATGGACGGCAGGACGGCGCGGAACAATCGCGCAAGGGGATGCACGAGGGCCGCGAACGTGTCGTTCCACTCTTCTTCGGTCACCTCCGCGGCAGGCGTGGCGGGTGCCGGTATTGCCAGGTTGGCGACGAGAACATCGATCCGGCCTGCCCCGGCGACGATGGCAGCGGGCGCGCCGGCACTCGCGAGCGGGTCGGTACTCGCGATCACCGTGGCGTCGTGCCCGGCGAATACCTCGCACAGGACCGGGCCCATGAACACATCTGCGTGTGTGATCAGGACGCGCTTGCCTGAAAGGCTTGGGTGCGACATGGATGCTCCTTCGGGCAAGGGCCCGCAATGTTGATTTGGCATACGGAAGTCGACGCCGGCGGCACGTCGCTCATTTCACGCGGAAGATGCCGCGGACCAGCCGGATGCGGTCTTCCTCGAGGCTGCGCCGCGCATTGCCGGTTTTTTGCGAGAGATTGTCCACGAAGACCGCCAGGCTCAGGGGGCTCGGTGCAGCGACTGCGGCTGCGGCAGTCCTGCTCAAATGGGCATCGCTGGTGTCCTCGAAAATTTCGGGGACGAATCCGGCTTCGCCGAGAAGCACGTGAAGCTCGTCCCCGGAAACAAGGAAACTGTCGGCCGGATCGGTGGCCCAGGGCAGGGGAAAGTAGGATGTCGGGGCTTCTCCGGTCGCCACCTCCTGGAATGCATAGCGGCCGCCCGGTTTGAGGACCCGGCAGATCTCCGCATAGAGCTTGCGTTTGTCCGCGATGTTCATGCCGACGTTCTGCATCCAGACGACGTCGAAGGAATCGTCGGCAAAGGGCAGCTCGAGAGCGCTGCCCTGGTGCACTTCGATCAGGTCGTCAAGGCCGGTCAGCCGATTCAGCAGCGTCGCGCCGGTGCAGAAATCGGGCGACATTTCGAGGCAGTCGACGCGACAGCCGAGCGCGGCAGCGAGCATCCGGGCGGGACCGGCCAGCCCGGCGCCGATGTCGAGGACGCGATCTTTGGCGCGGATCTGCGCCAGTTCCCGCAACTCATGTGAAGCGCTAAAGCCCCCGGTGTGGAAATGGTCGAGCGCTCCCAGTTCCTTCGGCGACAGGCGCTGCCCGGGATCCAGACCGGCCTCGCGGATGGCGGCAATGATTCGCGCTTCGATGTCGCGGGCCGAGTAGTGTGAGTTCAGGCCTGCCATGACAAATTCCTCCTCAAGAAACGGATAGGCCGGCATGCGCCGCCTGCCCGGAACGCAGCGTCAGGGGCTGACGCATATTTTTTCCACGGACAGCACCCGGGCGAACAGGCCGTTGAGCGCGGCAAGAAATGCGGTTTGCACGTTTCCGGCGGATACCGTAGCGCCATCGAATGACAGGTCTTTTGTCGCGCACGCATCATGCGCCAGAAGGCACTGAAAGCCCAGATCGGCTGCGGCGCGCGTGCTGGTGTCGATGCACATCTGGGTCATCATGCCGGCGATGACAAGCTGCGTAACTTCAAGCTTGCGCAGATGCTCGAGCAGCGGCGTTTCACGGAAGCTGTTCGGGAAATTCTTCTGAAAAACCGTTTCGCCGGCAATCGGCGCCACGGACTCATGGATGCGGACCCCGGCCGTATCCGGCAGGAAGAAAGTCGCGCCCGGGCGCGTGGAGATGTGCTGGACGTGAATGACCGGCAGGGATTTCTGCCGGAATGTTGCGAGCAGCTTCCCGCCCTGCATCCCGGCCTGCGGGCTCCCGACGAGTTCCATGGCCCCGCCGGGAAAGTAGTCATTTTGTATGTCGATGAGCAGCAATGCTTTAGTCATGGAGAACCTTTGGAGTCATGCCGTGCGGCGGGCCGCACCATGGCGAGAATGGTACAAGGCTTCCGGCCCGTCTGCAGCAGCGATGGTCAGGTCGTGCAGCGAGAATCGCCGTACCGCCAGCGCCGACTTTTCGGCGCATCGCGTGGGCGGGTCGCGTCAGACCGCAACGCGGCCGACCTTGCCGCTCTGGTGGCGGTTGTTGGCGATCAGGGCGATCAGCACGATGGCGGCGCCGGCCAGTTCGATGGCCGCGGGTCGCCGGCCCTGGGCGAGGGCGATCAGGTAGGTGATGACCGGCGCGAAGTTGGCGAACAAGCCGGCGTTCAAGGGGCCGAGTTTGGCCACTCCCATGTTCCAGAACAGCATGCCGAATATCGAGACGCAGAGGACGATGAAGGACAATTGCGGCCAGACGGTGATCAACTGGTCCATCCGTGGCGGCTGGCTGTGACCGGCCAGGGAAGCGATGCCCAGCGCCGCCAGGACGGCGAACCAGCCCAGCGAGCAGGACAGCGCCGTGTAACGCACCGGCGACCAGCCGGGAAACTGCTGCCCGCCCAGGGTGTAGGCGGTCCAGAACAGCGAGGCGAGGAACACCAGCCCGGTGCCCAGCGCGTCGCCGCCGCGCAGTCGCGTGACGTCGCCGGCCGTGATGACCAACAGTTCGCCCGTCAGCGCCAGCGCAATCGCCGCGAGCGTGAAGTTGTCGGGCCGGCGACGCGTGCGCCACCACTGGAACAGCGCCACCTGTATCGGCGTCAGGGCGAGGATCATGGCGCTGATCTCGGGGCGGGTCAGCTTCAGGCCCTCGAACAAGCAGATGCCGAAACAGGCGAAGCCGCAGGCGCCGAACAGGGCGATTTTCCACAAATGCCCTTCGCTGCGTAGCGCCGCCCGGCCTTCGTGCACCCACAGCAGGCCGATGAAGACCAGCGCCGCGGTGCCGAAGCGCATTGCGGTCAGCCAGTAGGGATCGACCATTTCCAGGGCCGATTTGCCGGCCGGCAGGAAGCCGCCCCAGATCGTGATCACCAGCAGCATGTACAGCGTGCCGCGGCGGTGGTCCCTGCGCGCGGCGGTCATGCGCCGCTCACAGGCGCAGCACGCCGCCGGCGAGATGGCGCGATTCGGCAAGACGCGCCAGGGTCGGCAACAGGTTGAGGCCGCTCGCCTTCTTGAGGCGCTGTGCGGCAGTTTTCAGATTATCAATAGTCGGCGCCGGCGCGACGGCGATTGCACCCAGCGCAATGGCATTGCCGCTGTCGCAGGAAGGAAAGGCAATGGCGCGGCCGGCGAAGGCTTCTTCCAGGCGCTTCACGCTCTGGCGGAAATCCTTGCGCCGCGAGAGCAGGTTGACGCAGAGCAGGCCGTCATCGGCCAGCCGCGCGCGGCAGTCGAGGTAGAAGGGCAGGGTGTCGAGCCGCCCGGTGCGCGCCGCAGCGTCGAAGCCGTCGACCAGGATCAGGTCGTAACGCTGCTTGGTTTCGATGACGAAGTCCGCGCCGTCGCCGTAGCGGATGTCGATGCGCGGGTCGTCCGGCAGCTTGAAGAACTGCCGTGCGGCGGCCTCGACGCGCGGGTCGATCTCGACCACGGTGATTTTGGCCTGAGGCCGGTGGCGATGGAGGAACTTGGTCACCGAGGCGGCGCCGAGGCCGATCTGCAGGACGCGTCGTGGCCAGTCGTCGTCGTGCAGCAGCAGCGGCACCATCATCTCGCGCGTGTAGTCGAGTTCAAGCGCGAAGGGCCGCGCGATGCGCATCGCGCCTTGCACCCAGCTCGAACCGAAATGCAGGTAGCGGACCCCCGCTTCCTCGCTGATGTCGATGTTCAATGTCTACTCCTTCCCCTTCAAGGGGAAGGCCGGGATGGGGATGGGCAGGCGGTAGTAGCGGCGTCACACCCTATTGCCCCATCCCCTCCCCAATCCTCCCCTTGAAAGGGAGGGGGCGTGGCGACTACCGGAGTGGTCATGTTCAATGCAGGATGCGGCCCGCCGGCGGGAACAGCTCGTCGATGATTTCGGCGCCGAAGCGGTATTCGTGGCCGCAAATCTCGTCCTCGACGGCGATGACTTCGGCATCGGCGAGCATGGATTCGACTTCTTCGCGACCCAGTGAAAGCAGCATGTTGCGCACTTTTTCCTCGTCGCGCGGACAGTGCCAGCTGGCTGTGCGCGGCGCATAGAGGCGCACGTTTTCTGCATTGAACAGCCGCGTCAGCAGGGTTTCCGGCGGCAGCAGCAGCTCTTCGTGGCGTAGCGTGGCGGCGAGTGCTTCGATGCGGTCCCAGCCGTCCGGGTCGAGGATGTCGGCGTTGGGCAGCTTCTGCAGGAACAGCCCGCAGGCGGAGTCTTCCGTTGCGGCCAGCCACAGCCGCGCCGGCTGCTGTTCGGACTGCTCGAGGAAATGTTCGAAGACGGCGGCGACGCTGTTGCCGGTCAGCGGCACCACGCTCTGGTAAGGCGTTTGCGCCGTCTTCGGCTGCAGCGTCAGCACCAGCTTGCCGTCGCCGAGCAAATCTTCGATTCCTGCGATATGGGCCTCGGCCTCTGCGCTCAGGCCGCTCTTGGCCATGCCGCGCAGTTGCAGCTTTTCGTTGCAGTCCATCACCAGCATCGACACCGCGCCATGGCCCTGCAGTTGGAAGCTCAGGCGCCCCGGGGCCTTGAGGTTGCTGCCGATCAGCGCGGTGACGGCGGCCAGTTCGCCCAGAAGGTTGCGCACCGGCGCCGCATAGTTGCGCCGGCTGTTCATCGCCGCCCAGGACGGACCGAGCTGCACCAGCGCGCCGCGGATGTCGAGGTCTTCGAGCAGGAAGCGATGGACCTGATCCATCAGCGAACGAAAGAATCGAACATGGTCGGATCGAAGCCCACCAGCAGCTGCCCGGCGTCGTTCTCCACCACGGGGCGGCGGATCAGGCTGGAATGTTCCAGCATCAACGCCACGGCCTGGCTTTGCGTGGTTATCGCCCGCTGTTCCGGCGCGAGCTTCCTCCAGGTCGGGCCTTTGGTATTGACCAGCGTCTGCCAGCCCAGGCTGCGGCACCAGTGCACCACCTGTTCGCGCGGCACGCCCTGCTTCTTGTAGTCGTGGAATTCGTAGCTGATGCTGTTGGCGTCGCACCAGGCGAAGGCCTTCTTCATCGTGTCGCAATTCTTGATGCCGTAGATCCTGATCATTGCCGTGCGCCTGCGTGTGCGGGGGAGGCGAATCATAACAAACGCGGCATAATCACCGGCGATGGGCACTCACCTTAGCACTCCGATTCGCAGCGAGGCGCAGCAGCGCGCCGACGAGATCGCGATATTCCAGGCGGAATTGACGCGCCTGGAGGGCGAGGGCGTGCTGCAACTCGATGCGGCGCAGAAGGAGGCTTTGCGCTGCCACCATGCCGCGTTGCTGACGGACTTTGCCGGAACTTTCGATATCGACCGCAACCTGCAGGCCAAACAGCTATCGCTGGGCATGCGCGTGGCGTCCTTCCTCGGCGCACTGGCGCTGGCGGCCAGCGTGTTTTTCCTCTTCTACCAGTTCTGGGGAAATTTCGCCGAGACCACCCAGGTGGCGATCCTGCTCGGCGCTGCGCTGGGCAGCCTGGGCCTGACCGTGGGAATCCAGACGCGCGACGCGTCGGGCTATTTCACCAAGCTGGCGACGATGGTGGCTTTCGCCTGCTTCGTGCTGAACCTGGTCATGCTCGGTCAGATCTTCAACATCACGCCGACCGACCGTGCGCTGATCCCCTGGGCGGCGCTGGCCTTCCTGCTGGCTTATACCTGCGACCTGCGCCTCTTGCTGGCGGCAGGCATCTGCTGCGTGATCGCTTTCGTTGCCGCGCGCGTCGGCGAGTGGGGCGGCATCTACTGGCTGCATTCCGGTGAGCGGCCGGAGAATTTTCTTCCGGTGGCGGTGCTGCTGTTTGCCTTCCCGCAGATGGTCGATCATCGCCGCATGACGGGCTTCGCTGCCATTTACCGCATCTTCGGCCTGCTCTGCCTGCTGTTGCCGATGCTGGTGCTCGGCCACTGGGGTTGGGGCAGTTACCTGGCCGACTACGAAGGGGTTTCGACGCGGACCATCGAAGGCAGCTACGAAGTCGCCGGCTTTGTCGCCAGCGCCCTGGCCATCTGGCTCGGCGCGCGGCGCCAGTGGTCCGATACGGTGAATACCGGCATCACCTTCTTCGTCATCTTCCTCTATACGAAATTCTTCGACTGGTGGTGGGAGGCGATGCCGAAGTACCTGTTCTTCCTCGTGCTGGGGCTGGCGGCGATCCTGATCCTGCTGGTGTTGAAGCGCCTGCGCAGAAGCGGTGCTGCGGGGGGCGCGCCATGACGCTGACTCCGCTGAGGACGCTGGGTGCCGGCGCCGCGCTGATCCTGCTGGCCAATGCCGTGGCGCTTATCGGCGTGTATTCCAATCGCAGCGGCGAGCCGGAAGCGCGCATGACGCTCTCGCAGCGCGAACTGGGAATGCCCTGGGGTTGGCACGTTGCCAGGGACAACAGCGGGCTGGTGCTGGGGCTGAACTGGCGGCTGAACGACGGCAACGCGGTCGAGTATTCCTACGGCGGATACGGTTACCACGGCGGCACGCCGGAATGGCTGGACGAGCCGCGCATGAAGGCACTGGGTTTCGATACGGCGCCGGTGGCCGAAGGCAGCGAGGGGCGCCGCCGTTTCGAGCGCCAGTTGCCGCGCAAGGCGCTGCTGGTTCTGGAACTCGGCGGGCCGGCCTGGCAGCAGGCGCTGGAGCGTGCACGGGCCAATGCCGCGCGCCACGAGGCAGCGCGCCTGGCCAACGCCGACAGCAAGGAATTCGCCGAAAAGGCCAAGCGCGCCCAGGAACAGTTGAAGAACGAGGAGACTCTCAACAGCCGCCTGTTTGCCATCGATGTCGGGGCGGACCGCGCCGCCTTGCGCGCGAAGTATCCGGATCGCGGCCGCTACCTGATCCTCAAGGCCACGCTGCGCCCGCGCCTGGAGACCAGGGACAGGAAGACCCGGGTCACCGGCTATGTCAGCGAGCTTGCCGTGCAGCGGATCAACGTGCCGCACGCCCTGCGCCCGACACTGGAACCGGCGCTGCGCACCCCGCAGCGCACGCCGGCCGGTCCGGATGCCCGCTTCGAGGCGATCGTAGCGGTCGGCCAGCGTCTGGAGCCCTGGATCGAAGCGATTTCCGTGTCACGCTGAACGGGGCTCCTACCCCTTCCGGGGAAGGGCGCGGCTGGCGCAAACGCGGCATAATCGACCGCCATGAATACATCCTTCCTACTGCGTCGCGTCCTGCCGGTGCTCATCGTCCTTGCCCTCGCCGCCGGCGCCTGGTTCTGGAGCACGCGCACCAAGCCGGTCAGCGTGGTGCTGAAGACCGTCGATCGCGGCAATGTCGAATCCACGGTGGTCAACACCCGCGCCGGCACGGTTGAAGCCTGTCTGCGCACGCGGCTGTCGACCATCATGGGCGGACGCATCGAATACCTCGGCGTCAAGGAAGGCGACAAGGTCAAGAAGGGCCAGCTCCTGATGAAGCTGTGGAACGACGACCAGAAGGCGCAGCAAACGCTGGCCGAAGCCCAGCGCGCGATGGCCGCGCAGCGCGTCAAGGAGGTATGCACCACGGCCGCCAGCGCCAGGCGCGAGGCCGAACGGCAGACTTCGCTGAAGAACAAGGGCTTCGTCTCCGAGGCGCGCGAGGATGCTGCGCGCAGCGAGGCCGATGTTCGCATCGCCGGCTGCGAGACGGCGCGTGCCGATGTCACCCAGGCCGCCGCGCGCGTCGCCGTGACGCGGGTGGAGCAGGGCCGCATGGTGCTCTACGCGCCCTTCGACGGCACGGTGGCGAAGATCGTCGGCGAACTCGGCGAGTATTCGACACCGTCGCCGCCAGGCGTGCCGACGCCCCCGGCGATCGACCTGATCGACGAATCCTGCCTCTACGTCAAGGCGCCGATGGATGAAATCGATGCGCCCAAGATCACGGTCGGCCTGCCGGTGCGTGTCTCGCTCGATGCCCTGCCGAAGCAGCCGCTCACCGGCAAGGTGCGCCGCGTCGCGCCCTATGTCTCGGCGGTGGAAAAGCAGGCGCGCACCGTCGATGTCGAAGTGGATTTCGAGCGCCCGGCCGGAGTCAACCTGCTGGTAGGTTACAGCGCCGATGTCGAGATCGTGCTGAGCGGCCGCCCCAACGTGCTGCGGGTGCCGACCGCGGCCCTGATCGAAGGCTCGAAGGTGATGGTGCTCAACGCCGACAGCGGCAAGCTTGAAGAGCGCAAGGTGAAAGCCGGCATGGCCAACTGGGAGTACACGGAAATCATCGAAGGGCTGGCCGAGGGCGAGCGCATCGTCATCTCGCTGGAGCGCGAAGGCGTAAAAGTCGGCGCTCGCGCCACGGCGGCTGACGCCGCCGTGGCGCCAAAATGACGGCATACCCCCCAGCCCCCTTGCCGGGCAAGGGGGTGACAATGTTTGCGCCGCTGCGCGGCGTAGTGATGGACGAATCACCGTGTCGCTGATCCGCCTAGCCGGCATCGAGCGCATCTTCCATCTGGGCGACAGCACGGTGCATGCGCTGACCCATCTCGATGTCACCATCGAGGCCGGCGAATACGTGGCGATCATGGGGCCCTCCGGTTCAGGCAAATCGACGCTGCTCAACCTGCTGGGCCTGCTCGACCGCCCCGACGCCGGTTCCTATCATCTTGAAGGGCGCGACGTCACCACGCTGTCGCCCGACGAGCAGGCTGCCGTGCGCAGCCGCCGCATCGGCTTTGTCTTCCAGAGCTTCCACCTGGTGCCGCGCCTGACTGCCGCCGAGAACGTCGCGCTGCCGATGATGCTGGCCGGCATTCCGGCGACCGAGCGCGCGCAGCGGGTGGCGCAGGCGCTCAAGGATTTCGGCCTCGACCAGCGCGCCGACCATCGCCCCGACCAGCTTTCCGGTGGCCAGCGGCAGCGCGTCGCCATCGCCCGCGCCACCATCATGCAGCCTGCCGTGCTGCTGGCCGACGAGCCGACCGGCAACCTCGACCGCGCCACCGGCGACGACGTGATCCACCTGCTCGAAGTGCTGAACGAGCGCGGCATGACCCTGATCATCGTCACCCACGACCAGAAGATCGGTAGCCGTGCCCGGCGGCAATTGATGATGGAAGACGGCCAACTGCGGCACGATAGTGCCGCGGTTGGCCTTCGGTCATTGGACGACAATCCCCCCGGCCCCCTTTCCGGGAAAGGGGGTGACGACGGTTCGCCGGCTGCGCCGGCTTCAGATACACCCGCGGCAGGTGCGGCCTAGTTCCATGCGTAATGCCGACGTCCTGCGTTTTGCCCGCGATGCGGCGGCCGGCTATCCGCTGCGCACCTCGCTCTCGGTGCTGGCCATGGCGATCGGCGTCGCTGCCGTGGTCGTGCTCACCGCGCTTGGTGACGGCGCACGGCGCTATGTGATCGAGCAGTTCTCGGCGCTGGGCAGCAACCTCGTCATCGTCCTGCCGGGGCGTTCGGCCACGGGCGGCTTCAACCCCGCCAATGCGATGACCACCACGCCGCGCGACCTGACCGTGGATGACGCCGCAGCTCTGACCCGCCTGCCCTCGGTGCGTCGCGTCGCCCCATTGACCGCCGGCACCTCGGAGATCAACGCCAACGGACGGCTGCGGGAAACGATCGTTGCCGGCACGTCCTCGACCTATCTGGAGATACGCGGTTTCAAGATGGCACAAGGTGCTTTCCTGCCCGAAGCCGACTGGAATCGCGGCGCACCCGTCGCCGTGATCGGATCCAAGATCAAGGAAGAAATTTTCGGCGCCGCTCCCGCCGTGGGCGAACTGATCCGCCTCGGCGACCGGCGCCTGCGCGTCATCGGCGTACTCAAGGTGGTGGGGCAGGGCCTGGGCATGAACACCGACGAAGTGGTTTTCGTCCCGGTCAACATCGCCCAGAGCATGTTCAATTCCAACACCCTGTTCCGCGTCCTGATCGAAGCCCGCAGCCGCGACCAGATCGAGGGCGTCAAACTGGAAGTGGCGGCCGTGCTCAAGGCCCGCCACGGCAACGAGGAAGACATCACGGTGATCACCCAGGATGCCGTGCTTGCCACCTTCGACAAACTGCTGCGCGCGCTGACGGCGGCCGTGGCCGGCATTGCCGCAATCAGCCTTGCAGTGGCCGGCATCCTGGTGATGAACGTGATGCTGGTGGCCGTGACCCAGCGTACCGGCGAAATCGGCCTGCTCATGGCACTTGGCGCACGCGGCACGACGATCCGCGATGCTTTCATGGCCGAGGCCGCCATGCTGTCAATTGTCGGTGCGCTGACGGGCTACGGTCTTGGCCTGTTCGGCGCCTTCGTGTTGCGCCAGATGTACCCGGTGTTTCCCGCCTACCCGCCGAACTGGGCGGTGATCGCGGCGCTGGTTACCGCGCTGTCTACCGGCCTGCTGTTCGGCATCATGCCGGCGCGGCGCGCGGCGCGGCTCGATCCCGTGCAAGCGTTGATGAAACACTGACCATGAGGACCCATCCCCCAGCCCCTTTCCCGCGGAAAGGGGTGACCACGGTTCAGCCGCTTTGCGGCCTCCATGTGTCACGCTTCGGCCCTCCTTGGGGCGGCCCGGCGGAGGGCCGATGGTCCTGACCGACTCCCTCACGTTAGCGATCCGCGCCATCAGCGCGCAGCGGCTGCGCAGCTTCCTGACCCTGCTCGGCATTGCCGTCGGCATCGCTGCGGTGATCCTGCTGACTTCGATCGGCGAAGGCATCCATCGTTACGTACTGGCCGAGTTCACCCAGTTCGGCACCAATGTCGTCGGCGTCCATCCGGGCCGCACCAAGACCGGCGGCGGTGCGCTGTCGGGCCTGCCGAGCAGTGCGCGGCCCTTGTCGCTCGACGATGCAGACGCCTTGAAGCGCCTGCCCAATGTCGTCGCCGTGACACCCAGCGTCTGGGGCAATGCCGAGGTCAATGCCAACGGCCGCCTGCGCCGCGTGTCGGTCTACGGCGTCGGACCGGGCATGCTCCAGGTCTTCAAGGGCAAGGTCAGGAGCGGCCAGTTCCTCCCCGAAGAAGAGGCCGGCAGTGCCCGCGCCCAGGTGGTGCTGGGGCCGAAGCTGAAGAACGAACTGTTCGGTGCCGAGAATGCGCTGGGCGCGCGGGTGCGCATCGGCGGCCTGCAATTCCGCGTGATCGGCATCATGGAACCCAAGGGCCAGTTCCTCGGCATCGACCTCGACGACACGGCCTTTGTGCCCGCGGCGCGCGCCCTGGAACTGTTCAATCGCGAGGGCCTCAACGAAATCAACGTCGCCGCTGCAGAAGGTATACCGGCCGCCAGCGTGGTGGCCGCCGTCAAGGAAGTTATGAAGGCACGCCACGGTCGCGAAGACGTGACCATCATCAGCCAGGAGGAAATGCTGACCACGCTGGGCGGTATCCTCGACGTGCTGACCATGGCGGTCGGCGCCCTGGGCGGCATATCGCTGCTGGTGGGCGGCGTCGGCATTGTCACCATCATGACCATCGCGGTGACCGAGCGCACCAACGAAATCGGCCTGATGGTCGCGCTCGGCGCCCGGCGGCGGACCATCCTCGGCCTCTTCCTCGGCGAAGCCGTGGCGCTGGCCGCGATCGGCGGCCTGGTCGGCCTGCTGTTGGGCGTCGGCCTGGCGCAACTGATCGGCCTCTTCTTCCCGGCGCTGCCGGTACATACGCCAGTGTCATTCGTGCTGCTGGCCGAGGCGCTCGCCGCCGCCATCGGCCTTGCCGCCGGCGTGCTGCCGGCCAGGCGCGCGGCATTGCTTGATCCGGTCGAGGCTTTAAGGACCGAGTGAGCCGAAAGTCGGCGCTGGCGGGACGGCAGCCGGTCATAAAGCCGCCACTCGACTTCAGCTTGACCAGGTAGCGGCTCCTGATCCATAAGCGGTACATAACATTGCGACTGGCTGCTCCTCAGCCCTTGGCCGGCAAAAGGGGAGCCCAATATTTTGCAAGGTGCTTGAGCTGAAAGTTTTTCCAGCTAAACGAACACGATGAAGCCTGCGGCGATCAGCGCGCCAATCAGGATCGCAACGGCGATCAGTCGTGCCCGACGATCAAAGTCCGGGGTGTCATCCACCCTGGTACCGGTATTACTGCCCGGGCTGCGGAGAGGAATCGCCTTGGAGGGGAACGCGGCAATTGCGCGGGGACTGCTGGTCTCGACATCCGTCGGCGAGGACTCGTTGCGCGCCAGTCTGATGGTGGCAGAGTACTCGTTGAACTCATCGCTCATGCCGACTTCGTTTGCCAGCCGCTGGGTCGCGGAGAAGGACTCGACTACCGACGAGAGGCCCAGGCCGCCGGCCTCGACTTCATTTTCCGCGGCATCCTCGCGGCGGGAGTGGACGCCGACCTGGGGCGCCAACACCAGGGTTTTGTCGGACTCCGCCGCCAGGTGTGACGGTAACTCATGCAGGCCCACGGCTGCGCCAAGGTCCGCGGACAGGATTGAGCCATAGTGCTTCTCGCATTCGCGAAGATCGCTGGCCAGGTCTGCGGCTGACTGGTAACGGTTATCGGGCCGCTTCTCGAGCATCTTGGCGAGAATCAGGTCGAGCATCTCCGGTACGCCCGGATTGATTCGGCTCGGCGACAGCGGGACAGTATTGACCGTCTGGTACATCAGCGCTTCCAGGCTGTTGCCGCCGAATGGAGCCTTGCCGGTAAGCATTTCGTAGAGCATCACGCCCAGGGAAAAAATATCGGTGCGGTGATCGACACGCTGGCCAAGGACCTGCTCCGGCGACATGTACTTGGGCGACCCCAGGCGCATTCCGGTCTGGGTCTTTACTTCCGAGACGCGCATGCGGGCGATGCCGAAGTCGGTGATTTTCGCGACTCCGTCCTTCAGCACCATGATGTTGGCAGGTTTGATGTCCCGGTGCACGATCCCGTGCTGGTGCGCGTAACCCAAGCCGCCAGCCACTTGGGCGGCGATTGACATGGTCAGTTTGAGCGGCAGACGCTGCGCTGCGCTGATCAGGTCGTGCAGTTCCTGGCCATCCAGAAATTCCATCGCGATATAGGCCAGATCGCCGGTTTTTCCCAGGTCGTAGATCGTTACGATCGCCGGATGGCTCAGAGAACCGGCGGCCTTGGCCTCCTGCTGGAAGCGCGCCTCGTACTCGTCCCGTAAATCCGGATCGAGTGACAAATTGATGGTTTTGACCGCGACGATACGGTTGAGCACCGGATCGGTCGCCTTGTAAACGACGCCCATTGCGCCGCGGCCCAGTACGGCGAGGACTTCATAGCGCCCGATTTGTTGCGACTCCATGCTATGTGACCGTCAGCAAAACTTCGGCTGCGGGTTGAGGACGGAGTTCATTTTTTTGTATCCGGCTTCCTGGTCTTGACACCACGGAACACCGGGCCCCATGTCGGATGCCCCATCTCCGCCGGTTCCAGTTCCAGATTGGGATTGATATCCAGCGCCTTCCGGAATTCTTCGCGGCACAAACGCTCCTTGCCACTGACGCAATGGGTGAAGGCCAGATACTTGTGGGCCATGACTTGGTCGCTGACGCTCAGTCCCTGATCCAGAGCGCTTTGCAGATTCTTCACCGCATCCGGGTATTTACCCTCGTCGTAGGCATCGATGCCAGCGGACAAGGCCTGGTTCGCCTTGCTTTCAAACATCTTGGTCGGCCCTGAAACGCAGCCCGCCAGCAAGCCGACCAGCGCCAGCATCATGATGTTCCGCATTGCCTTCAGCATTGTCTTCAGCATTGTCTTCCGCATTGTCTTTATTTCGTCCCTGTGGATACTCAATGACTGAATCGAAAATTGTTCAAACCGGCGACAGCAGCGGGTAGCCGGACTCTTACCTGAATGTGTGCTTGATCTTGATCTGTGCACCAGGCTTCACATCGATTTTTTCCCGATATACGGGCAAGCTGGAATTCCTGATCTCTACCGCGTGCATTCCTGGAGTGAGCGAAAGGGATTTTAAGGGCGGGCTGATCCCGCGTTTCTGTCCATCCACATAGACTTCGCCCCACGGCGCTATCAGCAGCAAAACCGTGGCTTTCGCCGGTAAATCCTTCGGGGGTTTTGCCGCATCCTTCGCGGGTTCCGCTGCATCTGCTAAGACATTCCGGGATTTTGCTGCAGCATTCGCCGGTTTTGCTGCGGCAATAGCCTGGGGCGGGCTGCCCGACCCCTCGCTGCCGCCACTACGTCCCATGCGCAGCAATACTGCCGCGCCGATTATGGCGAGGGCCAGCAGCGAAACTCCAGCCAGCAGCTTCTTGCTGAAACCTTGCCTGTTCCCCGTGCGATTCACTGGTGACGCCGATGCGCCGCCGGCCGGAGCCTTGTTGTCCGCAGCCGGACCGCCGTCGGAAGAAGGTGCATCCGTAAACCTGTTAGGAATGCTTGGCCCTACGGCATAGACCTCGTGCTCGCGAACATGCTTGTCGGTGCGGCTGCCCTCGTAGCTGAGTATCTGCGCGTAGTCATCGGACAGCCGGGACACAACCTCGAAGAAGGAGCGGGAGACTAAAACCGCACCAGCGTCAGCGAAGCTCATCACTCTTTGCGCGACATTTATGCCGTCGCCGATGATGTTGGGTTGGCCGTTGATGTCCTTGATGAGCCGGATCGGGCCGAGATTGGTGCCCATCCGCACCTCCAGGCGCGGTGTCGCGTCGGGGCTCTCGCCCGCAATCCCGTCGCGGAGGTCCATCGCGATGAACATCGCCGCCTCCGGACTGCCAAGAAAGCAGATAGCCGCGCCGTCTCCGGTGTCCAGCACGATGCGATCACTGGTCGCCACCTGCTGCAAAGCGCGGATCAGCAGCGCGTTAAATCGCTGTTTCAGCTTAAGCTGTTCCGTCACCGACTTCTTTGTATATTCCACGATGTCGATGAATAGCACGCTACAGACGAAGGTTCGGTTGGAAGTGCTGTCCATATCCAATCACATCATGGGGGGGCGTTCGATATATTTGGCAGGAGCCGCTATACCGCATTGGAAGTATAACCGCTGACGGGACGGCGATTCTCAGCCGACAAATCGCCACCAGGTCTGCAAGAACCGTAGCGTCGCCTATCCTCCGTGGATCACCGTCCGCGACGCATGACGCAGTGCAGCTAATGCACTGCGTCATGACTTGTTGTCCAATGAGTCCTATAAGGAGGCTGCGCCAGAAGGCGATGGCGAAATCAGGAGGAGCGAAAAATGACCTGGACTACTTTGCATCACAAGGCGCAGCAATTGGGATTCAAGCTGGCATGCCATACGCGCCCTGCCGAAGGAGGAGGCCACGGTGCCGAATTGTCATCGTCGCCGCATGATCAGTCGTGGATATGCGTTGGCAGTTACGGCCAGATGGCCGAATTGTGGGCGCAACCCGTGACTGCGCAGGCGCGCGCGCTGGCTCCGCATCGCGTCGCGGCGATGATCTCCGATTGCTGCCAGCACGTCGGAACCTTGACCGAATACGACGAAGAATTTCACGCCTGCCTGGCGCCGGTGCTTGCCGCGGTGGCTAATCCGGAGCACGGGCGAAGCCCCGCCTGAGGCGGCTGGAACAGGCGCCCGGGACATGCCGGCGCGCACGGCAAGCTGATCCGGGACTTTGCCGCAGTTTCAGGCAGGCCTGGAGTCTTCGTCCCCGGTGTCCGCCCCGGCCTGAGGCGGCGTCTCGGCCAGCAGGCTGTTGCGTACAAACGTGACGTGTCCGCGCAAGCCGTAGAACAGGTCGCCGAAGGACGCCGGCACCACGATCCGATTGACGCTGGCTTCGATTTCGTCGAGTTTCTTCAGCAGTTCCGCGCGACGTTCGGGTCCGGTCGAGTTCTGCGCATCCCGCTCGAGGTCCAGCAGAACCTTGTACCAGCGGTGAATCCGCGATTCGATGCGCCAGCGATAAATGGCCGGTGCGAGCCTGATGCCGGGGATCAGCAACAGTACGATCGGCACCAGGACCGCCAGCGTCCGTGCGATCAGGCTGGCCACCCAGAAGGGAAAGGTGCGATAGAGAAAGGTCTTGCCGGTGGCGTAGTAGCGGGTGGCGTCGGGGCTGACGCGAAACTCGTGTTCCAGCGGCGCCGGGAATTCGCCGCGTTTCCTGAACAGTCCGGGCCCGCTGTGCACTTCGCGCGCGGCTTCCAGCAGCAGGTCCGACAGGGCCGGGTGCAGGTCGTCGCGGGCAACCAGCTCCACCGTGGGACCGATCAGATGCACGTCTTCCGGGGGCACGTTCTTGCCGAAATCCAGCGAACCCCGGGGCAGTACCAGTTTGTTGAGATAGCCGATGCGGCGGACGTAGGCATCGGCCTGGGTGACGTCGAAGAGGTGCACATCCGGCGTGCGCAGCAGCTTGCGCAGGACATCGGAGGCGGTCGAATCACCCATCACGAAAACGGCATCGATCTTCTTCTCTTCCAGAGCCGTTACGGGGTCCTTGGCATCGATTTCGATGAAGCCCGCTTCGCCCTTGGGTTCGATGCCGTTGGCTTTGAGCAGGGCCAAGGCCAGGAGCCGGGTGCCGCTGCCCTCGGCGCCGATGTCGAGCCGGGCCCCCTTGAATTCCGACAGCAGATGCCTTTCGTTGCCCTGATAGAAAATCATCAGGGGTTGATAGTTGATGCTGCCCAGCGACATCAGCTGGTCGACATTGGTTTTCGCGACTTCGCCGCCGAGGACAAAACCGACATCCACCTTCGTTTTTGGGTCGAGCAGCCGGCTGAGGTTCTGTGTCGATCCTTCCGAGGGCAGGATGTTGAGGGTGACGCCCTCTTTGGCCAGGATCTTCTTGTACTTCTCGGCATTGCGGCTGAAACTGCTGCCCTCCGGCCCGCCGGTGATGGTCAGGGCGGTGGGTGCGGCCGTGTTGAAGAAGGTAAACACCCCCAGGCTGACTGTCAGGCCGATCGCCAGAATGACGCCAAGGGACACGACGAGCCCATGTCCGAACAGGTTGTCGAGCCGCGTAATCAATCGGCGCAGGATATTATCTGGCGCTGGCACATCAATTCTCCGGTGGGTGAACGCAGGATGAAGGATACGGCAGGATAATCGATCTCATGAAAACGCTCCGCAATACCGGATTATCCATGCTCGACCTGGTTGCCGTGCGCGAGGGCGGCAGCGTCGCCGAAGCGCTGGCGATTGCGCTGCGCACCGCGCGGCATGCCGAGGCACTCGGTTTCACCCGCTACTGGCTGGCGGAACACCACAACATGCCTGGCATCGCCAGTTCGGCCACCGCCGTGCTGGTCGGCTACATCGCCGGCGGGACTACGCGCATGCGCGTCGGCTCGGGCGGGGTGATGCTGCCCAACCATGCGCCGCTGGTGGTGGCCGAAGCCTTCGGCACCTTGGCCGAGATGTACCCGGACCGGATCGACCTGGGCCTGGGACGGGCACCGGGCACGGACCGGATCACCATGCGCGCATTGCGGCGCGACCGTGTCGAAACCGAGGATGACTTTCCGCGCGAAGTGGCGGAGCTGCAGCAACTGCTGGGCGAGCCGCGGCCGGGGCAGCAGGTGATCGCGATGCCCGGCGCCGGTACCCGGGTGCCGATCTGGCTGCTCGGTTCCAGCCTGTTTTCCGCCCAACTGGCGGCGGAGCGAGGGCTGCCATACGCCTTCGCCTCGCACTTTGCGCCGCGCCTGCTGCATCAGGCGATCGAGCTGTACCGCAGCCGCTTCCGGCCCTCCGCGAG
>JBIJDJ010000046.1:0-17240 GCA_044344175.1 Sulfuritalea sp.
CAGCTCTGCTCGCTGGCCGAATCCGGCTTTGACCCGCTGGCACGCACCTGCAAGTTCATGCTGACGGAGGAAGCCCACCACATGTTCGTCGGCGAATCCGGCGTCGGCCGTGTCATCCAGCGCACCTGCGAGGTCATGAACCAGTTGAAGACTGATGACGTGGCGAAGATCCGCGCCCAGGGCGTGATCGACCTGCCGACCCTCCAGCGTTACCTGAACTTCCATTTCAGTGTGACCATGGACCTGTTCGGTGCCGACGTTTCGTCGAACGCCGCCACCTTCTACAACACCGGACTCAAGGGCCGCTACGAAGAGACTAAGCAGGACGACGACCATCTGCTCAACGACGCGGCCTATCCCGTGCTCGAAGTCGCCGATGGCAAGCTCCTCACCGTCCAGGCGCCCTACCTCAACGCACTCAACGAGCGCCTGCGCGACGACTACGTCACCGACGCCAAGGCCGGCATCGAGCGCTGGAACAAGATCATCCAGAAAGCCGGCATTCCCTTCGTCCTCGGCGCGCCACACAAGGCCTTCAACCGCAAGATCGGACCGCTGTCGGCGGCGAAGATTTCTCCCGCCGGCAAGGTACTGTCGGAAGCCGAATGGACGCACCATCACCTTGCGTGGCTGCCCTCGGTCGAGGATCGCGCCTTTGTCAGTTCCCTCATGGGTCGCGTCGTCGAGCCGGGCAAGTTCGCCAACTGGATCGCCCCGCCCTCGCGCGGCATCAACAACCAGGCGGTGGACTTCGAGTACGTTCGGTTCAACTAAACAAAACCATCAGCCACAGAGTTCACAGAGCAAAGCGCCTCGGGACTCTCCCTGTATCCTCCGTGGCAAACAAAGAGGTTTTCATGAGCATTGCGACAAGCACGGTGACGATCATGCGCCAGCACCTGATTGACCCCGAGATCTGCATT
Organism: Sulfuritalea sp.; assembly: GCA_044344175.1. Classification (GTDB taxonomy): domain Bacteria; phylum Pseudomonadota; class Gammaproteobacteria; order Burkholderiales; family Rhodocyclaceae; genus Sulfuritalea. The sequence continues at coordinate 924 of JBIJDJ010000046.1, forward strand.
CGCTGCAACACCTGCGAAGAAACCTGTCCGGTGAATGCAATCAGCCACGACTCGCGCAACTACGTGGTCGACGCCGCCAAATGCAAGTACTGCTACCACTGCATTTCACCCTGCCCTACCGGCGCCATCGACAGTTGGCGCCACGTTCAGGCGGAGCAGGCCTATCCCCTGGCCGAGCAGTTGCTGTGGGATACGCTGCCGGCGCAGGTGGCGCTGGAAGACAGCGGCCCGGTGCAGGCGGCGACGTCAGCCGCTGACCTGCCCGATGACGTGCAGATGATTGCTGCGGCGGCCACCTCGGGACAGGGCGGCATCGCCCCGCCACCGTGGTCGGCTGCACATCCCTACGTCAATCTCTACTCCATCCACAAGCCCGCGGTGGCCACGGTCAGCGGCAACTTCCGCCTGACGGCCGACGATGCGTCAAGCGATATCCGCCATATCGTGCTCGATTTCGGCAATGCCTCGTTTCCGGTGCTGGAAGGTCAGACCATCGGCATCCTGGCGCCGGACCTGGATCCCAATGGCCGCCCGCACCATGTGCGCCTCTACTCGGTCGCCAGCCCGCGCGACGGCGAGCGTCCGCGCTACAACAACCTGTCGCTGACCGTGAAGCGGGTAACCGTCGATCACGACGGCAATGCGGTGATCGGCGTCGCATCGAACTACCTGTGCGACCTGAAGAAGGGTGACAAGGTCAACGTCGTCGGCCCCTACGGCACCAGCTTCCTGATGCCCAACCATCCCGGCAGCAATCTGCTGATGATATGCACCGGCACCGGCTCGGCGCCGATGCGGGCAATGACCGAACGCCGCCGCCGCAAATCGCAGCCCAAGGAGGATGGCAAGCTGATGCTGTTCTTCGGCGCCCGCACGGCCGCCGAACTTCCCTACTTCGGCCCGCTGACCCGACTGCCGAAGGAATTCATCGACATCAACCTGGCGTTTTCGCGAGTCCCCGGACAGCCGCGCCAGTATGTGCAGGATCTCATCCGAAGCCGCGCCGACAACATCGTGCGCCTGCTGAAGGATGGGAACACCTATCTCTACCTATGCGGCCTGAAGGGCATGGAAAAGGGCGTGGACGAGGCCTTCGCCGACATTTGCTCAAGCCATGGGCTCGATTGGAAGGCGCTCCAGGCGGAACTGCTGTCACAGGGCCGCTACCACGTCGAGACCTATTGACCGGAGGACGATCCTCACTCAGTCCCAAGTGAACATCGTCGTCGGCGATGCCGCAGCCTTATGTTTCGTGATCAATGGTTCGAGGTATCGACTGTCGTGTTGGTGGAACTGGCAACGATCTCGTACCTGGAAAGGTCGACATCGCGAAATCGCACACGTTCGAAGCGATGACGTGGCGCACCAAAAGGAACCAGGGCATCCATGCCCATTTTCGTGATCGTGCCACCCGTCCCGTCGGCATTGAGCGTGACCATCGGGTTCAGAATATGGCCTTCCTCCCTGGGCAGAATGACCAGATCGCGATCGGGATCGAAGCGGGTAGTGACGGCCCAATCGACATCGACGGCGTCACGCAGATCAACATCGGTATCGACCACGATGACGCGCTGCAGGGGGCGGAAGGCGCGGAAGGTGGCGCGAATCGCATCCTTGCCGATGTCAGCGCGCGTATTGCGCACCTGCACCACGGCCTCGTAGAAGCCGCAGCCGCCGTGGGGGAGATAAACCGCCACCAGCTCGGGTATTTCGCGCTTGACGGCATGGAAGATCGCGGCCTCGGCGGTGAAACCCACCGCGTTCCAGACTTCCATGCCGGAGAGCACGGTATGAAACACCGGTTGCGCGCGCCGGGTGATCGCCTTCACCTTCATGACCCAGCGCTTGTCCCGTTCGCCGTAGTAGCCCGTCACTTCGCCGAAGGGTGCTTCGGTCTCGCGCAGCCCCGGCAGGATCTCGGCTTCGATGACAAACTGGGCGTCGGCGTAGGCCGGCACATCGACGCTTTGCGCCTGAACGAAATCGATGCCGCGACCGACCAGATGATGGGCCACGGCATTCTTGTTGTCGCCCAGGCGCGGCAAGGCGGAGACGATCCAGGGCGCCAACCCCATGCCGACGTTGATCGTCACCGGCAGCGTCTCGCCGCGACGCTCGGTGATCGCGACAAACTCGCCGAGATGGCGGCCGGGATCGATGAGGAAGCTCATGCGGTCCTTGCGCGTCACCATCATGCGGTGAATGGAAACATTGGTTTCGCCGGTGAGCGGATTGCGGGCGATCACCAGCGCGGCGTCGATATAGCGGCCGCCATCCTTCAGCGCATGCACAGGAATCGGCAATCGCGACAGGTCGATGCGTCTTTCGATGACCTCATTGGCAGGGGCGCGCTTGAGCATCCGCCCCGGCAAGGCCTTGCGATTCTTCTGCCAGCCGGCGATAGCGCGGGCGATGGCAAACGGGACTTCCTCCCTGGGCATGCCGAACAGCGCGCCAACGATCTCGCGGTTCCACAGCAGGCCGGTCAGGACCGGGTAGTCGCTATCCTTGACCTTCTCGAACAGGACGCACTTGCCGCCTTCGAGGCGCCTGGCCACACCGGCAAGCTCAAGCTTGCGGTCGACCTCGGTCCTGACCCGCAGCAGCAGGCCCGACTTGTCGAGAAACTCTATGCAGGCGCCGAGATCCACCAGGCGTTTGGCTTGTGCGCGCGTTGGCATGGCTGTCACTGGATTGCTCCTTAAGCGGCGGCTGCCGTCGGCAGTTGCACCGTGATCCACTTCCATTCGGTGAAGGTATCGATATCGATGTCGGTGCCTTCGCGGCCGAATCCGCTGTCGCCGGTGCCGCCGAAGGGTACGTGCGGCTCATCGGCGATGGTCGGCGCGTTGATATGCACCATGCCGGACTTCATGCGCTGCGCAAACTGCAGGGCCCGGGTGATGTCGCGGGTGAAGATTGCCGAGCTCAGGCCGAAGTTGGTGTCGTTGGCGCGGGTGACCGCCTCTTCGAAATCGGCCACCGGATAGATCGAGGTCACCGGCCCGAAGGTCTCTTCGCGGCACACTGTCATGGATTCCTCGACGCCGGTCAGGATCGTCGGCCGGCAGCGATTGCCGACCCAGTCGCCGCCGGTGAGAACGGTTGCCCCCTTGGCCCGGGCATCCTCGATGTGCTTGCGCACACGCTGGCGCTGACGCTCGGAAATGATGGGCCCGACCCAGGTGTTCGGGTCGCGCAGATCGCCCATGCCCAGCGCTTCGGCCCTGGCCTTGAAGCGGCGGCAGAATTCGGCCTCGATGCTGCGCTCGACAAAGATCCGGCTCGACGCCATGCAGGCCTGGCCCTGGAAGAAGAACTGGCTGAACGCCGCCGCATCGACGGCGGCATCCAGGTCGGCATCGGCCATCACCACCATCGGGCTCTTGCCGCCCAGTTCGAGCACGATCCGGCGCATCAAGGGGCCGCAGAGTCCGGCAATATGCTTGCCGATCCGGCTCGACCCGGTGAACATCACCACCTTGACCAGCGGATGCGTGGTCAGCACATCACCGATCTTGTCGCCGAAGCCCGTAACCACATTGAAGGCCCCGGCCGGAATGCCGGCCTCGTGGTAGACCTCGGCCAGAAGGTTCGCCACCATCGGCGCTTCTTCGGATGTCAGCATGACCACGGTATTGCCGGTGGCAAGCGGCGTCGAGCTGAGCTTGACGTTTTTCAGCAGCGGTACATTGAACGGCGAAATGCTGGCGACGACGCCAATGGGTTCGCGCACCGACATGCTGAAACGTCCCGGCGTATCCGATGGCATGGTCTGCCCGGTGACACGGCGCGCCACACCGGCGGCGGCGCGCAGGCAATTGATGGCGTACTGGACTTCAAAATGAGCCTTGCCGAAAGGCGAACCGACCTCATCGACCAGTACGTCCACGAAATCCTGACGCCGGCGCTCAATGATCGCTGCCGCACGGGACAGCCAGGCTTCGCGGTCTGCCGCCATGGTGTGGCAATAACTGGCGAAGGCCTGGTGGGCGGCCTCGACCGCCCGCTCAACGTCGGCGGCATTTGCAGCCGCCACTTTGGCGTAGGGAGAATCATCCTCCGGATTGCGGTCGATAAAATATTCACCAGACGAGGGTGTAACACGTTCTCCGCCGATCCACAGATCGGTCGGGGACAAGGCGTTTTGCGGACGGATGGTGTTCATGGAAAGTCTCCCGGGCTTATTTTGCTGGAGCAGGTGACGCCAGGCGGCGTCGCCCTGATGGGTAATCCCGGTTGACTATAGCGCCCGACTTGCCGGAGCGTTAGCGTTGCGGCGCAAGCGATAGCACGTTGGCGCAATGCCGCCGGGGAGCGGGCTTGAGACCCTGGCTTAATCGCGGCTTGCCAAGGTCTGCGAGGGGAGTTCGCCGAACAATTTGCGGTAGCTACGCGCAAAAGCACTGCCATGATAGAAACCCCAGCGGGCCGCGATATCCCCTACCGCGCAACTGGCGGGGCTTGCCGAACGAAGGGTGTCGTGGATCTTGCGCAGCCGGTATTGCTTCAGGTAGCTTACCGGTCCGACGCCGAACCGGTCGGCAAATCCGTATTGCAGCGTGCGCACCGAGACCCCGGCATCCTGGGCAATATCGGCAATGCCAATATCATCTTCACAGCGCTGTTCAATGACGTTCAGTGCCCGCAACAGGTAGCCACGAGGCGGGCGTTCAGCGGACCCGGCGGTTGCCGGCAACTGGGCGGAAAGCAGCGATAGAAGAAGGGTCTGTTCCAGCATGCGGGCCGTGATTCCACGGCTGAAAGCCGAATCCGAAGCCACGCTTTCCTGAGCGATCAGTCCCAATGTATTGGCGAAGCTGCGACCGCTGCCGGTGTCCAGCCTCATCAGCGGCTCAAGTGGCATGCGGTCGCTGTCGGCGCCGTTACAGCTCAGTCGGGCCAGCGCGCACAAACGTTCGGCCGGCACCGACAGCACCAGACTGACGCATTGCTCGCTCCAGTAGGTATCAAGGCAATCGCCAGGGGAATAGACCAGCGCCGCCCCCGGTCTGGCCAGAATTTCTCCTCGGCCCGTCTTGCGGCGTAGCTCGCCACGCAAGGGAATCATGACCTGATAGGAGCGGATCGGCGACGAGTTGACGGTCAGTGCGGTGCCATGGCTGGCACCGAACAAATGCCCGAGACCGATGGCGACATGACTGATGCGGATGTTGGTCGCGCGCGGGTTGCCGTGCATGACAAACTGCCTGGGCTCGATAAAACTACCCACCGCATCCTCGGCTGCCTCCGGGTCAGCGCAGCGCAGCTTGGTCGCGACACTTAACGGAAATCCGCTAATACCCGGAATGATCTGCTTCATAGCCCCCCCATGAACCGACAGGATACGAGCCTGCCGTGACGGGAACCCGGATACTCAAGAGGGTCACCGCAAAGGCGGCACCAGTCAGCCGTCCCCTTGAACAATCTTAGTACATTCGGCAAGGTCCAGTCAGCTTGCAACCGTACTACCCGATAGCCGACTTCGATGCAAGCTAGCTGTGTCCGAGGTAGCTGTGAAACACACCTTGCGGGTCGTACTTCTTGCGCAACTCCTGCAGGCGCGCCCAATTGGCCTCACTGTAACACTGACGGTAGCGCTGAGGCCGGCCGAGCCCGTCAATCTCATTGACGTAGTGGCCGACGGCGAAGGGGTCCATCAGCGCCGGCATCTGACGCAGCCAGGCGAAGTTGCGCTCGTCGTCATTTTCATCATCCCAGATCGCGTAGCTGCCAACGAAGGAGTCGGCCACCCAGGAGAAGCAGGAGTCGGCATGGTGCTTGAGACGCAGGTTGAAGGCGGCGAGGATGTGCGCGTCCTTGGTCGGGGCCTTGCGGAAGTGATCGGCCAGCGCGTGCAGGGTCTTGCCGCCGTCGTTGGTCAGCACGTTGTCCACGGCATAGCGCGCGCAACGGCCGGCCGGGTCGTTGAGGCTGAAATAGCGTTCGTAGAGCCCCTCAAACTCGAAGGGCTGGTACTCCATCTTGACCAGGCACTTGGTCGCCAGCGCCGACTGCGCGAAGGGCAGCAAAGCCTGGCGCGCCTTGGCCTCGTCGTCCTCGAAGGCGAAGGCGGTGAAGAAGACGATCTTGGACTTCTCGGGTGGCGCGTCGGCGGGTACCTCCGGGTGATGCATCAGCACGATGATCGGCTCGATGCGTGACACGTCGTGCGTCCTGCGAATCTCGTCGAACGCCGCCGTGACGGTTTCGAGGTCGGCGAGCGCAAAGATGTAGGAGCTCGCCATGATCGACTTCGGCACCGGATAAAGCTGCAAATCGAGGCGCGAGACGACGCCGAAGAAGCCCGGGCCGACGCCGCGCACCGCCCAGTACAGGTCGGGATTCTGCTTGGCCGTCGCGCGCAGCTTGCGGCCGTCTGCGGTGATGATTTCGGCACCGACGATGGAGTGCACGGACATGCCGCCGCGCTGGGCCCAGTTCCAGCCCATGCCGCCGCCCATGGTGAAGCCGCTCAGTCCCACCGAGGGGCAGTGCGGTACCGGGAAGCTCAGGCCTTGCGCGCGTGCGGCCTGCACCAGATCGAGGCTCCTGACGCCGGTCTGGATCGAGGCGACCTGCCTGGCCTTATCGATCTTGATCTCTTTCATCGCCGAGACGTCGATCAGCAGACCGCCGTCGCGCAAGCACGAGCCGTTGGAATTGTGCCCGCCGCTGCGCACCGCGACCTTGAGGCGGTTCGCCGCCGCGTACTTGACCGCGCCGACGATATCCTGCTCCGACTTGGCCTGCACGATCAAGTCCGGGTAGCGCTTCGGTTTCGACATATGCCAGACCATCGACTGCCGCCAAATCTCGTAGTCTTCGTCCTGCTTCTGGACCACCTTGCCGGCAACACCGGGGATCGCCAGGCGCGACTGCTTGGTGGCGGCCAAGGCGCGCGGCGCGCGCAAGACGTTGAGCGCGCCCAGCGCCGTCAGGCTGACCAGTTGCTTGAGGGTGCGGCGGCGCAGTGCTTGCGCCGGCGATTGACGTGTGTTCATGCCATGCTCCTTGCGTGTGCAGGTTCAGTCGAGTTTTGAGAAATAGGCCACCAGCTTGGCGATCTCGGCGTCGGTGAGCCCGGTGGCCATGACGCTCATATTGACGTCCTTGCGCTCGCCGGAGCGGAAGGCCTTGAGCGACTTCTCGAGATAGCCGGCCTTCTGGCCGCGCAGGTTCGGGTACTGCGGCGCCTTGCCGATGCCGTCGGCGCCGTGGCAGGCGACGCATCGGCCAAGGAGGGTTACCGTCGCGGCGTCGGCCGCAAAAGTCGGTGCGGGCAGGACGGCAAATTGGGCGGCGAGCAGTGCTGCGCAGAGCGCGCCGGAACGGATGGGGGGATTCATGACTGGTGTTCCTCCTTTAAAAGTATGCGGCCAGCGCGGCTCAAGGCCGCAGGATCGCCTTGACGACCTTGCCGCTCTCGGAATCCTTCACGGCCTGTTCGATATCGTCAAAGGCATAGAAGCTGACGATCTTCTCGAGCGGCAGGTTGCCCTGGCGGTGCAGTTCCACCAGCTTCGGGATGAACTCATCGGGCACGCTTTGCCCCTCAATGATGCCGACCACGCTACGGCCGAACATGATGTTGTTCATGTCGAGCGTCACCTCGGTACCCATCGGCGCAGCGCCGGCCAGGCCGCAGACGCCGGGCACGGCGAGGCAGTCGACCGCCTGGCGGAAGACCGCAGGGTTGGCGGTGCATTCAAGCGAGAAGTCGGCGCCGCCGAGTTTCTGGATCTCCTCGACGACCTGGCACTGGCGCGGATCGAAAACGTGGGTGGCGCCGAGCTCGCGTGCCAGCTCAAGCCGCGTCGGGTTGATATCGACGGCGATCAGCCGCGTGCAGCCGACCGCGCGCGCGGCCATCAGCGCAGCGAGGCCGACGGAGCCGCAGCCGAACACCGCGAGGCTGGAGCCGACAGCCGGGCGGAAGATGTTGAGCACCGCGCCGGCGCCAGTCTGGATGCCGCAGCCGAGCGGGCCGAGCAGTTCAAGCGGCGCGTCGTGCGCCACCTTGACGGTGTTGGCCTCGTTGGCCAGGGCATAGGCGGCGAACGATGACTGGTTGAAGAAGTTGCCGAAGATCGGCACGCCGTGCCGGTGAATCGTCGCCGAGCCGTCGGGCCTCGCGCCGCCGAAGTTGTGGCCGAAGATGCTCGGGCAGTGCGTCGGGTCGCCGCGCTTGCAAGCCACGCATTGCCCGCAGGCGCGGAAGGTCAGCACCACATGGTCGCCCGCTTGCACCTTGGTGACGCGCGCGCCGACCTTCTCGACGACACCCGAGCCCTCGTGGCCGAACACCGCCGGGAAGCGCACCGGGTACATCTGGTCGCGGCAGATCAGGTCGGTGTGGCAGACGCCGACGCCGACGATGCGCACCAACACCTCGTCGTCGCGCGGCTCCGCGAGCTCCACCTCCGCGACCCGGAAGGGGCCGGACTTCTCATCGACTACGGCTGCTCTAATCTTCATGGTTGTCTCCTCGGCGGCTCGGTTTCTTCTAGATACAGGCGGCTTTCTGGCCGCGCAGGTTGGGGTACTGCAGCGCCTTGCCGATGCCGTCGGCGCCGTGGCAGGGGACGCAGCGACCAAGCAGGTCTACGGCAGCAGCAGGATTACCGGCGGCTAAAGTCGGCGCCGACGACACGGCGACCAGGTACTCAAGTACGGCTTGACTGGGGGTTTTGAAGCGATAACTCATGGGGTTTCTCCGCTCCGATGATCCATTGGTTAACTATTCGACTCCGAGCCGCACGTGCCCTGACGACCTTGCCGTTCCGGGAATCATGCATCGTCTGCCCGATGTCGTCGAGAGCGTCGTACGGCCGCCGCCGATCCACAGATCGGTCGGGGAAAATCGTTTTGCGGACGGACGGTGCTCATGGAAAGTCTCCCGGATTCATTTTTTTAGATCAGTCGATGACTGGTGGTGTTCCCATCGACGGGAACTCCGGATTGATTATAGAGCCCGGCCTGCCCAAGCATTAGCGCCGCGGCGCAAGCGATAGCACGTTAGCGCAATATCGTTGGGATGCGGACTGCGAACCATTGTTCGATCATCACCAATCTTCGGTGCCTGCCCACGGGGAGAACCGCCCTACTTCGGACCACTGACCCGACTGCCGAAAGAATTCATCGACATCACATTGGGCCTTTCGCGCGTTTCCGGCCAGCCGAAGCAATACGTCCAGGACCTTGACCCACGCCCGCGGCAAGGATGCCTTCGCCCTGCTGCGCGACGAGAACACCAATCTGTATCTCTGCGGCCTCAAACGCATGGAAACCCGTGTCGATGCCTCATTCCACGACATCTGCACCGCGGAAGACGCCGACTGGAACATGCTGAGGGGAGAACTCCTGCAGCAGGGTCGCTACCACGTCAAGACCTACTGAACCTGGCACAGACGCAAAGCCAGCGCGCGGATCAAAAGTCGGCGCTGGCGATACGGTGATGCCGATCGAAATACCTGCGCTCAAGACTTCTGGAATCGGCCTAACCCAGCCATCCATCCAGACCGATCAACTGACTCGGGATCGATTGAATCGGATCGCGGACCCGCACGAGTCTGTCGCTCCCGGCCCGCATCGGAGCAAAAAAAAGCCCGCACGAAGCGGGCCTTTTTCTTGTCCGGAGAGGCTTAGTTCACCAACGACCAGTCCCCGTTCTTGATTTCCAGCATGCGGAAGGCCGACAGATCCAGACCCATGTGATCCGTAGCCGACATATTTACCTTGCCACCGGTGCCGATGTAGCCCTTGGTAGCCTCGATCGCATCGCGAACCTTGGCTTTGTCGGTGGAACCGGCGCGCTTGAAGGCATCGGTGGCGATCATCAAACCGTCGTAGGCGTGGCCGCCGAAGGTGGACACGTCTTCCTTGTAACGGCCGACATAGGCCTGCGTGTAGTGAACAGTGACGGCCTTCTGCGGATCGTTCTGCGGCAGACGGCCGGCGACCAGCAGCGCCGCCGCCGGCAGACGCACGCCTTCGGCGGTACCGGCGGAGAGCTTGATGAACTCTTCCGAGGCGACGCCATGCGCGTGGTACAGCGGCAGGGTGATGCCGAGCTGCTTGTAGTTCTTGTTGACCAGCGCCGGACCCTGGCCCAGACCGAAAACGAACACGGCCTGCACGCCCGCTGCGTTCTTGATCTTGGTCAGCTGCGGCGTCATGTCGGTGTCCTTGGGTCCATAGGTTTCATTGGCCACCAGGGTGATGCCCATCTTGGCAGCCATGGCCTCGGTCTCCTTCTTGCCCGAGGCACCAAAACCGCTGGTTTCGGAAAGCAGTGCGACCTTGGTCAGGTTGCGCTTCTTCATGTCCTCGAACACTTTCTCGGCGGCCATGCGATCGGTATGCGGCGTCTTGAATATCCACTTCTTCACCGGCTCAACGATGACGACGGCACCGGCCAGCGAAATGAAGGGAATTTCCGCTTTCTCGACCAGCGGCGCCATGGACATGGTCGAGCCGGTGGTGGTGCCGCCGACGATGATGTCCACCTTGTCGTCATCGATCAGACGCTTGGCGAAGCCATTGGCCTTGCTGGCATCGCTGCCGTCATCGTAATGCACCAGTTGCAACTGACGCCCCAGGACGCCGCCTTCCTTGTTGATTTTCTCGATATAGAGTTGCATGGTTTTCAGTTCCGGATCGCCGAGAAAGGCGGCCGGACCGGTAACCGACAGCACCGAACCGATCTTGATCGGGTCGGCGGCAAAGGCCGCGAGACTGGTACCGACTGCAATCGCAGCGACAGTGACTAGCTTGATGAATGAGTGCTTGACCACGTTTGTTTCCTCCTTGTGTTTTTGAATGACAATTCTTGCTACGGGGTGATTCTAATGAACAAATCCCGGCCTGCAACAAAAAAGACCCGCCAAATCCGGCGGCCCGGTGAAAAGTCGGCGCTGGCGGTACGGCGCCTTTCGCAGTAAATGGCCGGGCCGGGCGCTCATATGCCCAGGTAAGCCGACTTCACTTGCTCGTTGACCAGCAATTCGCTGCCGGCACCCTCGAGGACGGTTTGTCCGGTCTCGATCACATAGGCGTAATCGGCGATCGACAGTGCCGCCTGGGCATTCTGTTCGACCAGAAAAACCGTCTTGCCATGTTCGCGCAGACTGATGATGGCATTGAATATCTCCTGGATCAGCAGCGGTGCCAGGCCCATCGAAGGTTCGTCCAGCAATAGCAGCTTCGGTCTGCCCATGAGCGCCCGCGCCATTGCCAGCATCTGCTGCTGCCCGCCGGACAGCGTTCCCGCCGCCTGCCTGAATTTCTGCTTGAGGATCGGGAACATCGCGTACATCTGTTCCATGTCTTCCTGGATCGTTTCCTTGTCGCTACGGGTGTAGGCGCCCAGGCGCAGGTTGTCCTCCACCGAGAGCGGGCCGAACACCTGCCGCCCTTCCGGCACCTGACAGATGCCGAGCCGGACGCGTTGATCCGGGCGCATATGGGTGATGTCCTGCCCGGCGAAACTGATCTCGCCGCCGCTGGCCTTCTGCACTCCCGAAATCGCCCTCAGCAGCGTCGTCTTGCCCGCACCATTGGCGCCAACCAGCGCGACCAGCTGGCCCTGCCTGACCTGGACCGTAACACCGCGCAGCGCTTCGATGCGGCCGTAGCGACTGGTCAAGCGGCTGACCGAGAGCAACACCGGATGCTCCTCGGTAACGGGCTTCTTCCCGGCCAGCAGGCCGAAGCCGACCGGTTCCGGCGCCTGATTGACGATGCGCGACATTCGCGAGCGAAACTCGCCAAGCGCATGCTCGCCGAACGACGGATCGGCACTGTCGGCAAACGCGGAATTGATTTCGTCCCAGTCGACGTCGGTCAGTGTCTCGCGCGCCAAGGGGAAGAGATCGCTTTCCTCCTTCATGATGTGGCGCCGCATCATCGATATATAGTCTTCGAGCGACTGCCGGAATTCGGCAGCGCCTGCCGGATAGTCGCGGACGACGGTCTTCAACTGGGCACGCAATCCGGCAACAGCTTCGGGAGTACCGGCATGCTCGCGTTTGAACTGCGCGATCATGTCGTTGCCTTCGCTGCTGCGCTCGAGCACAGCCCGGTACAGATAGGCCTCTTCCTTCGGCTCATGTACCCGTTCGACGTACTGTTCGATGTAGTCGAGGATCATGTCGAACAGCTCGGCATCCGGCTTGTACTCCGGGTCGGCGCAATGCTTGCACAGCTCTTCGAGCACCACCGTCAGTTGCCACATGCTGCGATGCTCGTTGCTGATGATCTCCAGCGCCTGCGTCACGAATTTCTCCCATGTACGCTGTTCATACGTTACTGCCAAGATAAGCGGCGATCACGTCGGGATTTTCACGAACCTCGCGGGCGGTGCCTTCGGCGAGCTTTTTGCCGTAGTCGAGTACCAGGATGCGATCGGAGATGTTCATCACCATTTTCATGTCGTGCTCGACCAGCACCACCGTGACATCGTTGTCGGCGACCTTGCGCACCAGTTCGTCGATCTCGGCGGTTTCCTTCGAGTTCAATCCGGCCGCCGGCTCGTCGAGGAAAAGTATCTGCGGCTTGGCGGCCAGCGCGCGGGCAATCTCCAGCCGCTTCAGGGCGCCATAGGGCATCGAGTTCGCCGCCATGTTCCAGTAGCTCTCCAGGCCGACAAAGCGCATCAACTCGCGCGCCTCGTCCTTCAGTTGGCTGTCGCGCCGGGCGAGGCCCGGAAAACGCAGCATGGCTTTCACCAGATTGCGGTCGAGCTGCAGATGCGCGCCGACCATGACGTTCTCCAAGGCCGTCATATTCATGCAGATTTGCAGGTTCTGGAAGGTCCTGGCCATTCCCTTCAGGGCCAGCTCATGCGGAGCCGTGCCGGCAATCGATTCGCCGGCCAGACGGATTTCGCCCTCGCTCGGGATATAGACGCCGGTGATCAGGTTGAACAACGTGGTCTTGCCGGCCCCGTTGGGCCCGATCACCGAATACACCAGTCCCCGCTCCACTGCGAAGCTGACGTTCTGCACGGCCTTGACGCCGCCGAACGCGATGGAGAGATTGACGACCTCGAGCAGCGCCATCAGCCCTCCTCCTGCTCGCTGCCGCCGAAACGCCGCGCCAAGGTCGGCACCAGACCCTTGGGCATGAAAATCATGCAGAACATCAGGATGGAGCCGAATACCACCGTCTCCCATCCCTCGAACGTCGACAGTGCCTGCGGCAGCGCGGTCAGCAGCACCGCCCCGATCAGCGATCCGTAAATGGACGCCATGCCGCCGACGACGACCATGGTGACCAGTTCGATGGAATGGAAGAAATCGGCGATATTGGGAGTGACGAAGCCGATGTAATGGGCCGTGACGCTGCCCATCAGGCTGGCAAAAAAGGCCGACAAAACAAATATGGCGACCTTGTAGCGCACGATATCGACACCCATCACCTGCGCGGCAACCTCCGAGCCGTGCAGCGCCCGCAATGCGCGTCCGAAGGGCGAATCGATCAGGTTCCTGGCTGCCCAAAAGCTGAACAGAAGCAGCGCGGCCAGCGCCCAATACCACTGCCTTTCTCCGGAAATATCGAAGCCCATCAGCCCTAGCGCCATCACCGGCATGCCGTCCGGTCCGCCGGTGTAGGCCGCTTCGTTCTTGATCACGATGGCAATGATGATTCCCAGGCCGAGAGTTGCCATGGCCAGATAGTGCCCCTTCAGGCGAAAGATCGGCCGCGCGACGATTGCCGCAATGGCGCTGGCGATTGCCGCACCCGCAAGCATGGCGAATATCGGGTGCCAGCCGAAGTGCGTCGGCAGAATCGCCGTGGCATAGGCGCCGATGCCGACGAAACCGGCATGACCGAGACTGATCTGGCCGGCAAAGCCGATCAGGAGATTCAGGCCGAGGACAATGATGGCGTTGATCGCCATGCGGATGACGATGTCGTAGTAAAAATTGTTGGGCAGCAGCAGCGGCAGCGCCAGCAGGACGCCGGCCAGCACCAGCAGCGGCGTGTGTCGCTTCAGTATGCTCATTGGACTACCCTCCCCCCAGCCCCCTGCCCGAGGCAGGGGGTGACGGTGGTTCGCCGCTGCGCCGCTCCATATAGTTGGCTGCGCCCCCTTGGGACGGCCCGGCGGTGGGCGCTCATACCCGCTCCGTCACCTGTGCGCCAAAAATGCCGCGCGGCATGAAGAAGAGGATGAACAGGATGAGGATGAAAGGAATCGCATCCTTGTAAGCGGAAGAGATGTATCCGGCCGCCATGGCCTCGATGATTCCCACCAGCAGCCCGCCGACTACCGCACCCAGACCACTGCCCAGACCGCCAACGACCGCGGCAACAAATCCTTTCAGGCCCAGCATGATCCCCACGTCGTAGGACGTCAGGGTAATCGGGGTCAGCAGCACGCCGCCGATCGCGCCCAGCGCCGCCGAAAGGGCAAAGCTGACCAGCAGCACCCACTGCGTGTTGATGCCGACCAGCTTGGCAGCCAGCGGATTGCATGAGGTAGCCAGGATGGCCTTGCCCGCCAGGGTGCGGCTGAAAAAGTACCAGAGCGCCACCACCACCAGCGCCGTGACGCCAAGCACCCAGAGACTCTGCGGCAGCAGCGTGGCGCCTCCGATCAGGATGGGCTCGCTGCCCGAGAAGGCGGGATAGCTGTGCGCGCCCTTGCCCAGCCAGATCTGGACCAGCCCGCGAATGACCAGCGAGGCGCCGATGGTGATGATGATCAGCGTCACGACTTCGGCGTCGCGTGCCGGCTCGATCGCCAGTTTCTCCAGCAGAACACCGACGACTGCCGGAATCGCAATCGCCAGCACGAGGGCCAGGGGAATCGGCAGGCCCGACTGCATGAAGAAGAAGGCCAGCATGCCGCCGAGCATGATGAACTCGCCCTGGGCAAAATTGATCACATTGCTGGCGTTATAGATCAGCGTAAAGCCCAGCGCCGCCAGGGCATACGTGGCCCCTACGGTGATGCCTGAAAACAGGAACTGCAGGAACTGCGACAAGATGGTGTCTCCCTGACTGACTTTTACTTCGGCCGCCGGTCGATGACCCGCCTGGCCTTGCCAACCAGCGTCCGTTCGACCTTGTCGGTCTCGACCACGTGGACATCTGCGGTAACCCCCACCAGCGCCTTGATGTGGTGTTTCACATCAGCGCCGATTTCACGGCGCCTGAGTTCGCTGATCGACCCGGAAAGATCGCTGCGAACTTCGACGTAGACATCCAGTTGATCAAGGTGACCTTCGCGCGACACCTGCAACTGATACTGGGCGCACAGACTGGGATTCTTCAGCAGGATTTCCTCGATCTGCGTCGGGAACACATTGACACCGCGAATGATCAGCATGTCGTCGCTGCGTCCGGTGATCTTCTCCATGCGGCGCATTGTTCGCGCCGTGCCGGGCAGCAGACGGGTCAGGTCGCGCGTGCGGTAACGCAGGATGGGCAGGGCTTCCTTCGACAGCGAGGTGAATACCAGTTCGCCCATTTCGCCGTCGGGCAGTACGGCACCGGTTTCCGGATTGATGATCTCCGGGTAGAAATGGTCTTCCCAGATGTGCGGACCGTCCTTGGTTTCGATGCATTCGCACGATACCCCGGGGCCCATGACTTCCGACAATCCATAGATATCGATGGCATCGATGCCGAGGCGTTCCTCAATCTCGCGCCGCATTTCGTTGGTCCATGGTTCGGCGCCGAAGACGCCGACACGCAGGCTACTTTCGTTGGCCTTCATGCCCTGCTTGATCATCTCGTCGGCGATCGTGAGCACGTATGAGGGCGTACACAGGATCACGGTGGGCTTGAAGTCCTGGATCAGCTGCACCTGCTTTTCGGTCTGGCCGCCGGACATGGGAATCACGGTGGCGCCCAGAGCCTCGCCACCATAGTGCGCGCCGAGACCGCCGGTAAACAAGCCGTAACCATAGGAATTAAGGATGATGTCGTCGGCCGAGCAACCTGCGGCGCGCAACGAGCGGGCCATGAGATTCGCCCACATCGCGATGTCGTTCTTCGTGTAGCCGACCACGGTGGGCTTCCCCGTGGTGCCGGACGAAGCGTGAATCCGCACCACGTCCCTCATCGGCGTCGCGAACATGCCATAGGGATAGGTGTCGCGCAGGTCGAGCTTGGTGGTGAAGGGAAACTTTGCCAGGTCGGACAATTGCTTCAAATCATCCGGATGCACTCCGGCGGCATCGTATTTCTTGCGGTAGTGCGGCACGTTGTCGTAGGCATGCTTCAACGACCACTTCATGCGCTGCAGTTGCAATGCCTGCAACTCGTCCCGGCTGGCCTTCTCGATGGGGTCCAGACCGCCTGCAG
>JBIJDJ010000135.1:0-7924 GCA_044344175.1 Sulfuritalea sp.
GTTCTGGGTACTCATGCTTCTTCTCCCTATACGGCTTCTCGATGAGCCATCTGTTTGACGAAGGCCAGATTTTCCACGACCTTGGCCTGAATGTGTGAAATCTGCTCCGGACTCAGGTGGCGGAAGCGCCCCATCGCCTTGAGGTACTCGGTGACCGGCAGCGCGTCGTCGACAGGCCGGGTGAAGTGCAGTCCGTCGCTCGGGTTGTATTCCCACAACATCACGAAATTGGTTTCGACCGCCTTGCGCGCGACTTCCATGTTCTGGTCGGTCGGGAAGCGCCAGCCCGTGGTGCAGGGCGAATAGACGTGCAGGTAGGCAAAGCCGCGCTTGGAGGCGAGGATCGCCTTGTCGAGCTTGTCGTAGAGGTCTTCCATGTAAGCGGTGGACGCGGTGGCGACATACTCGCAGCGATGGTTGACCATGATCAGAGGCAAATTCTTGGCGTCCTGCGTCTTGCCCTGCGAGGGCATGCCGCCAGACCCCTTGCCGATCGGCGTGGTCGAGGTCCATGCGCCGTAGGGCGTGCAGCTCGAACGCTGCATGCCGGTATTCATGTAGCCCTCGTTGTCGACCACCATGAACAGGATCTGCTCGTTGCGTTCGGCAGCACCCGACAGGGACTGGAAACCGACGTCCGAAGCGCCGCCGTCGCCGGCAATCGCCAGCGCCGTGACATCGCGCCCGACCCGCTTGTACTGGCGCTTGACGCCGGCCAGCATGGCCGCGGTGTTGGTCAGCAGCGGATGGAAAACCGGGATCTTGGTGCCGGTGGTGCCGTTGAAACCGACCGAGCCCATGCCCGGCACGCAGCCCGGCGGCGTAGCCAACACGGTTTCCGGTCCCACCCGACGCAGCGTGTGGCGCATCAGAAGCTCGGTGTTGCAACCCTGGCAGCCCGCCAGACCCGGAGCAAACAAATCCTCCCAGCCACCCACCTCGTTGTAGATGCGCGAGGTGGTGATGTAGGTCAGTGCATCGTGCGGACAGGCCGGCACGCAGGCCGGCGACCCTTCGCAGGTATCACACTTGGCGACATGCCCGCTGCCGGCATCGAGGGCGATGCCGGCGTAGGCGCAGCCGACGGTGCACAGCAGGCAATCGACGCACTTCGACGCATTCCAGTCGATCACGCCGGACTCGAAATTCTTGGTCAGCGCCGCCGCCGGACAGACCGTGACGCACTTCGGATCGGCGCACTGCCGGCACAGCGCGAGTTCGAAGCCGTCACTCTCGCTACCGACGATCTGAATGCGCGACCGCGTCTTGTCCTCGGTGCCGGTCTTGGCCGTGGCACAGGCCGTCATGCAGTCGCCGCAGCCGTCGCACTTGGCGGAGTCAAAGCTGATGGTGTTGTAGGCGTGTCCCATGCTTATCTCCACAGCTTCGACATCAGTTCGCGGCCGACTGCCAGGGGATTCGCCAGGAATCGTTCCTTGACCGCCGTCAGATCGACGCGCCGCAGGATCAGCTGGCACATCACGCCCCCGTCGAAGAATTCATTGACACCATAGATGCCGCGCAGGCGTCCTTCCAGAAAAATCGCCTTCAGGTAGCGGCCACTGGCCTCGTCGAAACGCGTCACCACTTCGCCTCCCTCGGGGACCTTGCTGCTGCCGACGGAAATCGCATGGCGTCCGAAGAAGTGATAGGTGTTGAGCGGCACGCCACCTGGATAGTGCTTCATGCCCGGATCGCCCGCCATCGCCATGCCGGCAATGCGCCCCTGCTCGGTGGCATCCGGCAGGATCGCATTCATGACCGGGGAATCGGTGAAGAACCCCCTCGCCTGGGCGCAATCGCCGGCGGACCAGACATTGGCGACGCTGGTCTGCATGGTGTCGCTGACCAGAATGCCTTTGTCGTGTTCGACCTGGCTGCCGGCCAGATAGTCCATGTTCGGCCTGACGCCTGTTGCCACCAACAGCAGGTCGGCTTCCAGCGTGGTGCCGTTTTCCAGCGTCAGTGTGGCACCGATGGCCGAGGGTGTGAGTTTGACGACGCGGCTGCCGGTCAGAATCCTGGCACCGTTGTCGGTGAAAGCCTTTTCGATCAATTGCGCGGCGGTTGCGTCGAAGTAGCCATCGGTCAATTGTTTTGCCATTTCCACGATGGTGACGGAGGCGCCGGCCTTGACCAGGTTTTCGGCGGCATGCATGCCGACCAGCCCTGCGCCCAGCACCACGGCCTGTTTCGAGTGCTTGATCGCGGCGTTGAGCTTCGTCGCATCGTCGAGCGTGCGCAACACATGGTAGGAGACCTGGTCAAGGCCTGGAATCGGCGGAATCGCGGGCGCCGCGCCGGTGGCCAGCAGAATCTTCTCGTAGGTGATCTCGCTGCCGTCGGCGAGTTCCGCCGCGTTGCGTTCGGCGTGCAGGGCCTTCAGCGCCGTGCCGCGCTTCAACTGGACGTGGTGGTCGGCAAAGAACTTTTCGTCGCGCAGGAAAATGCCGTCGGCGGCCGAGCGGCCCGAAACCACGTAGGGCAGCACGGTCGGCGAGTAGGGCAGATGCGGATCGCGGGTCAGCAGCGTCAGGCTGCCGTCCTGATCGTGCATGCGGATGGCGGTTACCGCTTCGAGCGCGGCGTGGCTGCTGCCGACCACGAGGTATTTGGTCTGTTCCATGGCTAGTCCTTCTCGTTGAGCCAAACCGGCTCGGTCGGCGCCGGGCTGCCGAGCAGTTTTTCGGTGGCTTCGATGACGCGATGGAAATGCCCGACCGTGATGTCGGCACCGGCCAGGCCGCCGATGAAGCTCATCGACGGAACATGGCGCCCGAGCCGGTACAACACGCCCATGGTTTCCTGGTACATCGGACCGCAATTCCAGCGGAAACCCACCGAACGGTCGACCACGCCCAGCGCCTGGACCTTGTCCAGAGACTTCTTCAGCGCCTCGATCGGAAAGGGGCTGAAGGTCTTGATCTTGATCAGGCCCACGTTCTTGCCCGCGTCACGGGCCTCGTCGATCGCGTCCTTGGCCGCGCCCGTCATGCTGCCCAGGGTCATGATCGCGTAGTCGGCACCGTCCATCCGGTATTCCTCGACCAGCGGCGCGAAGCGGCGGCCGAAGCGTTGCGCCCACTCCTCGTGGATTTCCTCGATCACACGCAAGGAGTTCTGCATGCCGCGGCACTGGCCCTTGCGATAGCGCACGAAGATCGACGGTCCCTTGCCGGTGGTGCCGCCGGTCAGCGGGTCGACCGCCATCGGCCGGTGCGGATCGAGCGCTACGTGCCAATTGACGTCCTTGATGCCCATGAAGGCATCGACTTCAGCCTGATCGGGAAGTTCGACGCGCGAGGTGCCATAGGAAAGATAGTTGCCGTCGAGGCAGACATTCACCGGCAGCATGACGTCATGATGCTCGGCAATCTTGAAGGCCATGATCGTGGTGTCCAGCACCTCCTGCACTGTCTCGCAATAGACCTGCACCCAGCCCACCTCGCGCACCGTCATTGCATCCTGGTGACCGCCCCAGACCGACTGCGGCGTGATGCCATC
Source organism: Sulfuritalea sp. (assembly GCA_044344175.1). Taxonomy (GTDB): domain Bacteria; phylum Pseudomonadota; class Gammaproteobacteria; order Burkholderiales; family Rhodocyclaceae; genus Sulfuritalea. The sequence goes on from JBIJDJ010000135.1 coordinate 3,505, forward strand.
GCGCGTGACGATGGACATGACGATCGGCAGTCGCATGCCGGAGGTGCGGAAATAAGGCTCGAACATGAAGGCCAGGCCCGGCCCGCAGGTCGCGGTGTAGGTCCGCGCCCCGGCCAGCGCCCCGCCCTGCAGCACGGAAAGCACCGAGTGTTCGCCTTCGGCATCGACGATATCGGCATCCATGCGGCCGTCGGCGATCAGTTTGGCGACGTGCTCGACCAAGGATGACTGCGGCGTGATCGGATACACGGCGACCATGTCGGGGCGCGCGAGGGCGACGCCCAGTGCGGCAGCTTCGTTGCCTTCGCAGAGGATGACCTTCTGTTTGGCGCGCTTGGTCTGGCTTGGCGTTTCAAGGGTGGCGGCAGTCATTTGGCCTCCGCAATCAGTGTGACGGGACAAAAGTCGGCGCTGGCGATACGGCGATACGTGCTCACGTGGCCGCCTCCGCTGCTCATGTCGCCTCCGGAATCATGGTGATCGCGCGTTGCGGGCACTCGGTGGCGCAGATGCCGCAACCCTTGCAGGTCTTCAGGTTGAAGTCGAACCAGGCCGGCTTTTCCTCGACGCACTGCACCGGGCAGTACAACCAGCAGACGGCGCACTTGACGCACTTGTCGCGGTCGACCACCGGCCGCATGCTGCGCCAGTCTCCGGGAAGCATCGGACTGACTTCGGTGGCTACCGGACAGAGGTCGTCGGGAACGTTGGCCTTGACCAGGTCGAACAGCGGATAGCTGGTGTGGCGACTCATGCAGCGACCCTCCGCTCTATCGTATGGACGGTGGTCTCGTTGTAACCCCGCTCCAGCGCGATCATGTTCTGCCTGAGACCGGCGTCGCGAAAATCGGAGTCTTCCAGCGAGCGCTTCAGCGCGTCCAGCGAAACGACGCCGGTGGTCCGAGCGAAAGCACCGAGCATCAGCGTATTGGTGATGGGGCGCTTGAAAATCTCGAGCGCAATGCTGATCGCATCGCAGAGGCCGACCACGCCCACCGCATCCGCTAGCACCACTTCAGCCAGCGGCTTGTGCGTGGCCTGCACCAGCGTGCCGCCGGGTTTTAGGCCGGCAAATATATCCACCGATTTGGCCAGCGTCGGATCGACACAGATCAGGCAATCGGGCGTATAGATATTGGTCAATTGGCGGATTTCGCGATCGCTGCAGCGCAGGAAAGAAACCACCGGCGCGCCGCGCCGCTCGAAACCGAAGGACGGAATCGACACCGCGTACTTGCCCTCTTCGAGCAGCGCCGCCGCGAGCATCGATGCCGCCGTAACGGCACCCTGGCCGCCGCGGCCATGAAAACGTACTTCGTACATCCCGTCTCCTCCGGTTTGACGGAGCTCTTTGGCCCCGACTCCTGCTTGCTTCCCTGAAACCTATTATGCGACTTATATGCCTGCAATGGCCTTCCAGCCGGGCTTGACGGCAGGACCTGAGGGCCCTCCCCCGCGCACCGGCAGGTGCAGCAGTGCCAGTCCCTGGGTAAATGCGGCACGCCTGATCAGCGTGTACTTCATCACCCAGCCTGCGGCAACCACCATCAGACCGGCAGCAAAGACCAGGCCGGCCCGCCCCGGCATGCCGGCCAGCGCGGCTACGACAAGAAGTGCAGGAACAACGTGACCAATGAGGACAAACTGCGATGCAAATCCGGTCAAGACCCGCAATGCGCCCTCGGGCGTGCCGTCAGCAAGCAGACCGGCAAGATACCGTCTCCAGAACCAAGCGCGGATGGCGATCAAGATGATCAGGAAAACCAGCGCCAAGGGGCCGATCGGCAGCGGGGAAAGCGATACCACACAGGCCAGAAAACCGCCGCCCTCGGCCAGGCCGGTGGCAATCATCAGCGAAATGCTGCGCGGATGCCGCCAGGTCGGGATGCCCTTGTTGGCCGCCAGGATTCTGGCCTGGCTGTAGAGAAAGACCGGACCCAGAATTCCTGTCAAGAGCACAAATACCGGCTGCAGCGTCAGCAGCGCCATTGCACCGAGGGGAAAAAGCACCAACGCCACCACCGCCTCGCGCGTCATCCAGGAGGTACCGAAATGCCGATAGACGTTCAATGCGCGCCACGGCCGTCCGATCTCGAACCAGACGCAGGTCAGACCGCCGCCTATCAGCATCAGGCCCAGCAGGATCGCGGCGCGGATGACATCCGGATCGACACTGACCAGTGAATTGAACAGCAGCAGGCCACCGCCGGCGCCGCCGGCAATGAAGTTCGCCGCCGCGCGCCAGTCCCAGTTGCGCTGCTGTCTGGGCGACACCAGGTCGGAGATTCTCTTGGCCGGTTTCTTCATGACTGATCCCATATGTAGTACACACCGGGCTCGGTGCCGAGTTCTTCGTGCATGCGGTAATGCTGCGTGCGAGCCAGCAACCGGCTGACATTGCTTTCCGGATCCTCGATGTCGCCGAACTCCATGGCGCCGGAAATGCATGAATTGACGCAGGCGGGCGTGACCTCGGGATGCACGCCGGGAATCCGTCCGGTGACCGCTGCCTCATCGATGCGATCCTTGCAGAAGGTGCATTTCATCGAAACCGCGATCCGTGCCGGATCGAAACCCATCGCCTCCGATGCCAGCGGCTGGTCGCCGTAGGAGAAATGCGCGGCATGAACAATCGAGCGAGCATCGTAGGGACAAGCCATGACGCAGTTGGCGCAGCCGATGCACAGGTCGTAGTCGATCGCCACCAGACCATCGGCGCGCTTGGTGGTGGCCCTGGTCGGGCAAACTTCCTCGCAGGGCGGATTGGCGCAATGCATGCAGGCCATCGGCAGGAAGGTACGGCGCACATCGGGAAACTCGCCGGTTTCGATGTCGAGCACGCGCCGCCACTGGATCCCCGGCGGCGTCGCATTGGCGCCCTTGCAGGCGGCGGTGCAGGTCTGGCAGCCGACACAGCGGCGCAGATCGATGCTCATCACGTAGCGGGTCATGCCTGCGCTCCTGCCGTATGTCCTTCCATCTTGCGCACCTGGACCTTGACGATGTCGGAGCCGGACCCGGTGGCGTCGGTCAGTTCCAGCGACATCGGCGCAATCGTATTCAGGCTCGGCATGTCGAGATCCTTGGCGAAGGGTTGGGCCCAGTGGTCGAACTGTCCGAGGATGACCAGGGTATCCGGCCGGATGCCTTGCGCCAAAACCGCGGCACCGTAGGTGGCACCAATATGCGAGCGGACTTCGATGCGGTCACCGTCGGCGATGCCGTAACGCGCCGCAGTGTTCGCGTTCATGATAACGCCGCCATGGCCGCGGATGTTGAGCGACACTTCCCGCATCAATTCGATGCCGACATTGCCGCCGGCGTGGTACTGCATGCTCTTGCTGGCCAGCAACCACAACGGGTAGTCCTCCACCTTTGCGCCGGCATTCACCAGCGCCGCATCCCAGCGTCCCGGCACATCGTGCCATTCCGGCAGCGCGACATACTCTGACAACTGGTGGTCCCACCAGGCCATCTTGTTTTCGTGCAGGCGGTTCCTGAGTTCGCGCCCGACTCGCAGCAGGCGCTCCTGATACGGCAGTTCGTAACGCAGACCCTGTTTTTCCATGGTCGGCGACAGATACCACTCCAGCCGCGACATCGGCACCGTATAGAAGCCGTGCTCCTTGAACCAGCCCAGATCATGGGTTTCCCTGCCTTCAGACAGTGAGGTCGTTGCCGCGCGGCATACCGCATCCCAGATCACTTCCGGAGCATGCTCCACTTTCGGATCCAGGCTGAAGTCGTAGTTCGCACCCTTGAGCGGTGAAACTCCCGCCGCGCCGCGGTTGATCGCATCGTTGTACTGCTCAAGCAGACCCATGCGTTTCGCCAGTTCGGTGGTGATCCAGGTAAAGTCGCGGGTGTCGCCTTGCGCCGCCACGGCCGTCTGCCGCAGGGCGACGCCCTTGTGCTCCCAGAACTGTTCCATGAACTTGGTGCCGCCGACGCGAATCATCTGTGCCGATTCGAGATCCGTGGCTTCCGGCAGTAGCAGGTCGGCCATGTAGTTGGTCTCGTCGACCGTATAGGCAAATGCGACCGTGAATGGGAAAGTGGCGATGGTCTTGACCAGGGTCTGGGTTTCCCAGAAGGAAATCGCCGGGTTGGTGCGGTAGATAATCCAGACATCCGGCAGCGTCGGCTGCGGCATGTCGGAACCGGCAGGCTGTTCGCGCTGGAACATCCAGGCCAACTGGGTCGGGCCGAGTGCCTGGCTCCATGCCGTATTGCCGACGATCGGCACCAGCGTCTTGTGCATGTTGCGACCGGTCGGCTTGACAGTCCAGTTGGCCTTGTCCGTGGCGTTGAATTTCTGCGCCATGAAACCGTCTTCGCCGGCCAGCACGCTCTTGTGGCGATTGTCGTGCGGACGATTCAGGCGCACCGTGGTGCCCAGTGTGCCGCCCGGATTCTCCAG
>JBIJDJ010000137.1:0-7789 GCA_044344175.1 Sulfuritalea sp.
CGAGCCACGCTGCTATTGTGCTGCGCCGGCTGGCTGGCCGCCGGCGGCTCCGTCTTGGCTGAGGAAGCCAAGCCGAAGCCGCTCAAGCTCACCACCACGGCCGACCACACCAAGTTCAAGGAACTGCAGCAGACCTTCAACTCCGGTCCGGAAGTGACCAAGGCCTGCCTGCGCTGCCATACCGAAGCGGCCGGGCAGATCCACCGCACCAAGCACTGGAAATGGGAGTACCTCAATCCCGACACCAAGCAGACGCTGGGCAAGAAGACCGTCGTCAACAACTTCTGCATTTCCATCGCCTCGAATTACGCCTCCTGCACCAGTTGTCACGTCGGCTATGGCTGGAAGGATGCCAGCTTCGACTTCACCTCCGAAGAGAACGTCGATTGCCTTGCCTGCCATGACACCAGCGGCAACTACAAGAAACCGCCAGGCTTCGCCGGCAATCCGGTCACGAAGGACACGGAGTTCCCGCCGGGCTCGGGCAAGATCATCAAGGGCATCGACCTGGCCAAGGTCGCGCAGAAGGTCGGCAAGACCAGTCGCGACACCTGCGGCGCCTGCCATTTCAACGGCGGCGGCGGCGATGGCGTCAAGCACGGTGACATGGATACCTCGCTGGCCGCGCCGACCAAGGACGTCGACGTACATATGGATGCAGAGGGCTTGGATTTCACCTGCGGCACCTGCCACTCGGCCTCCAGCCATGACGTCGCCGGCAGCCGCTACACGCCCACGGCAAAGGATACAAAGGGCGCGCGCATCCGCGGCAAGGCCGACAAGGGCAATCCGGCCACTTGCGTCGCCTGCCATGACAATGCCCCGCACAAGAAAGAGACACGGCTGAACCAGCACGCGACCAAGATCGCCTGCCAGACCTGCCATATTCCGACTTACGCGCGTGGCGGCGTCGCCACCAAGATGACCTGGGACTGGTCCACTGCCGGCAAGCGCGACGCCGAAGGCAAGCACATCGTCAAGAAGGATGCCAAGGGTCGCATCACCTACGAATCGCGCAAGGGCGACTTCACCCTGGCGGAGAACGTCAAACCCGAGTACTTCTGGTTCAACGGCCAGGTGACTTACACTCTGATCACCGACAAGATCGAAAAGTCGGAGCAGCGCACCAAGATCAACACGCTCGGTGGCAGCGCAACCGACGGCAAGTCGATGATCTGGCCGATGAAGGTGTTCCGCGGCTCGCAACCCTACGACCCGGTCAACAAGACCTTCGTGACGCCGCACACCGCCGGCAACGACGACACCGGTTACTGGAAGAACCTCGATTGGGACAAGGCCATCACGGTCGGCATGAAGGATTCCGGACACCCCTATTCCGGCAAGATGGAATTCATCAAGACCGAAATGTCCTGGCCGATCACGCACATGGTGGCGCCCAAGGAAAAGGCGCTGGGCTGCGTCGAATGCCACAGCAAGGAAAGCCGGCTGGCCGGCATCCAGGGCATCTACATCCCGGTCCGCGATAACAACAGGCTGCTGGACACCCTCGGCTGGAGCGTGATCTTCCTGACCCTGCTCGGCGTCATCGGTCACGGCACGCTGCGCATCGTCACCAGCCGCAAGCACTGAGGAGTATTCAAAATGTCCGAACGTATTTATGTCTTCAAGCTCTTCGAGCGCTTCTGGCACTGGTCGCAGGCCGGTCTGATCATGTTCCTGATGCTGACCGCCTTCGACATCCACGGCACCTACACCATCTTCGGCTTCGAGAAGGCGGTGGCCTACCACACCATCGCCGCATGGACGCTGATCGGGCTCTGGGTGTTCGCGATCTTCTGGCACTTCACCACCGGCGAATGGAAGCAGTACATCCCGACCACGGAAAAAGTCGTGGCGATGGCGAACTACTACCTGTTCGGCATCTTCAAGAATGCGCCGCATCCGTTCAAGCTGACGCAACTGCGCAAGCACAATCCGCTGCAGCGCCTGGCCTACCTCGCCATCCTGGTCTGTGTCGGGCCGCTGATCTGGGTCACCGGCGTGCTCTACCTGTTCTATGACAAGTGGGCTGCCTGGGGCTTCGGCAACCTGTCGCTGGAATGGGTGGCCAACGGCCACATCGCCGGCGCCTTCATGATGCTGGCCTTCCTCATCGCCCACGTCTACCTGACCACTGCCGGTCATACGCCCTTGGCCCACATCAAGGCCATGATCACCGGTTGGGAAGAAGTCGATTAATCCATCACACCACTTTTGCAAGGAGCCTGACCATGAAATTCACTAAAACCCTGAGCGCCGCTGCGCTGCTCTCCCTGTTCGCCACCTCGGCCTTCGCCTACGACGCCGACTGGAAACGCGGCCGCGTCTATTACCGCAGCGTGTGCACATCCTGCCACGCAGTGCAACCCAGCGGCACCATCAACCCGAGCACCAAGACCAAGGCGGAATGGGCGGCCTACCTGAAGGCCGACAAGCACGCCAAGGGCAAGGACACCGTCAAGCAGTACGTCAGCAAGGCCTATCGCGCCAGCATCAAATCGGGCAACAAGGCCGCCGAGAAGTTCGCCGACACCCCGGACCAGGAATTGATGGATGACATTGCAGCCTTCCTGACCAAGGGCGCCAAGGACGGCGACGCCCCGGCAACCTGCAACTGACAAGGGCACAGCCGCAGGCGCGCGCCTCCCGGGACGACGCGCCGGCTGTCCGCGCCGGGTCGCCAATGAAATTGGCGCCCGGCAACGACAGCGATCCGGCCATCGAAAGGCAAACATCTTGAGCACATCAGGCAAGCAAACCAATCCGAAAATCAGACCCTTCTGGCCACCCTTGGTTGCGGGCATCGCGCTCGGCCTGGTTCTGTTGCTGACCTTTGCTTTGTCCGGTCACGGTCTGGGGGCCAGTGGAGCGGCTACCGACCTGGTCGCCGGCGTGGGGCTGCAAGTGGCGCCGGAGGCCATCAAAGCGAACGGCTACCTCGGGCCGATGGTGGCTGACGGCAGTCCGATGGGCTCATGGTTGAGCTGGGAAATCGTCGGCGTCGCCATCGGCGCACTGGCGGGCGCTTTCATGGCGGGCCGCTTTCGCGTGCAACTGGACGGCGCGTGCAGCGTCGGCACCCCGAAGCGCCTGATCACTACCCTGGCCGGCGGCTTTCTCTCCGGCTTTGGCGCCCGCATCGCGGGAGGCTGCACCAGCAGCATGGGGCTGTCGGGTGCGGCGGCACTTGGCGTTTCGGCCTTCGTCTTCCTGGCATTGTTTTTCGCCACCGGGTTGATCGTCAGCCGCCTGGTCAAAGGAGTCTGACATGTTCCCCCTCAATGATAATGGCATGGTGTCGGGCCTGCTCTGCGGCGTCCTGTTCGGCTACGTACTGGAGAATGCCGGACTTGGCAGCCCGGTGAAATTGAGCGCCCAGTTCAAGCTGACCGACTGGGCGGTTTTAAAGGTCATGTTCACCGCCATCGTCGTGGCAGCGATCGGCCTTTGGCTGATGAGGCTCGGCGGGCTGCTGAAGCCCGACTCGATCGCCGTGCCGCAGGCGGCGATCGCGGCGGCGGCCGTCGGTGGCGCGCTGGTGGGGGCGGGGTTCGCGGTGGGCGGCTACTGCCCGGGCACTTCGGTGGCCGGACTGTTCTCCGGGCGCCTCGACGCCCTGATGTTCGTCGGCGGCGTAGTGCTCGGCACGATAGGGTTTGCGGTCTTTTACGGGGCAGCGCTCAAGTCCCTGAAGGCCGCCTGGCTGATCGCGGAAGGCGACACCTTTACCGACGCTTATGCCATACCGGAACCCGTCATGTTGGGCATTCTCGGACTCGCGCTGATTGCCGTCTTCTATTTCGGCTCATGGTTCGAGCGCCGGGGTACCGGCACGGTCACCGCAGAGCAGGCCGTGGGGGGCGCCCGCTAGAAGGCAAAACAGCGATGAGCAGTGATAGCGACTCCGGCTGGCGTGCCGGCTTCAAGACCGACTACGAAAGGATATTTGTCGAGGAATGGTCCCCGTTTCTCGGCGCTATCCTGCTGATGGTCGGCATCATCGGCCTGATGCTCTCCGGCCTGGTCTGGGGTGTGTTCGGCGGCGTCAAGTTCTGGGGCGACTGGTTCAACAACCTGATCGGCCTCGGCCCCTTGCTCGGCATCCCGCAGCAAACGGATAGCTTCCTGATGCACCGCATGTCGTTGATGAACATCATGCTGGTGATCGGCGCCCTCAGCGCGGCGCTCTTGTCGCGGCAGTTCAGCCCGAACCGGCCGCCACCCCTCGAATATATCTGGGCCGCACTCGGCGGCAGCCTGCTAGGGCTAGGCGCTGCGCTGGCCGGCGGCTGCACCACGGGCGGCTTCTTCAACCCGGTGCTGCATTCATCGCCTGCCGGCTGGGCGATGTGGCTGGGCCTCCTGGCCGGCGCAGCAATCGGCCTCAAGCTGTTGTTGTGGACGCTCGACCACATCGAGTGGGGCATGCGGGCGCCGCCGGCGCTGGACATTCCCGAAGGCCTGACCAAAAACTATCCGTGGATCGGCCTCGCCGTCATCGTCGGCGTGCTGCTCTGGGCCACGCAATGGTATGGCTCCAGCGACGAGAAATTGGCGGCGCGCGCCGTGATCGTCGTCGCCGGCTTCGCCATCGGCTTCATCATGCATCGCTCGCGCCTGTGCTTCGCGCGGGCCTTCCGCGAGCCCTTCATGACGGCCGAAGGCGACATGACCAAGGCCGTGATTCTGGCACTGGCGATCGGCATCCCGATTGCCGCCCTGCTGTTCGAGAAGAAGGTGCTCGATCCCTACCTCGCCATTCCGGCGACCTTCTGGATCGGCTCGCTGGTCGGCGGTCTGATCTTCGGCATCGGCATGGTCTTCGCCGGCGGCTGTGCGTCCGGTTCGCTGTGGCGCATGGGCGAAGGCCATCTGAAACTCTGGGTGACGATGTTCTTCTTTTCCTGGATGGGATCGATCGCCAGCGCCGTGTTCAAGAAACTCAACCTGACCGCGATCGACGAAACCAATGTCGAGACATACGAAATGACGCGGGTCGGCTTTCAGGCGTACCTCCCGGAAATGTTGGGCGGCTGGGGCTGGACCCTGGCTGCCGGCGGCGGCCTGTTGCTGCTTTGGTATACGCTGGTGCGCTACAACGAATCCACCGAAAAATTTACCCTTCTTTAAGGAGCTCATCATGAAAACGAAACAACTCACCATCTTTGTCGCCGTCCTCGCCTGCCTTGCCGCTGCGCCGATGGTTTATCCGGTAACGACTTACGCCGCTGATGCGGCGGTCATCCAGCCGCGCGACGGCTGGTACAACAAGGCGCTGGTCGATTACGACTTCGTGCGCCAGAACGTCAGCATTCCGCCGAAGAAGGGCGTCGTGATCATCGACTCGCGTCCCGCCGCGCGTCAGTACGACCTCGGCCACATCCCCGGCGCGATCAACATTCCCGACAGCCAGTTCGACAAGATGGTCGACAAGCTGCCGGCCGACAAGGCCACCTTGCTGCTGTTCTACTGCGGCGGACTGGAATGCATGCTGAGCCACAATTCGGCGTTCAAGGCCGAGAAGCTCGGCTACACCAACATCAAGGTCTACCCGGCCGGTTCGCCGGAATGGAAGGCCAAGGGCGCACAGATGTCGGTATCCGCGGCCTACCTCAAGAAGCTCGCCGAAGACAAGGCGCCGTATGTGCTGATCGACGCACGGCCCAAGCGCGTCGCCGACAAGGGCATGATCCCGACCGCAATCAACATTTCCGACAGCGAATTCGACAAGAACGTCGACAAGCTGCCGGCCGACAAGGCCACGATGCTGATCTTCTACTGCGGCGGCCTCGAGTGCGTGCTCTCCGACAACTCGGCGGAAAAGGCCAAGAAGCTCGGCTACACCAATGTGCTGACGTACCCGCCCGGCTATCCGGAGTGGGAAAAGATGCATGGCGCACCGGCCGCCGCAGGCGCCCCCGCAGGTGCAGCAGGCGCCCCGGCGGCAAGCTCGGCAGCGCTGGTGCCGGGCAAGGAAAAGGGCTCGGTCACGGTCGACTCCTTCCAGGCCGTATGGAAGGCCAACCCGGCTTCGGTGATGCTGGTCGATGTGCGCGATCCGAAGGAAATCGCCACCGGCACCATCAAGGGCTCGGTCAACATCCCGATGAACGAACTGGAGAAGAAGATCGCCACGCTGCCGACCGACAAGCCGGTGGTCTTCGTCTGCGGCACCGGTGCCCGTTCCGGCGAAGCCTACGACACCGTCAAGCTGCTCGGCGGCAAGGTCCAGGCCTCCTTCCTCGATGCCGACGTCAAGTTCAATGCCGATGGCACTTACACCATGGCGGCAAAGAAGTAGTCATGCAATAAGCGCCGGGCGGCAGCCTGCCGCCCGGCATCCCGCAGCAAATCACCGGAGAACAACAATGCATAAACTTTCCATCGCCCTCGCGCTGGGCATTTCCTGCGCCTTGCCCGTGCATGCCCAGAGCCCTGCCGAACTATTTGTCGGCATCAATTCCGGCGTCACCCAAACCCAGGGTGTGGCCATGGTCCTCGCCGCCCAGGCACTCGCACAGAAGACCACGGTACGCGTGCTCCTGTGCAGCGACGGCGGCCAGCTGGCGGTCAAGGACAAGGACTCGGCAGCGCTCAAGCCGATGAACAAGTCGCCCAAGGAATTGTTGCAGGGTCTGATGAAGGCGGGCGCCAAGGTCGAAGTCTGCGCCCTGTTCCTGCCCAATGCCGACCTCAAGCCGACCGACCTGATCGAGGGCATCGCGGTGGCGAAACCGGCCGACATTGCCGCCTACGTCCTGCAGCCGAACGTCAAGACCCTGTCGTACTGAGCCAACCGGCCGGTGGCAACTCGGGCAGAATTGCCGGCGTGACCGCCGAACCGACCGAATTCCAGCGCATTTACGCCGGCCGACTCTGGTCGGTGCTGGCCTGGGATCAACTGACGGCGTTCTGGCAGCGCATCGACCCCGCCGCCGGCTGGTATCTGGTGGCGGTCGGCGTGTCGCCAGCGCCGACTTTTGCCGCCGATGCCGCCACGGTCAGCGCCTTCATCGAACGTATCGACGCCCTGCTGCGGGCGGAGCACCATGAATCGTATTGCGGCATCGTCTACGCCGACGACCTCGAAAACCCGCGCCTGATCAAGATCTACGACCCGAACAACCTCGGCTCGTCATGCGGCTCGTCCAAAAACCCGCCGCTGCCGGGATGGATCATGAGCCGTCTGCCACCCGACGAAATCATCGCCATCCGCGCCGCGCCCGAAAACCGGAAACGCTGGTGGCAGGGTTTGCTCGGAGATAGCTAGGCAGTTCCCGCCCGTATTCACGGTTTTGGCCGGTGCACGCCTGAGGCATAGTGCCGGCTATGGCGCCACCGACCGAGACCCTGCCCGACCGCACTTCACTCAAGTTCCTGGTGGTCGACGACTTCTCGACCATGCGCCGCATCGTGCGCAACCTGCTCAAGGAACTCGGCTTCACCAATGTCGAGGAGGCCGAGGACGGCGCCGTGGCCTTGTCCAAGCTGCGCGAAGGCGGCTTCGAGGTCGTCGTCTCCGACTGGAACATGCCCAACATGGACGGCCTCACCCTGTTGCAGACCATGCGTGCCGACGCCGAGTTGAAAACCCTGCCTTTCCTCATGATCACGGCCGAGGCCAAAAAGGAAAACATCGCCGCTGCGGTCCAGGCCGGCGCATCGAGCTGCATCGCCAAGCCATTCACGGCGGCCACGTTGCAGGAAAAGCTCGACAAGATCTTCGAGAAGATGGGGATCTGACGGACTGCAGCACCTGAAGCAGGAAGGCTATACCCGACAAAAACAA
>JBIJDJ010000138.1:0-7695 GCA_044344175.1 Sulfuritalea sp.
GACTCCTTACATCTGATGCGTTTCCACATCAGCGCTCGATTTAACAAGACCGGTGCATTCAACCGCTCTGCCAACCTTCCGTTTCACAAATTATACAGACCGACCATCAATCAAAATTCATGTCGGTTCCATTCAACCGCTCTGCCACCCATCCGTCGGGCTGCGAATTCTAGCACTGCGCCTGCCGGCGTCTGCGCCGCGAACTAGCCGAATCTCGAGAAGTCCGGCTTGCGCTTCTCGAAGAAAGCGGCGAAGGCTTCCTTCGCTTCGGGTGAGGCCAGGCGTTGGCGGAAGATCTCGCCCTCGGTGCTCATGGTCTCGCGGACCAGGGCTTGCTGGGCGCGTTTCATCAACTGCTTGGTCAGGCGCAGCGATGCGGCCGGTTGCGTGATCAGTTTGCGGCAGCGTTCCAGCGCGTGAGCAAGCACCTGCCCGTCGGGCAGGACTGCGTTGATGATGCCGGTTTCAAGCGCCGTTTGCGCGGAGAAAACTTCGCCCAGCATCAGCATTTCGGCGGCGCGGGCATGTCCGGTGCGCAAAGGCAGCAGCAGGCTCGACGCGGCCTCGGGAGTCAGGCCGAGGTTGGCGAAGGGCAGGGCGAAGCGGGCCGAGGCGCCGGCGTAGGCCAGGTCGCAATGCAGCAGGATGGTGGTGCCGACGCCCACGGCGACCCCTTCGACGGCGGCGACGAAGGGCTTTGTCAGATTGGCAAAACCATTGAGGAAGCGGAACACGGGAGCATCTTCGTCCATCGGCGGCTTGTCGACGAAATCGGCCAGATCATTGCCGGCGGTAAAGTTGCCGCCTGCGCCCGAAATCAGGATGACGCGCACCGCCGGGTCGGCTTCGGCGCAGGCCAGTGCATCCGCCAGCGCCTGGTACATTTCGGCGGTTAGCGCATTCTTTTTCTCCGGGCGCGCGATTTCAATGCGGAACACGCCGTCGGCAAGTTCAGTCTTTATGGTTGAGCTCATTTTTTGGACCTTGCCAGGTAGGCATCCATGGCGGTCTTGCGGTCCTCACTGACTTTCTGTGCGTGCGGACGGTCGCCGATCATGGCGAGGTAAGCCTTGGCCTGGGGCAGGAATTCGTCAACATAATCCCGCCCGTAGATCTTGCTCGCGGCCTGGCTGACCAGGGGCAGATGCACCCAGGCAGCGCAGTCGGCATGGGTGAAGTCGCTGCCGGCGATGAAGGGCGAAAACCGGGCCAGTCGCCCCAGGCTGCGCAGCCCTTTTTCCAGCAGTGGCGCGACTTCCTTTTTGGTTTCGTCGGACACCGCGCCGCCGAAGAACGCCTCTGCGTAAAGGCGTCGTGCCGGCAATTCAAGATGCAATTCGATGTGCTCGATCAGTTCGCGGCAGTGGGCGCGGGCATATGGATCACGCGGAAAGAGCGGAGGCTCGGGCCAACTGTCTTCGATGAACTCGGTCAGCACTTGCGATTCGCTGAGGACCCCTTTCGGGGTTCGCATGAACGGGACTTTCCCCATCGGCGATTCGTTCAGCATTTCCTCGCTCTGGGAGGGAAACACCTGTGCTTCGGTGAAGGGAATGTCCTTCTCCAGCAGGGAGAGTTTGACCTTGTTGTAATAGTTGCTGACGGAGAAACCGCAGAGGGTGATCGGTGTAGTCAATTCATGCTCCAGGAAAACGAAGTTTCAGTAAAGGCTAACGCCGGCATTATCGGCGTTAAGCAGAGCGGCCGTCGCTAAAACGGTAATCACGCAGGCGCTCGCGCAGCTGCAACTTGGAAAGTTTGCCGGTGGCCGTGTGCGGCAGGTCGTCGACAAAAATCACATCGTCGGGTATCCACCACTTGGCGACCTTGCCTTCGTAGAAGGCGATCAGTTCCTCGCGGCTGACATCCTGCCCGGCTTTCCTGATCACCACCAGCAGCGGGCGTTCATCCCATTTCGGGTGGGCCGCGCCGATAACGGCGGCTTCGGTCACCGCCGGGTGGGCAACCGCGATGTTCTCCAGGTCGATCGAGGAAATCCATTCGCCGCCGGACTTGATGACATCCTTCGAGCGGTCGGTGATCTGCATATAGCCGTCGGGGTCGATGGTGGCGACATCGCCGGTGGCAAACCAGCCGTCGCGCAAGGCGTCGTCGCCTTCGCTCTTGAAGTAGCCGCTGGTCACCCAGGGTCCGCGCACCAGCAGATCGCCGAAGGCCTGGCCGTCGTGCGGCAGGGCCTTGCCTTCGTCGTCGACAATTTTCAATTCCACGCCGAAGATGTTGCGGCCCTGCTTGAGGCGGATGCGGTCGCGTACTTCGGCGGGGAGGGAGCGATGCTTGTTTTTGCCGGCATTGAGGGTGCCCAGCGGACTCATTTCCGTCATGCCCCAGGCATGAACCACGGTGATGCCGAACTGTTCGTCGAAGGCGCGGATCATGGCCGGTGGCGCCGCAGAGCCACCGATGACCAGGCGCTTGACGGTCGACAGCCTGAGTTTGTGCCCCTGCAGGTGCTGCAGTAGGCCGAGCCAGATGGTCGGCACGCCGGCGGACATGGTGACGCCTTCTTCCTCGAACAGGGAATACAGGCTGGCGCCGTCCAGGTGCGGTCCGGGCATGACCAGCTTGGCGCCGGTCAAGGCGCAGGCATAGGGCAGCCCCCAGGCGTTGACGTGGAACATGGGCACGGCGGGCAGGATGCAGTCGCGTGCCGAGGCGCCCAGACTGTCGGGCAGGCTGGAGCCGTAGGCGTGCAGCACGGTGGAGCGATGCGAGTACAGCACGCCTTTGGGATTACCGGTGGTGCCCGAGGTGTAGCACAGCGAAGAGGCCGTGTTCTCGTCGAACTCAGGCCATTCGTAGTCGTCGCTTTGCGCCGCCAGCAGTTCTTCGTAGCATTGCAGGTTCGGAATCGGATTGCCCGGCATTTCAGCGCGGCTGCAAAGGGCGATCCAGCCCTCGACGCCAGGACAATGCGGCACCAGGGCCTCGATCAGGGCGGCAAAGGTTACGTCGAAGAAAATGAAACGGTCGTCGGCGTGGTTGGCGATGTAGGCAATCTGTTCGGGAAACAGGCGCGGGTTGATGGTGTGGCAGATCGCGGCCATGCCCGAGACGGCGTAGTAGATCTCGAAATGCCGGTGGGTATTCCATGCCAGGGTGCCGATACGGTCTTCGGTCCTGACGCCGAGTGCGAGCAGCACGCGCGCCAGTTGCCGCGAGCGCCTGTGGGCATCACCATAGGTGTAGCGATGCGTGCCGCCGACCGGCAGGCGGGACACGATTTCAGTGTCACTGTGATTCTGGCCGGCATGCTGCAGGAGCCCCGAAATCATCAGCGGCCGGTTCATCATCAAGCCTTGCATTCCTCATCCTCCTTGCGGCGGTCCTGATCGTGCGCCGACAGGCGGCAACCATAGCACTGGAATACACGGCAGACAATCGGCAATTGAGTCGGCAACTGAGCGGGCGGCAAAACCGGTTCCTCTTGACGGAGCATCTCCCGCCTCTCCCGGAGCGCGTCCTGAAGATTCAGGAGATATCTTCGCGCGTGGCATCCGCCCAGCAGTTGGGCGTCTCGTAGAGCCGGATGCGTTCTAGGTGCAGATGGTTGCCGTAGCTGTCGCGGTAGAGCGGATCGAGAATGGCAAAGGCGATGCGGGCCAGGTTTTCCGCAGTCGGCACGGCGTCGAGGACGACGGTCTTGTGCCCCGGCAAGCTGGCGAGGAAGTTCGTTACCGCCTGGTCGCCGCGCCAGACCAGAAAAGCGTGGTCCCAGGCATCGACCACATGCTGCTTGGCGATTGCCTTGACTTCGGAAAAATCCATCACCATGCCGTCGTCCGGCCGTCCCGTTGCTTCGATGACGCCGCCACCGAGGGTTATTTCAAGCGCGTAGCGGTGGCCGTGCAGATGGCGGCACTGGCTTTGGTGATTGGGGATCCGGTGGCCCGCATCAAATTCGAGGCGGCGGGTTATGCGCATGGTCGGGAGTGCCGGGTTTGTGGCAAAGTGGTCGCAGAAGTGCGCCGGTGAGTTGGCGCGGATTATAAAGCGCCGTAGCGCCGTCCCGCCAGCGCCGACTTTTTGCAATCTTTGCGATTGAGCCATCTTTTTTGATTCCCCATGTCCCGCATCCTGCTCAAGACTGAAGACCATTCCCGTGACAGCGCCGGCTTGCGCTATGTCTATCCGGTCATTTCGCGCCGGGCAGGCGGCGTTTCGGTCGGCATCAACCTGAATCCCAACAATGCCTGCAACTGGCGCTGCATCTATTGCCAGGTGCCCGATCTCAGGCGCGGCGGGCCGCCGCCGATCGATCTGGCGCTGCTTGAGCGGGAACTGAACGAGTTCCTGCACGCGGCCGTCGCCGGCGACTTCATGGCCACCCGGGTTCCCGCCGGATCGCGCCGCCTGGTCGATGTGGCGTTTTCGGGGAATGGCGAACCCACCAGCGCCGGCGAGTTTGCCGAGGCGGTGGGAGTAGCCGAACGGGTGAAAGCCGCGCACGGCCTTGGCGCAGAAGTCCCCCTGCGCCTGATCACGAACGGCAGCCTGCTCGACCGCAAGACCGTGCAAGCGGGCATTGCGCATCTGGGCCGGGCCGGCGGGGAAGTCTGGTTCAAGCTGGATGCCGGCACGGCGGCCGGGCTGGCCCGCATCAATGGCACCCGTGTCCGGCCCGAAGTGGTGGCACGTCGCCTGGCCGGTTGCGCAGCGCTGGCGCCGACCTGGGTGCAGACCTGTCTGTTCCGCATCGACGGCGAAGCGCCGGCGGAGTCGGAACTGCAGGCCTGGCTGGCGCTGCTTGCGCCTCTGGCGCCGGTTCTTGCCGGCGTGCATCTGTACAGCCTGGCGCGGCCGTCGCTGCAAAAAGAAGCGCCACGGCTGGGGCGCATGGAAGCGCGATGGCTGGAGAACATGGCGCAACGTATCCGCCGGCTCGGCCTGACGGTGCTCGTCAGCCCCTGACAAGCAGTCAAGCGGGTCGCCGGCTCTTTTGGTATCGGGGACTATCGGGTAAAATCCACGGTTTTCCAACCAGCGAACCACGGCAATGGCTTTGATAGTTCAGAAATACGGCGGTACATCGATGGGTTCGGCCGAACGCATCCGCAATGTCGCCAGGCGCGTCGCGCGCTGGAAGGCCAAGGGGCATCAACTGGTGGTGGTAGTTTCCGCCATGAGCGGCGAGACCAACCGCCTGATCGCGCTGGCCAAGGATGTTTCCCCCCAGCCCGATGCACGCGAACTCGATGTGATGATCTCCACCGGCGAGCAGGTCACCATCGCCCTGCTGGCCATGGCGATCCGGGATCTCGGTCTCAAGGCCAAGAGCTACACCGGTGGCCAGGTCAAGGTGCTGACCGACAGCACCTTCACCAAGGCGCGCATTCTCGAGATCGACGATGCCGCCATGCGCCGCGATCTCGACGACGACACGGTGGTGATCGTCGCCGGCTTCCAGGGGGTGGACGCCGACGGCAACATCACCACCCTGGGACGCGGCGGCTCGGATACCTCTGCCGTGGCGCTGGCCGCCGCCTTGACGGCGGACGAATGCCAGATTTATACGGATGTCGATGGCGTCTATACCACCGACCCGCGCATCGTGCCCGAGGCGAGAAAGCTGGAGCGCATCACCTTCGAGGAAATGCTGGAAATGGCCAGCCTCGGCTCCAAGGTATTGCAGATCCGCTCCGTCGAATTCGCCGGCAAGTACAAGGTCAAGCTGCGCGTGCTCTCCAGCTTCGAGGAAGAAGGCCAGGAGACCAGCGGCACGCTCATCACTCTCGAGGACGAAACCAACATGGAACAACCGATCATTTCCGGCATCGCCTTCAACCGCGACGAGGCCAAGCTTACGGTGCTGGGCGTGCCTGACCGCCCCGGCATCGCCTACCAGATACTCGGTCCGATCGCCGATGCCAACATCGATGTCGATATGATCATCCAGAACGTCGGCCACGATGGCACCACCGACTTTTCCTTTACGGTCAATCGCAATGATTTCGACCGTGCCAAGAAGATGCTGGAAGAGCAGATCAAACCGCATATCGGTGCGCGCGCCATCACCGGCGACAACAAGATCTGCAAGGTTTCCGCCGTTGGCGTCGGCATGCGCTCGCATCCAGGCGTCGCCAGCAAGATGTTCCGCACCCTCGCCGAAGAGGGCATCAACATCCAGATGATCTCAACCTCCGAGATCAAGATCTCGGTGGTGGTCGACGAGAAGTACCTCGAACTGGCGGTGCGGGTATTGCACCGGGCCTTCGAACTGGATCAGCCGGCCTGAGTTCCTGCGGATCCTTGCCCGCAACCCCGGCCGAGTGCCGGGGTTTGTGTTTTGCGGCCTCAGAAAATGCCCATGGCGAGCCCGCTCGCCAGTGCGGCCCCGAGTTCCCTGCAGCGCTCCAGATCCGCGGCGCCGATCGCTTTCGGCGCGAGTATTGCCTCCGCCGTTTGCGCATGGGTGCATACGATCAGCGGAGCGGCGACCGGCCGCAGGCGCCATCCGGTAGCGATGCGTTCGATCTGCCGCGCGGCGTTCCGGCCGTCGCTGCCGGCACAGATCATCGCTGCATAAGGCCTGCCGTTGATCCGCTCGAGCGCTGGGTAATAGCAACGGTCGAAGAAGTCCTTCATCAGTCCCGAGATCGCGGCAAGATTTTCCGGCGTGGCAAAAACATAGGCATCGGCCCCGGTCACATCATTCGCTGTGGCGTTGGGGGCATGCAGCAGACGCAAGGACACGCCGCTTTCCGCAACGGCGCCGGCGGCCAGAGCTTGAGCCATCTGCTCAGTGCCACCGGTCATCGAGTGGTATACAACGAGGAGGGTTTTCATGTCAGGGCACCGAGATCAGGGACACCCCGGGTTGCCGTCGCCTGCGAATTCAATTCGCTGAATCGTGGGTATTTCATGTTTCCGGTGACGGTTCAGTCGAACGTTCGGTTGATCACGACGGCTATCCCCTGGTGGCGCGGGCGACACGGTGGCATGTCGCCATGATTTTTGCTAGAGTCGCAATTGGCCCCCAATGTCGGGGGACATTTACCGGAGAACCAAACAATGGATCAGTCTCGTCGTAACTTGCTCAGGCTGGGCGGTGCCGCTCTGGCGATGATTCCCGTAGTCGCGCTGGCCGCAAAGAATGATGCGATGCGTGGGGCAATGAAGTACAAGGATACGCCAGACGGCGACAAAAACTGCTTAGGCTGCATCCAGTTCGTTCCGGGCAAGACTCCTGCCGACAAGGGCGGCTGCAAGATATTCCCGGGCGATACGGAAGTGTCCCCCAAGGGCTTCTGCGTGGCGTGGGCGAAGAAGGCCTGATTCGATCAAGCTGACAACGAAAAGGGCGATTCGCCCTTTTCGATTTTTTTAGGTCGTGAAATACGGGACCCGGCCGACCGATATGAAAAGGCCGGAAGCCTTGTAATTACTTGGCTTACCGGCCTTCTTCGGATTTCTACGGCAGTGTTGATGGTGGGCGGTACTGGGATCGAACCAGTGGCTTCCACCGTGTGAAGGTGGCACTCTACCGCTGAGTTAACCGCCCGCGAAAGAGGGCCGGATTTAACCACAAAGGCGTGCTGACGGTCAATCGGGAGCCTTATCCAACGTGGTATGAGCCTGACGGAGGGGCGTATTTCCAACGAGGAATGAGCCTGACGGAGGAATTTCGAGGTCGAACTGAGGAGAGGGTTGATCATCACAAGAATGGTGATCGAC
>JBIJDJ010000019.1:0-24712 GCA_044344175.1 Sulfuritalea sp.
TAAAACGGCTCCGATGCCCGCGCATAGCAGGCGGCAGCGACCAGGACAAAGGGCGTGGTCGGCAGGCCGGGCAAAAAGATACCTATGATGCCCAGCAGCAGGGCGATGCTGCCGCAGGTCCACAAAATCACGCGCACAACCAGCGAAGGATGGAGTTCCGACTCGGGAATCTCGTAGGGCGGCTCCTGTTCGTCGTCCATCATCCGCGCAGCGCCCGGGCGATGAAATTGCGCGGAACCGTCGTGCGCGGAACGCGGCCGGCAAACCAGCCTCGCACGTCCTGGTCCAGCCCGATGCCGTGCATGTAGTTGTAGAGCGCCTTGTTCAGCGCGATGCCGAGTGCATCGTGGTCGACGCCGGTCGGATCAATGAAGCCGACATCGTTCTTCGCGAAGCTCACTTTCGGCAGCGCCTTGAGCCGGACACCGTACTGTTCCGGGTGCAGGCCGACCGGCGAATGGACGGTGCAGGCAAAGCGGTGGAAAAAGCCGGACTGGATGCAGCCGGCGGCGAACAGCTGGCGCACGTATTCCAGTGCATCGACCGTGTCCTGCACGGTCTGCGTCGGGAAACCGTACATCAGGTAGGCATGCACCAGGATGCCGGCCTCGGTGAAGGCATGCGTGACGCGCGCCACCTGCGCCACCGAGACGCCCTTCTTCATCAGCTTGAGCAGGCGGTCTGAGGCCACTTCCAGCCCGCCCGACACCGCAATGCAGCCGCTGTCGGCGAGTACGGCGCAGAGTTCCGGGGTGAAGGATTTCTCGAAGCGGATATTGCCCCACCAGGAAATCGCCCGGTTGCGCTTGTGCAACTCGACTGCGAGCGCACGCAAGGCCTTCGGCGGCGCCGCTTCGTCGACGAAATGAAAACCGGTCTGCCCGGTCTCTTTGATGATGGCTTCAATGCGGTCGACCAAGGTGGTCGCAGCGATCGCCTCGTAGCGCGAGATGTAGTCGAGCGAGACGTCGCAGAAGCTGCACTTCTTCCAGTAGCAGCCGTGGGCCACGGTCAGCTTGTTCCAGCGCGCGTCGGACCACAGCCGGTGCATGGGATTGAGCATGTCCAGCAGCGACAGGTAGCGCTCCAGCGGCAGGCCGTCCCAGGTCGGCGTGCCGGCATCGGCGAAAGGAATGTCGGGCTCTTTGTCATCGATGTAGCGCACGCCATCGTCGCTGCGCAGGAAAGTACGCACCAGCCGGTCGCGTGGTCGATCGCCCTTCAGGTGTTCCAGCAGCGCCAGCAGCGGACGCTCGCCGTCGTCCAGCGTGACGTAATCGAAATAATCGAAGACCCGAAGCTCGGCCAGCTCGCGCAACTCGGTATTGACAAAGCCGCCGCCGAGCACGGTGACTATGGACGGATCGTGCGCCTTGATCGCCTGGGCGATGCGGAAGGCGCCGTAGACGTTGCCGGGAAAGGGCGTAGACACCAGCACTACATTTGGTGCGTATCGCTGCACGGCATCCAGCGTCAGTTCGCGCAGCGTGCGGTCAACCAAATTTTCCGCTGCGGCCAGCGCCTGCGCCAGAGGCTCGAACGTGGCCTGGCTTTGCGCCAGGGACTCGGCATAGCGGACAAACTCGAAACGTGCATCGGCCGCCTCGCGCAACACGTCGGCGACATCGTCGAGGTAAAGCGTGGCGAAGTGCCGCGCGCGATCCGTCACGCCCAGCGCGCCGAAGGCCCAGGCCAGCGGATCGCCGCCTTCGTCATCGACATAGGCTTCGAGCGGTTCGAAACGCGACCCTTCGGGTAGGAAATTGCGCCCGGCGATGCGATGCGCGACGGACGGGTCGCGCCCCTGCAGGAAGGCCACCGCGGATTCGATCGTCGCCAGGTAGCGCTCGAATTGCCGCTCGAAGTCCTGCACCCGCGGCGTGCGCTGCTTGGCGGGCATGGCCGCGATGCACTCGCGCAAGGCGCGCAGGCCGTCGGGCGAGAACAGGCGCAGCACCAGAGCAAGGGCGAGGTCCTCCTGCACCGCCGGATAGCCGCGCGAACGCAGGAAACCGGTCAGGTAGGCCGTCGACGGATACGGCGTGTTGAGTTGCGTCATCGGCGGGATGACGGAGAGAACGCGCAGAGGCTTGGCTAACATGGCAACCGGGGTCTGAACATTGCCTAATGATAGAGCTTTCGCCGGCATGGCCCACTCATCGCCCGGCCAGTTTGTGGCCGGCAAAGTCTATTCGTTGCGGAACAGGGAACGGTTGCCGAACAGCGGCAGGCCGTAGTTGTTCGAATCGCGGCCTTCGATCAAGGGCTCATGGCTCGTGACAAAACACAGTGCGCTTCGCGCCATGCTGTCGAATTAACGACCACGCGGCCAGCTCAAACGCCGAGATAGCGGTGCCACAGCTCCGGTTGGCTGCCCAGGGCCGAAGAGCTTCCCTCCCACTGCACCCGGCCACGCTCGATGATGTAATGTCGGTCGGCAATGGCGATGAGGTTGCGCACGTACTTGTCAATCACTAGCAGCGCGAGGCCGTTGCTCTTGAGGGTGCTCAGGCAGCGCCAGATTTCCTCGCGCACCAGAGGTGCCAGACCCTCGGTGGCTTCGTCGAGGATGATGAGGTAAGGGTTGGTCATCAACACGCGACCGATGGCCAGCATCTGTTGCTCGCCACCGGAGAGCTGGTTGCCCATGTTCTTCTGGCGTTCGGCCAGGCGCGGAAAGAAGGCATACACCCTGTCCAGCGTCCACGGGTCGGCAGCGCCACTGCGATTCGAGGCCCAGGCCACCAGGTTCTCGCGCACCGTCAGGTTGGGAAAGATCTGACGCCCCTCCGGCACCAGACCGATGCCGGCTCGGCCGACGCGGTCGGCGTCGAGACCCTGGATAGGCTCACCGCGAAACCGTACCGTGCCGCCGCGCGGGCGCACCAGGCCGGTAATGCTGCGCACCGTGGTGGTCTTACCCATGCCGTTGCGACCAAGCAGGGTCACCATTTCGCCCGGCGCGATACGCAGCCCGACACCGAACAACACCTGGCTTGCACCATAAAAGGTTTCGAGGCCCTCGACTTCAAGCAGGGCACTCAATTCGTTGCCTCCTCGCCCAGATAGGCGGACTTGACCTCGGGGTTAGCCCGGATTTCAACGACCGAGCCGGTGGCTATGACACGCCCGGCGACCAGTACCGAAATGCGGTCGGCAAGACGGAAAACGGCATCCATGTCATGCTCGACCAGCAGGACCGTGTAGTGACCCTTGAGGCCGCTGATCAATTGAACCATGCGCTCGGACTCATCCGGCCCCATGCCTGCCATCGGCTCGTCAAGCAACAGCAATTGCGGTCGGGTTGCCAATGCCAAGGCAATTTCGAGTTGCCGGTGTTCGCCGTGCGACAGGTTCTGCGCCTGGCGCGACGCCCGCGCTTCAAGGCCTACCTGGCGCAGGATAGTCTGCGCCTTGGACACCAGTTCGGTGTCGTCAGCCACCGGACGCCAGAAGCGGAAGCTCGAACCGCTCACAGCCTGGACGGCAATGCCGACATTGTCGATAACGCTGAAGTCGCCGAGGATGCTGGTAATCTGGAACGAGCGGGCGAAGCCGAGCATGGCGCGTTGGTGCGCATTCAAATCGGTTACGTCATGACCGGCAAAATGTACCGTTCCAGAGTCGGGATGCAGGCTGCCGGAAAGCTGACTGATAAGCGTCGTCTTGCCGGCGCCATTGGGGCCGATGACCGCGTGGCATTCGCCGCGCCGTATCCCCAGCGACACCGCGTCCGTGGCGGCCAGGCCGCCAAAGCGCTTGCACAGGGCGCGGGTTTCGAGCAGCAGCGGCGCGTTCATTGCGGCTTCCTCGCAAAGAGGCCGGCGATGCCCTTCGGCGCAAAGAAGACCACACCGAGCAGGATCAGGCCGAGGACAATCTGCCAGTGGGGAGTAAACGCCGTCAGTACTTCCTCCAGAACAAGAAACACCGCGGCGCCGGCAAGTCCGCCCCACAGGCTGCCGAGTCCGCCAAGAATGATCATCACCAGCACCGTTCCTGACTGATCCCAATTCAACATGTTGGGGCTGACAAAACCGTTCTGGTTAGCCATCAATGCCCCTGCCAGACCAGCGAGCGTGCCGGCGATGACAAACGCGGTCAGCTTGAAGCGGAAGGTGGCATAGCCCAGGGACTCCATGCGCGCCTCGTTGTTTTTGATGCCGCGCAGGACTCGGCCGAAACGCGAGTCGCGCAGTCGCGCCAGGGCAATCAGGCAGACCGCGAGCAGCGCCAGCACGACGTAATAGAACACCGTGTCATTGGCCATGTCGAGCCCCGCCAGCGGCGAGCGCTTGGCGATGGTCATGCCGTCGTCGCCGCCGTAGCCCTTGAGCGAAATGAAGATGTGAAACAGCATCTGGGCGAAGGCCAGCGTGATCATAATGAAGTAGACGCCACGCGTGCGCAGGCTGATCGTGCCGATAAGCAGCGCCAGCACCGCGGTGGCGGCCATCGCCAACGGCAGGACGCTCAACGCACCCGACAGTTGCGGCGCGTCGAGCGCGATAATGCCGACAACATAGGCTCCGAAACCGAAGAACGCAGCGTGACCCATGCTCACCATGCCACCCGTGCCCACGAGAAGATTGAGGCTGGTGGCAAGCATGGCCCAGATCAGCACGCGACTGGCAAAGGAAACGTAAAACTCATGGCCGACCATCGCCGCCAACCGGGGAAAAGCCAGAGCCACAACGCACCCGGCAATGAGCCAGCCGTGACGACGCAAGTTTGCCGCCATGGTCAACTCCCGACAGGGAAAAGTCCCTGCGGCTTCCAGAACAGCACGCCGATCATCAGCAGATAGATGGAGATGGCCGCCAGCGAGGGGCCGGCGGCGTCGGCGAACGAGGGCGACAGCACGCTGCGCAGGAGGGTCGGGATGAAGGCGCGACCGAAGGTATCGACGATACCTACCAGCAAGGCGCCGATGAAGGCGCCGCGCATCGAGCCGATACCGCCGATGACCACGGTGACGAAAGCGAGGATCAGAATATTCTCGCCCATGCCGACCTGCACCACCAGCAAAGGGCCGAGCATGGCGCCGGCAAGCGCGCACAGGGCGGCGCCGGCACCAAAGACGGCGGTAAACAACCACTTGATGTTGGTGCCCATCGCCATCGCCATCTGCCGGTTGGAAGCGCCTGCGCGTACCAGCATGCCGATGCGCGTGCGCACGACGACAAAATAAAGCAGGGCGGCGACCGCCAGGCCGACGACGATGATGAGCAGCCGGAAAGCAGAGTAGTGCAGACCCGGCAGCAGTTCGACCGAGCCTGACAGTGCCTGCGGCGCGTTGAGCGATAGCGGCTGCAAGCCCCAGATGGCGCGCGTGGTTTCATTGGCGATCAGGATCAGCGCGAAGGTCGCAAGCACCTGGCTCAAGTGGTCCCGCTTGTAGAGGCCGCGCAGCACCAGCGCTACGACCGCCATGCCAATGACGGTGGTGGCGGCGATGCCCAGCGGCACCGCCAGCACGAAGGAACCGCTGACCTGAGTCAGGGTGGCGACAAGGTAGGCGCCAACCATGTAGAGCGAGCCGTGCGCCAGGTTGATCAAGTCCATGATGCCGAAAATCAGCGTCAGGCCAGCCACCAGCAGAAACAGCATCAGCCCGAACTGCAAGCCGTTCAGGCATTGCTCGAGAAAGAGTATCCAGGTCATCGTGAATGTGGCGCGCCCGGTGTGCGCACTCCGCATGGAGGACGCGCACCGGGCGGCATCGCCTTCCTACATCTTGCAAGCCGCCACGTAGGCATCCTG
This sequence comes from Sulfuritalea sp., assembly GCA_044344175.1. Lineage (GTDB taxonomy): Bacteria > Pseudomonadota > Gammaproteobacteria > Burkholderiales > Rhodocyclaceae > Sulfuritalea. The sequence continues at coordinate 5,764 of JBIJDJ010000019.1, forward strand.
GTGATCGGTGAAGATCGTAGCCGTCGTCTTGTTGACGAAGCGCCCCTTGTCGTCCTTGACGACTTGCCGCAGATAGTAGTTCTGGATCGGGAAGTGGTTCGTGTTGAACTTGAAGGCACCGCGCACCGACTTGAAGTTGGCCGCCTCGAGTGCCTTGCGCAACGCCGCCTTGTCCTCGATTTTGCCCTTGACGTCACGCACAGCACCATCGATCAGCATTGCCGCGTCGTAACCCTGCGAGGCAAACTCGTTGGGCAAACGGCCGAACTTCTTCTCGAAATCGGCGACGAATTTCTTGTTGGCCGCATTGTCCAGGTCGAGGTTCCAGTGAGACGCATTAAGCGCTCCCAGCGTCGGCTCGCCAACCGACGCCAGCGTATCCTGATCGAAGGACCAACCGGTGCCGAAGAGCGGAAAATCCTTGCCCATACCGGCCTGCTGCCATTGCTTGAGGAAATTCACGCCCATGCCGCCGGGCAGGAAGAAGAACACGGCGTCCGGTTTGGCGGCGCGTATCTGGGATATTTCTACGGCATAGTCGAGCTGCCCGAGCTTGGTGTAGACCTCGCCGGCATAGGCGCCCTTGTAGTAGCGCTTGAAACCGGCGACCACATCCTTGCCTCCCGGGTAGTTCGGTGCAACAACGAAGACGTTCTTGAAGCCCTTGTCATTGACGTTCTTGCCGGTCGCCTCCGAGTAACTGTCGCTGACCCAGGAGACAGCGAAGAAATAGGGATTGCATCCGGCACCGGCAAGGTCGGAAGGGCCGGTATTGGGGCTGATGTAGAAGGTATCGGCGCCGAGAAAGGACGCCTGTGCCGCCTGCAGGATGTTCTGGAAAACGATGCCGGTGCCAAAATCCACCTTGTCGCGCTTGACCAGCTTGTCCGCCAGTTGCTTGGCTACGTCGGGTTTTTGCTGGTCGTCCTCGATGATCACTTCGGCCGGCAACCCGCCCAGCTTGCCGCCAGTCTGCTCCAGCGCCAGGTTGAAGCCGTCGCGGATGGCCGCGCCCAACACACCGCCGGGACCCGACAGGGTGCTGATGAAACCGACCTTGACCTTGTCCGCGGCGTACGCCGATACCGAAAGTGCGGAGGCCAAGGCCAGGCACAGAAGTTTCTTCTTCATGGTACATCTCCTCTTTTTGTGGTTAACAACGGGATATCCCGATTGAACTGCTTCTCTTGCAAAACTGCTGATTTCGATCCCCGGCTCACCGCTGCACCGCCTGCACCAACTAATGCAAGCCCATGTTCGTTCATCCTCCGGCAATCGGCGGCACAAGCGACACTTCGTCGTCATCGGTCACCGCTTGGCTTCTGTCGGCATAGTGCTGATTGACGGACACCATGACCACCGCGATGAATTCGAATGCTTTTTCATACGGCCCGCCTCTCGTCGCCAGCCAGTCGAGCAGCATGCCGACATTCTTCACCTCGGCGGGCAACGCGATCTGTTCCTCGTCACAACCCACGCTGTGCCGAAGCCATGCAGAGTATTTTATTTTCATCTGATTTCAGCTTGCCACCATGGCGCGCAAGACTTGCTTGACCACCTTGCGCATTTCGTTGCGTGGCAAGGCCTCGACAAACAACACGTCCTTCGGATGCTTGAAGCGGCCCAACTTGCCGTTGAACCAGGCCAGAACATCGCTTTTTTGCAAATTGCTATCCGGCCTGGCCACGACCACCGCAACCGGAACTTCACCCCAATGTTGATCCCTGCGGCCGACAACTGCAACTTCCAGCACATCGGGATGCATTATCAGCACGTTTTCGAGTTCAGTCGGATAAATATTCTCGCCTCCGGAAATGATCATATCCTTCTTGCGATCGATGATGTGATAGCAACCGTTCGGGTCGACGAAGCCGATGTCGCCGGTGTGAAACCATCCTCCCGCGAGGGCACTTTGCGTGGCTTCCTCGTTGTTCCAGTAATGCGACATCATGTTCTTGCCGCGAACGAGGATTTCGCCGGGTTCGCCCGCTTCGCAGTCAGCGCCGCTGGCGTCGACGATGCGGATTTCGCAATGCATCGCCGGAAATCCGATCGAGCCTTCGGTAGCGAAGGCGTTGGCGATGGTCTGGTGGATAGCAATCGGAGCGGTCTCGCTGGCACCGTACATGTTCAGTAGCGGAACGCCGTGGTCATGCCAGTAGCGCGTCATCTCGTCCGGAATGAAGCAGGAACCGGTCAAAACCGCGCGCAAACTCGAAATATCGGAGGTTTCCCAGTCCGGCAGGTCACGCAGGGCCTGCATGTGCGCCGGGAGGAAAATCGTCAAGGTCGGCTTTTCGTTGACGAGACAGTCGAGTACCTGCTGCGGCTCGAAAATGCGATGGAGGATAACGGTCGCCCCGACGTAGAGACCCGTGGTGGTCTGGACGTTCAGTCCGCCAACATGGAACAGCGGCAGCATGGTCAGGATCAGATCCTCGCTGGTCATGCCATGCAGCAGAGTGCTATTGAAGGCGTTGTACTGTATTGCCTCCTGCTTCAACACGGCACCCTTGGGAAAACCGGTAGTGCCCGAGGTGTAGATAATGAGCAGCGGACTGTCCAGACCGATTCCCGGATAGAGATCTTCCCCTTGTGCAACCTGCAACAGGTCGGCAAGCCGCGGCCAGCAATCAACTCCCCCCTCGCCCAGTGCAATAAATCGACAGCCCGGCAATTCGCCGTAAAACTGCTCGCACTGCTTCATGTAGGGCGTGTCTACGAAAACTGCCGTCGCACCGCAGTCCTGAAGCATGATCAGGTGTTCCCGTGGCGCCAGCCGCCAGTTGAGCGGCACGAATATCGCGCCAAGGCGCGCGCAGGCAAAGACCAGAACCAGCGTTTGCGGATGGTTTTGTCCCAGGTAGGCGACGCGGTCGCCCGGCTTGATCCCGAGCTCGTTGCGCAACATCCTGGCACTGGCTTTTATTGCATCATTGAACTGCGGGTAAGTCATCTCCCCGCCTTCGAAACGAAGCGCGGTTTTGCCCGGCGTTGCCCGCGCCCATTTTTCGATCCAGTCTGCAACGTTCATCTTTCGGCCCTGGCGGCGATGTGGCGTTTTCGTTCGAAACTTGCTACTTACCGGCCTGGCGCTTCTCGTGGATAGCCCGCGCCACTTTCTCCGGCGACAGCGGCGGGTTGTAAATGCGGACCCCGGTCGCGTTGTAGAGTGCGTTGGCCACGGCCGGAGCGATCACGATGGTCGGCAGTTCCGAGATGCCCTTGGCGCCATAGGGGCCCTCGGCGCAATTGCTCTCGATAAAGTGCATGTCCAACTCAGGCATGTCCGGCGCCGTGATGAGTTTGTAATCGCGGAAGCATGGATTCTTCAACATGCCATTGTCCAGCAGCATGTTTTCGCTCAGGGCATAGCCAAGACCAATGGCGATGCCGCCCTCGATCTGACCTTCGAGACCCATGCGGTTGATGACGCGACCAACGTCCTGCGCCAAAGTAACCTTGTCCACCTTGATTTCGCCGGTCAGCGTGTCGACGGTGACTTCGGCGATATGGACCGCGTGGGAATAGGCGGCGGAGTGGTCGGAGATGTGCTTCGCGCCTTCCGGCTCGCTCTTCGGTTCGTAGTAGTCGGTGACCATCACCAGTTCCGGCTCGGCCTGGAAGTGCATCTGGCGCAGCAGGCGGTCGAGCTTGATGAGCGGGGTGCCGCACTTGTCGCGCACCACGGAACCGCCGCGCAGTTCCATTGTGTCCGCCGGCTCGCCGAGCACCTTCGCGGCAGCGTTGAGGATCTGGGCCTTGGCCTTGCGCGCGGCGCGGCGCGTGCCATTGCCGGCGATGAAGGTGGTGCGCGAGGCGTGCACGCCTACGTCCCACGGCGCAATGTCGGAATCGTTATTGACGATGGTCACATGCTCCAGCGGCACGCCCAGTTCTTCGGCGACAATCAGGGTGATGACCGCGTCGATGCCCTGACCGATTTCAGAGGCGCCGGTGATGACCGTAACCCGGGCAAAGTCATCCACCTTGAGAATGGTGCCGATGCCGTCCGACTTGTGAATCTTGGCGCCGCCCGCGTTGTGGATCGAAGAGGCCAGGCCGATGCCTTTCTTGTAGCGACCGGGCTTGTCCCGTTCCGCGGCGTACTCCTTGCGCTTGCGACTGTAGTCACTGGCTTTTGCCGCCGTCTCCAGGCATTCCACCAGCGCGCATTCCCGCAGGAAGGATTTCTGCGGCGTGATCTCGCCGGATTTCTGCGAGTTCTTCAAATGGAATTCCAGCGGTTCCATGTTCACCATGTCCGCCAGCATGTCCATCTGCTGCGCGGTGGCGAAGGTAGTCTGGACATTGCCGTAGCCGCGGAACGACCCGGCGTAGGGGTTGTTGGTATAGATCGCCTGTGCCTTGAAGTCGACCACCGGAACCCGGTAATGGCCCGAGGTGGTGCGCATCATGATGACCGGAATGGTCGGGCCCCAGGAGGTGTAGGCGCCGTTGTCCAGCAGCACGTCGGCGGTGCGGAAAGTGAGCACGCCATCGCGGGTGCAGCCGGTGCGCATATGGATCACCGCCGGCTGACGGGTGGGCGAGGCTTTGAATTCCTCTTCGCGGGAATAAATCACCTTGACCGGACGGCCGGTTTTCCTGGCCAGCAAGGCGGCGATCGGCTCGTAGGGGTAGACGTCGAGCTTGGCGCCAAACGCGCCGCCGATCGGGGGCTGGATCACGCGGATATCTCCCGGCTGTATTCCCAGCGCCGGCGCCAGATCCAGTTTGTAGTTATACGGATACTGGGTTTGCGTCCAGATCGTCAGCTTGCCGTTAGTGTCGAAATCCGCGATCGCGCAGGAGGTGCCCATGCAGCAGTGCGTGACATGATGCGGGCGGAAAACATTGTCGACGACGAAATCGGATGCTGCCTCGGCCGCCTCCAGGTCTCCGTGCTTGAATTCGAAATACAGGCTCTTGTTGCCGGGGAAGTTGTCGTGGATCTGCGGCGCATCCGGCTCGCGCCCCGCTTCCGGCGAAAAGACGCCGGGCAAGTCCTCGAATTCCACCTTGATGAGGTCAAGCGCTTTGAGCGCGATTTCTTCGGTTTCGGCCGCGACGGCGGCGATTTCGTCATGCTCGCAGCGCACCTTGTCCTTCAGGGCGACGTTGTCGCGCACGAAGCCGAACTTGAGGCCGCTGGCGTCCTTGCCGGTCAGAACGGCATGCACGCCCGGCAGGGCTTCCGCCGCCGAGGTGTCGATGCTGAGAATCTTCGCATGCGGGCGGCCGCCGAACAGCACCTTGCCGATCAGCATCTGCGGCAGCACCATGTCGTTGATGTAACGGGTCTTGCCCGTAGCCTTGTCGGGTGCGTCGGGCTTCTTGACGCGCTGGCCGATCAGGGTTGTTTTTTCGATAGTCGAACCAATGACTTTCTGTTCCATGGCATAGCTCTCTTTAGTAGTCTGCGCCCGCCGCAATCGCGGAATGTCGCGCCGATCAGCAGCGTTCCCTCATCTCTCAGTGCTGTCCGCCGCATTTCTTTTCGACGACGGAAGTCACCGCGTCCAAAACCTTGGTATAGCCCGTGCAGCGACAGAGGTTACCCTCGAGACCACGTTGCGCTTGCTCCCGGGTCAAATTGGGATTGTTCTCCGCCAGATAGTCTGCCTGCATGATCATGCCCGGCATGCAAAAACCGCACTGCACGGCGCCGTGATCGACAAAGGCCTTCTGCATCGGGTTCATGCCTTCCGGCGTCCTCAAGCCCTCTATGGTGACGACCTCGCGTCCGTCGCAATCCACGGCATGCATCAGGCAGCTGTTCAGCGTCTTGCCGTCGACCCTGACGGTGCAGGCGCCGCACTCGCCCTCGCCGCAGGCGTATTTGGTGCCGGTGAGCCCAAGCACGTCGCGCAGCATCGCCAGCGTTTTCATCGTCGCCGGCACCTTGACCAACACCGGACGGCCGTTGAGCGTGAACTTGATTTCAGTTTCCAAGGACATGATTCAGTACCTCTTCAGTGAAGACTTTAACGAGATGCTCGCGATACCAAGCGCTGGCGCGCACATCGTCGATGGGCCTGGCATCTGCGCCGGTCGCGGCGACCGCTGCACGGATGCTGGCCGCGTCGAGCGGCTTGCCTTCAAGTGCAGCCTCGACATTGCGGGCGCGCAGAGGAGTCGGCGCCACCGAACCCATGGCGACACGAACATTGCGGAAGACGCCTTTGGCGAGGTTACCGCCGATGCCTACCGACACCGTCGAAATTTCCAGTGCCGGGCGCGGGCCGGACTTGCGGAACCAGCCGACGAAATCCGCTGCCGGTTTCTCGAAGACAACCGCCGTCAGCAGTTCCTCGGGCTTCTTGACGCTCTTGCGAGGGCCCACGAAGAAGCTCTCCAGCGGCACCATGCGCGTCCGCAGCGCACCATTGACCCAACTCGCCAATTCGACCGCAGCGTCGAGCACCAGGAGCGGATTGATCATGTCGCCGGCGGGAGAGGCATTGCAAATGTTGCCGCCCACCGAAGCCGCATTCCGAATCTGGTCACTGGCGAAACGTTCGGCGGCCTCGACCAGGATCGGCGCCACCCTGGCGATCAGGGCGTCGCCCCGGATTTCAGTCACCGTGGTGGTCGCGCCGATACGTATGGTGTGGCCTTTGTCCGCGATACCGCTCAAACCCTCGATACGGCGAATGTTCATCAGTTTGGCGCTGTACTGCTTCGCGCCCGAGTCGGTTTGCGGCGTGAGGTCCGTGCCGCCGCAGAAGACGGTGACATCGCCCGATGCCATCGCCTTCACCGCCTCGCCCACGCTGCGAGGCGCCAGATAAGTCGTTATTTCCTGCATTGTCTGCTCTCGTTTCTCAAATTGACGAAAAGTTCCTTATCCGGCTTGTCATGCACGTTACGCGCCGGTGCCGTCTTGCAGCACGACCAGCGCATCCACCACCACGGGCTTCCCCTTGCACACCATGACCGGGTTGCAATCGACTTCGGCAACCATCGGGTCCGCGACCAGCAAATCGGCCACGACGTCAACGATCCGCGCCAGCGCTTCGATGTCAACCGGCGGGCCGCCACGGATGCCTTGCAGCAACTTGCGCCCTGACAACTGCTCTACCGCTGCCGCGACTTCGCCTTTTTCCGGCGGCGCGAGGATCGCGACGACGTCGCCGAAGATTTCCGCCGCAATGCCGCCGATGCCGATGGTGACCAGCGGGCCGAAGCTCGGATCGCGGTAACCGCCGACGATCAGTTCCAGTTCGGCGCCAATTTGCTCGGCGAGCAAGACGGTACCGTCGCCGGCGGCGGCAAGCTCGTCCCAGGTCGGGCCGACGGACTGTGCATTTATGCCGAAGCGCACCAGGCCGCCCTCGGTCTTGTGCGCGACACCGGAGGCCTTGGCGACGACCGGCTTGCCCAGCGCGACGACGAACTCCTGCGCTTGCGCGCGTGAAGCCGCCAACAGTTCTTTCGGGTACGGCAGGCCTTCGAGGCGCCGCTTGCTTTCCCATTCGCTCAGTGCTCTCATGCATGGACTCCCGACGCCAGTGCGTTGACGGCGCGTTCCGGCGAGGGAAAACGCAACACGCCCGCTCCCGCCATCTCGGCTTCGACGCCAGGAGCATCAAGCACGAAGCCGCAGGTCGGTTTGCCGGTGGCTGCAACGCCGCGCGCCACACCGGTGCCGAAGGGTTTCAGATCCAGGCCACAATTGATCGCCACCACGCCTTCGACCGCCGGATCGGCGTAGATCGCTTCGATGGCCGGTATGTAATTCTCGATGGGGCACTGGGGTGTCAGATCGATGGGATTGCCCAACGCGGCAAATGACGGCACAAGAGCACGCAGGCGTTCCATGGTGGCCGGGCTTAACGAGGGCAGCACCAGCCCGGCGCGTTCCGCCGCATCGGCAGCCAGCACCGACGGCCCGCCGGAAATCGTCACGATGGCAATATTGCGCACCGTCTTCTTCCGTAGTCCGACCGCGGCGGCGTCCATGGCGTCGAAAAACGTTTCGGTGTCGGCGGCTTCGATCACGCCGGCGCGGCGCAGGCCGGCCCGAACCGCAGCGTGGCTGCCGGCCATGCTGCCAGTGTGGCTGGCCGCCGCCTTGGCACCCGCCGCCATCTTGCCTGCCTTGAGGACGACCACAGGCTTGCGAGCGCTTACCTGGCGCGCCACCTCGACGAACCGCCGGCCGTCGCCGAAACCTTCTACAAACATGCCGATCGCCGTTGTCTGCGGATCATCACCGAGCCATTCGAGCGCATCGGTGATTGCGACATCGGCGGAATTGCCCACGCTTAGAAAGCGTGACAAGCCGAGCCCGCTCGCGCGCATGTGGCCGAAGAACATGCCGCCGAAAGCTCCGGACTGGCTGACGAAGGACAAGCCGCCGGCCGTGGCCGGAATGCGCCAGAAATAGGAGCCGTTGAGCCAGCGATCGCCGCCCAGATGACTCACCACACCCATGCAGTTGGGACCGACCAGCCGCATTCCGGCGGACTTGGCGATTGCCACCAGGCGATCCTGGACAGCGCGCCCTTCTGCTCCGGTTTCGCCAAAACCGGACGACAAGACAATCGCGGTACCGGTACCCGCGGCGGCGGCATCGGCAACAGCCGCCTCGACCCTCTTGTCCGGCACTGAAATCAGAGCCAGGTCAATCGGCCGATCGAGCCTCGCCACCGCCGGGATGCCGTCGATGGTCTCCGCTTCCGGATGCACGGCGATGACTTCGCCGGCACCGTTGGCGGCATTTTTCAGCAGCGTGTTGCCGAGCTTGCGGCTATCGGCGGCCGAGGCGCCGTACACGGCGATCGACTTCGGATTGAACAGGCTATCAAGACTCATTGCAGGCGACCTCATTTTTCGTTGCGGCGGCAGCGATGGGTCAGGATTCCAGGAGCCGCTGCGACATAAAATGCTTCAACACCTCATTGGCGCCGCTGATGATCGGCAGCACCATCGCATCGCGCACATATTTCTCGATCGGGTAGTCCTTCATGTAGCCGGATCCACCGAAGATCTGCATCGCCTTGATCGTGACGCGCCGCGCCATTTCAGCGGGGTACACCTTGGCCATGTTGGGCGGCAGCATACCTTCTGCGGACATGCGGTTTGCGCTTTGCCACGCCACGCGGCGCACCATCAACCGGGCCATTTCAATATCCGCCTTCATGTCGACCAGCATCTGACCGACCGCCTGGTACTTGCCGATGGGTTGGCCCCAGATCTCCCTTTCCCTAGCGTATTGCAAGGCATGCTCATACGCGGCGCGGGCGACACCCACGGCCATCGTGCCGGTGCCGACACCGTTGGTGTCGTAAATGGCATTGATAGTCTCGAACCCGGCACCTTCTTTGCCCAGCATGTACTCCTCGGGCAAGCGCATGTTCTCGAAAATGAGCTCCCCGTTCATCGAGGCCCGATGCCCCATCTTGTCCTCGATGGTCCCGATTGAAAATCCTGGGGTATCGGCGGGGAAAAAGAAGACGGAACAGGACTCGGAATTTGCCTTGCTGCTGTCGCTGCGCGCGAGCAGACCATAAAGCGTCGACACGCTGGCGTTGCTGGAGAAGACCTTGCTGCCATTGATGACGTAATGGTCGCCGTCCCTGATCGCCCTGGTCCGGGTACCCAGCTTCGGATCCGGAAGAGGACAGAATATCTCGGTGCCGCCGGAAGGTTCGGTGGCGCCGAAACAGATCAAGTGCGTCCCGCTCGTATCGCTGGCGATCGGTACCAACCAGCGCTCGCACTGCTCCTTGCTACCCATGCGGGCGATCATTTCCGACATCGACATGACAACATGAAAGGCATTCGCCATGCCGATATCGCCAGCCGCCAACTCTTCCAGCAGTACGGCGTAATCGAGCGTGCTGCCGCCCATGCCGCCATACTCTTCGGGAATCAGCAGCGAGTGGAATCCCAGTTCGAAGCCCTTCTTGATGACCTCAAGAGGAAAGGCCTGCTTTGGATCGGCAATGCGATCCACGACGCTGGCGACAGGCTTGATCTCCTTCTCGGCAAAGCGCCGCGCGACATCCTGTAGCTGCCGCTGTTCCTCGGACAACTCGAATCCAATCATGGCTCTACCTCACGTCCAGCCGTGTGCGCGATGCACTTCGACGATCAGATCAGGCCGGCTTCGACCAGGCGCGTATCGATCTGGTTGCGCATATATTCGGACAACACCTCGAAGGGCGGGCGCACCGGACCGCCGGGCAGCCCGAGCTTCTCGGCCCAGTACTTGAGGCCGGCCAGCGGGAACACACCCTTACCCATCAGGTAGGCAATCTGCGTCTCGTGGAACAGGACGCGCAGCGGCGACAGATCGTTGTAGATCTGCATGCCCTCGGCGATCTTGCCAGCCTTGAGCAACTTGGTGTACTGCGACACACGCGGCTTGGCCGGGGTCTGGAACAGTGCGCCGACGAAGTTGCAGAACTGCATCGCGGTATCCGGCATGTAACGCATCTGCTCGGGCCAGTAATCCTCGAACGGGTCGCCGATGACGATCAGGTCGCCCGCCGCCTTGTAGGCCTTGAGCGTTTGATCGATGCTGCCCATGCCCTGTTTGATGCCGCAGATGTTCGGAATCTTTTCCGCGAGTTCCTTGATGAACTCGGGGGTCAGCACATAGCCGGAAGGACGGGTGTTGTACAGGCAGATGCCGATGTTGACGCGCTCGGCAAGGTACTCATAGTAGCGCAGCACACCTTCGTTGGAGGACGAATTGGAATACGGCGTCACATGCATCAGTGCGTCGATGCCGACGGCCTCGGCATGCCTGGCCAGTTCCACGGCGGCCATGATGCTGGGGTGGCTGGTATTGGCCAGCAACGGCACGCGGCCTGCGACCGCCTCGACTGCCACTTCGTAAATCTTCTTGCGCTCTTCGACGGTGAAGGTCAGCCATTCGCCGCAGGCGCCGTCACAGGTGATGGAGTCAACGCCCATCTCGATCTGGCGGTTGATCCAAGCCTTGGTGCCGGCGTAGTCGATGCTGTAGTCCTTGTTCAGGGGCTGAATGATACCGCCGTTGATACCGGGCAGATTCTTGCGCGCCCACGCCTTGGCTTCGTGCTTCTGGTATTTCATTTACCTTCTCCTCTAATCCAAAGGACTTCGTTTCGTTACTGAAGACTGCATCGTTCAGACCATTGGAGCATGAATATTCATACAAATATTGACTGCACGTGAAAATCGTCTTGATTAATAGCGCACAGCCACCGATAAGCAATTGCCTTGCTCAGGGCGCATGAAGTTTCATATAATTATATCTGAATGTGCGGTTGCAGAAACCCGTTCGACCGGAAGTGCCACCGCCCGCAATCGCAATGCAATCATATACGTGGAGTGCTGTTGTGATGACAACAAAGACCATGGCGCAAGCTTCCGCCGATGCATCGACAACGGCTCGTTTTCTCGACGAATACTTGCCCTATTGGCTGGCGCAAGCCAGCTATTGGATCTCCAGCGAATTCCACCGCGAAGTCGCAGAGGCGGGTCTGACGGTCGCTGAATGGCGGGTTTTGGCCAGCTTGCATGGCAGTTCCGGCGAAACGATAGGCACGCTTTGCCGCCTCGCATTGCTCAAGCAACCAACGCTGTCAAAGCTGGTGCAACGTCTTGAAGCGGAAGACCTGGTAGCGCGCCGAGACACCGATGGCGACCGCCGGCAGACCATTGTGACAAGTACTGCCAAGGGTCAGGCGCGGGTCGCCGCGCTGGTTGCCAAAGCCCGGGTGCATCAGCAGGAAGTGCTCAAGCCGTTCGGTGAAAACAATTCCCGCGATTTGATACGCACCCTCAAAGATCTGGTGCGCCAGCATGAGCACACGGGCTTGTTTGATTCGAAATAGGCGCGTTCCGGCCGGTAGTGAGCGGCTCAGTACGTGATGTCGTACTGTCCCAGATCGACTTCCTTGAACTTGACACGGGTAAATAGTTTGCGGTCGGCTGCGAACGGCACCAGGGCATCGATGCCGATCTTGCTGACCGTGCCGCCCCGGCCATCGGCATTTACCTTGACGATGGGATTGAGGATGTGGCCATCCTGGGCCGGCAGGATGACCAGATCCGTCGCGACATCGCAGCGCGTGGTGATCGCCCAATCGACATCGACCGCGTCATACAGGTTGACGTCAGCGTCCACCACCACCCTCTGCAACGAGCGAAATGCCTTGAACGTCTCGGTGATCACATCCTTGCCGATACCGGCGCGGGTATTCGCCACCTGCACCACCGCCTGGTAAAAACCGCAGCCTCCGGGCGGCAGGTACACCGCCTTCAATTGCGGAATTTTCGCCTGCACCGTGCGGAAGATCGCCGCCTCGGCCGTAAAACCAACCGCGTTCCAGACTTCCTGGCCGGAGAGCACCGTATGAAACACCGGCTTGCGCCGCCGCGTGATCTTCTTCACCTTCATGACATAGCGCTTGTCACGGCCACCGTAATAGCCGGTGACTTCGGCGAAGGGCGCTTCCCATTCACGGATACCCGGCAGGATCTCGGCCTCGATCACGAACTGAGCATCGGCATAGGCCGGCACATCGACGGTTTGCGCCTTCATCCAGTGAATGGCCTGCCCCGCCAGATGGCTGGCGATGGCCGGCTTGCCGTCGCCCAGCCGCGGCAGCGACGAGACGATCCAGGGCGCCAGCCCGACGCCGTTGTTGATCGTCACCGGCAGCGTCTCGCCACGCCGCTCAGCGATGGCGACGTACTCTTCAAGATGCCGCCCCGGATCGATGAGGAAAGTCAGCCGGTCCTTGCGAGTCATCTGCATGCGGTGAATCGCCGCGTTGATGCCGCCGGTTTCCGGATGACGGGCGACGACCAGCGAGGAATCGAGGTAGCGCCCGCCGTCCTTGAGAGCATGGACCGGCATCGGCAGGACGGACAGATCGACGGCTTCCTCGATCACTTCATTGGCCGGGGCGCGCTCCAGGGTTCTTGCGGCGAGCGCACCCTTGTTCTTTTGCCATTTGCCGACCGCCTCGGCGATGCGAAACGGCACCTTCTCCTTGGCGATGCCGAATAGCGAACCGACGATGGCGCGGTTCCACAGCAGCCCCGTGAACACCGGAAATGCGTGGCCCTTGACGCGTTCGAACAGCACCGGCTTGCCGCCTTCGAGCTTGCGGGCGATTCCCGCCAATTCAAACTTCGGGTCAACTTCCGAGCGCACGCGGATCAGGTTACCCGCTGCCTTGAGCGCAGCGATGCAGACGCCCATATCGCTCAGCGGCGTCGCCACGCTTGATTCCCCACGTTGGGTTCTCATTGACCTAACTCTCCATGCATATAAAAGCACAGCGCAGGATCAGGATGCGGACCACACTCCCGCTGCGCAGGATTCCGCAGCTTGCAGCTGCGCCGGTTAGCCTTCTCTGCAAACCGCGGATCGAAACCCGTGTCGGATTTCATTCAACCGTGACGCTTTTGGCTAGATTCCTCGGTTTGTCGACGTCCGTGCCTTTCACCAGGGCAACGTGATACGACAGCAATTGTAGCGGCACAACGTGCAGCACGGGCGAGAGCAGGCCGTAGTGCTCGGGCAGGCGCAGCACATGCACGCCGGGCTCTTCATCGACCGCGGAATCCGTATCGGCAAAGACGTAGAGTTCGCCGCCGCGCGCGGCGACCTCCTTGAGGTTGGACTTGAGCTTTTCCAGCAGGGTGTCGTTGGGTGCGATGCTGATCACCGGCATGTCCTCGTCGACCAGCGCCAGGGGGCCGTGCTTGAGTTCGCCGGCCGGGTAGCCCTCGGCATGGATATAGGAAATTTCCTTGAGCTTCAGCGCGCCTTCCAGCGCGATCGGGTAGTGGTGGCCGCGGCCGAGGAACAGCGCGTGCTGCTTGTCGGCGAAACGCTTGGCCCAGATCTTGATCGCCGGTTCGAGGGCCAGCACCTTCTGCACGGCGACGGGCAGGTGGTGCAGCGCCCTCAGGTGCCCGGCTTCCTGCTCGGGGGTCAGGCGTTCGGCCTGCTTGGCCAGCGTCACTGCGAGCAGGAACAGGGCAGCGAGTTGGGTGGTGAAGGCCTTGGTCGAGGCGACGCCGATCTCGGGGCCGGCGCGGGTCAGGAAGCGCAGCGCGCATTCGCGCACGATGGCCGATTCGGCGACGTTGCAGATTGCCAGGGTGCGGCCCATGCCCAGCGCCCGGGCATGCTTGACCGAAGCCAGCGTGTCGGCGGTTTCGCCGGACTGGGAAATCGCCACCACCAGTTGCTCCGGATTCGGCACCGAAACGCGATAGCGATACTCGCTGGCGATTTCAACGCTACAGGGAATGCCCGCCAGTTGCTCGATCCAGTAGCGCGCGACGAGGCCGGAGTGATAACTGGTGCCGCAGGCCAGGATCAGCACCGAGCGCACACCGGCCAGCATCTCCGGCGCGGCGACGCCGAACAGGTTGGGGCTCAAGGTTTGCGCACCGCCGATCATTTCCAGCGTGGCCGCCAGTGCCTGCGGCTGCTCGAAGATTTCCTTCTGCATGTAGTGCGTGTAGTCGCCGAGTTCGACATCGTCAGCCGAGAGCGTGCTTTCATGCACCGGGCGGTCCGCCGGCACATTGGCCGCCGTGCCGTCAGCGCCGACTATTCGAATCGCGTCGCGCTTGAGTTCGGCGACATCGCCGTCTTCGAGATAGATCATGCGCCGCGTCACCTGCAGCAGGGCAGAGGCGTCCGAGGCGGCGTAGTTGCCGTCCTCGCCGAGACCCAGCAGCAGGGGTGCGCCGTGGCGGGCAACGACAATTCGATCGTCCCACTCCTGCAGCACGGCAATCGCGTAAGCGCCGATCAGGCGCGCCTTGGCAAGGCGTACCGCCTCGAACAGATCGGGCGCCGATTTGAGCGTGTGCCGGATCAGGTGGGCGATGACTTCCGTGTCGGTATCGGAACTGAAAGCGTAGCCGGCGGCGAGCAGTTCCTGCTTCAGCTCGGCGTAGTTTTCGATGATGCCGTTGTGCACTACCGCCAGGCCGGCGGAGACATGCGGATGTGCGTTGCGCTCGGAAGGCACGCCGTGTGTGGCCCAGCGCGTATGGGCGATGCCATGGTGGGCGACCTGACCTTCTGCCTGCTCGGCGAGTTCGGCGACGCGACCGACGCTGCGCAGCCGGGTCAGGGTCGGATTGAGCAGCGCCAGGCCGGCCGAATCGTAGCCGCGATACTCGAGCTTCATCAAGCCTTCGATCAGCACCGGAACGATGTTGCGCGCAGCAACGGCTGCGACGATGCCGCACATGGCTTACTTCTTTTTCACCGGCCGCTTCCAGCCGGGAATCGACATCTGTTTCGCGCGCGAAACCGTCAGTTGGTCCGGCGGCGCATCGCGGGTTAGCGTGGTCCCCGCGCCCAGCGTTGCGCCGCGACCGACGGTGACCGGCGCGACGAGTTGGGTGTCGGAGCCGATGAAGGCATCGTCCTCGATCACGGTGCGGAACTTGTTGGCGCCGTCGTAATTGCAGGTGATGGTGCCGGCGCCGACATTGACCCGACTGCCGATGGTGGCGTCGCCGATGTAGGCGAGGTGGTTGGCCTTGGAGTAGTCGGCGATACTGGAATTCTTCACTTCGACAAAGTTGCCGATATGCACGTCGCGTCCGAGTTCCGTGCCGGGACGCAGGCGGGCATAGGGGCCGATGACGTCATCCTGCCCCACCACCGCATCTTCGATGTGGCAAAAGGGAGCAATCTTCGCGCCGCTGCCGATGCGGCAGTTCTTCAGCACGCAATTGGCGCCGATGGATACACCATTGGCGAGTTCGACGCGGCCCTCGAACACGCAATTGACGTCGATCGCAACGTCCCGGCTGCAGACAAGCGCGCCGCGCACGTCAATGCGTGCCGGATCGGCCAGCGTCACGCCGGCTTCCATCAACCGGTCGGCGACATTGCGCTGATGCACGCGCTCCAGCATCGCCAGCTGAACCTTGCTATTCACGCCCTCGGTTTCCCATGCCGCATCCGGATGCGCGGTGACCACCGGCATGCCTTCGGCGACCGCCAGCGCGACGATGTCGGTCAGGTAGTACTCGCCTTGGGCGTTGCGGTTGCCCAATGTCGGCAGCCAGCGCGCGAGTGCGGCGCTTGGCGCTATCAGGATGCCGGTGTTGATTTCGCGAATAGCGCGCTCGGCATCGTCGGCATCCTTCTCCTCGACAATCCGCGTAACCTTGCCGCCAACCCGGACGATGCGCCCGTAACCTTGCGGATTATCTAGGTGCGCCGTAAGCAGGCCCAGAGACTCGTCGCCGGTCGCCTCGATCAGTCGCCGCAACGTGGCAACGCGCGTGAGCGGCACGTCGCCGTAGAGGACAAGGGTCGGCGCTGACGGCACGGTGCCGGGCATCGCCCGAAGCACCGCGTGGCCGGTGCCAAGCTGAGGTTCCTGTCTGGCCCAGCTCAAATCGGGCGCATCGAGTGCCTCGCGCACCTGCTCCCCGCCGTGGCCATAGACCACGCAGATTCGTGCGGCGCCGAGTTTGCGCGCAGCATCGATCACATGCGACAGCAATGCCTTCCCCGCCAGCGGATGCAGGACCTTGGGCAGGTCGGAGTGCATTCGCTTGCCCTGCCCGGCGGCTAGGATGACGACGTTCAAGGCCGGCTTACCGGGGCAGCGTCGTTGAACCCATGAGGAACTGATCGACAGTGCGCGCGCACTGTCGACCTTCTAGAATCGCCCAGACTACCAGCGACTGGCCGCGCCGCATGTCGCCCGCAGCGAACACGCCGGGCACGCTGGTGTTGTAGGACTGCGAGCCTTCGGTAGTGGCGGCGGCATTGCCGCGCGCGTCCTTGTCGATGCCGAAGGCATCGAGCACGCCGCCCACGGGACTGAGGAAGCCCATGGCGAGGAAGGCAAAGTCGGCGGGGATCTCAAATTCCGTACCGGGCATCTCGCTCATTTTTCCGCCGACCCACTCGAGGCGCACCGCCTTGATGGCCTTGAGGCGACCATTTTCGCCGATGAATTCCTTGGTGCCTATGGCCCAGTCGCGTTCGCAGCCTTCGTCGTGCGACGACGAGGTGCGCATGCGCAGCGGCCAGTAAGGCCAGGTCAGCGCGCCGTTTTCCTGATCCGGCGGACGCGGCAGCAATTCAATCTGGGTGATGCTGGCCGCACCATGGCGATTGGAGGTGCCGACGCAATCGGAACCGGTATCGCCGCCGCCGATGACGACTACATGTTTGCCCTTGACGCTGATCGGATTCGGGCGGCCGCCGGAGACTTCCTTGTTCTGTGGAATCAGAAACTCCAGAGCAAAATGAACGCCTTCCAGTTCGCGGCCGGGAACCGGCAGGTCGCGCGGATTTTCGGCACCACCAGCAAGTACCACGGCATCGAAATCCTTCTTCAACTGCTCTGCGCTGACCGTCTTCTTCGCATCGCTGATCACGCCCTTGGGCAAAGCGGCGCCGGTGACCATGGCGCCGGTGACGAACTTGACCCCCTCGGACTTCATCTGCGCCATGCGCCAGTCGATCAGCCGCTTGTCCAGCTTGAAGTCGGGAATGCCGTAGCGCAGCAGGCCGCCGATGCGGTCGTTCTTCTCGAACACCGTCACCGCATGACCGGCACGTGCCAATTGTTGCGCCGCCGCCAGGCCCGCCGGGCCTGAGCCGACAACGGCAATCTTCCTGCCGGTCTTTTTCTTCGCCGGTTGCGGCACGACCCAGCCGTTCTCGCCGGCCTTGTCGATGATGGCGTGCTCGATGGCCTTTATGCCCACCGGGGTTTGCGGAATATTCAGCGTACAGGCCGCCTCGCAGGGCGCCGGGCAGATGCGGCTGGTGAATTCGGGAAAATTATTGGTCGAATGCAGGGCGTCGATCGCTTCCCGCCAGTTGCCCTTGTAGACAAGGTCGTTCCAGTCCGGGATCAGGTTGTTGACAGGGCAGCCGCTGTTGCAAAACGGGATGCCGCAATCCATGCAACGCGCACCCTGCTCGCTGGCCTGTTTGTCCGTCAGATGGACAATGAACTCACGGTAGTGGCGGACGCGGGTATCCGCCGCTTCGTAGCTTTCGGAAAGGCGTTGAAATTCAAGGAATCCGGTGGGTTTGCCCATCACACAGCCTCCTTCAGCCGGGTCGCCGCCATCTCTTTCAGGGCGCGACGATACTCATTGGGGAAGACCTTGACGAACCTGGCGCGGGCATGAGCCCAGTCGGCAATGATCGCTTTGGCACGCTCGCTGCCGGACAGACGGCCGTGCTGCTCGATCATGCGCTTGAGCTGCGCCTCGTCGGTCTGATCGCGGTGGCGCAGGCCGTCATCGGGCTGTTCCGCATCGGCCAGCACTTTGTCCAGGGTGACCATCGCGAGGTTGCAGCGTCGCGCAAACATGCCGTCTTCATCATATACGTAGGCAATGCCGCCGGACATGCCGGCCGCGAAGTTGCGTCCGGTGAGGCCGAGCACGGCCACGGTGCCTCCGGTCATGTATTCGCAACCGTGATCACCGGTGCCTTCCACCACTGCCGTGGCGCCCGAATTGCGAACACAGAAGCGCTCACCGGCCACGCCGCGAAAGAACACCTCGCCCTCCGTAGCACCGTAAAGCACCGTGTTGCCGACGATGATGTTCTCGCAGGGATCGCCACGGAAGGCCGACGGCGGGCGGACGATGATGCGGCCGCCGGAAAGTCCCTTGCCGACGTAATCGTTGGCTTCGCCGATGAGATCCAGCGTGATGCCGCGGGCGAGGAAAGCGCCGAAACTCTGTCCTGCCGTGCCGGTGAACTTGATCGTAATGCTGTCGTCAGGCAAGCCTTCGTGCCCCTTCAGCTTGGCCACTTCGTGCGACAACAGGGTGCCGACCGTGCGGTTCTGATTTCTGATCGGGGACTCGATCACCACCTTGGCGCCCCGCGCCAGTGCCGCCTTGGCGATCAGACTGTGGTCCAAGGCGTTGAATAAGCCATGATCCTGGGCTTCGCTGTGGCGACACGAGACCCCCG